>JAFUZX010000101.1 GCA_017476405.1 Alphaproteobacteria bacterium | reverse complement strand
TATTCGTAAATAGTAGCATTAAATAGGGAGATTTAATATGGCAGCTAAAGATGTGAAATTTGGCAGTGAAGCTCGTAGCAAAATGTTGCGTGGTGTTGATATTTTAGCAGATGCTGTGAAAGTAACGCTTGGACCAAAAGGGCGCAATGTAGTTATTCAAAAAAGCTTTGGCGCACCTAAAATTACAAAAGACGGTGTTAGCGTTGCAAAAGAAATCGAATTAACTGAAAAATTCGAGAATATGGGTGCTCAAATGGTGAAGGAAGCGGCTAGTAAAGCGAATGATCTTGCCGGAGACGGAACCACAACAGCGACAGTTTTAACTCAATCTATTGTAAAAGAAGCTTTGAAAGTCGTAGCTTCGGGAATTAATCCAATAGATTTGAAGCGTGGAATTGATCTTGGTGTTAATGCAATTACAGATATGCTTCACAGTGTATCTAAAAAAATATCTACAAACGAAGAAATCGCTCAAATTGGAACAATTTCCGCTAATGGTGATTCATCTGTTGGAGAGATGCTATCTCAAGCTTTTGAAAAAGTGGGTAAAGAAGGTGTTATTACAGTTGAGGAAGCTAAATCTCTTGAAACAGAGCTTGAAGTTGTAGAGGGTATGCAATTTGATCGTGGATATTGCTCTCCTTATTTTGTAACAAATCCTGAGAAAATGACTTGTGAGTTGGATAATCCATTCATTTTGATTCATGAGAAGAAACTTTCAGTTTTGCAGCCATTACTTCCTGTTTTGGAAAGAATTGCACAGTCAGGGCGTCCTTTGCTTATCATAGCTGAAGATGTTGAAGGTGAAGCACTAGCAACGTTAGTAGTCAATAAATTGCGTGGTGGTTTGAAAGTTGCTGCAGTAAAGGCTCCAGGATTCGGTGATAGAAGAAAGGCAATGTTGGAAGATATTGCTATTCTTACAGGCGGACAAGTTATTAGCGAAGATTTAGGTATAAAGCTCGAAAATGTTGATATTTCAATGTTAGGTAATGCTAAAAGAGTATTTATCGACAAAGAAAATACGACTATTGTAGATGGTGCCGGTGAAAAGCAAAATATCGAAGCACGTTGCGGACAATTAAAGAGCCAAATTCAAGAAACAACATCTGATTATGATCGTGAAAAATTACAAGAAAGACTTGCAAAATTATCAGGAGGTGTTGCTGTCATAAGAATTGGTGGTGCAACTGAGATTGAAGTAAAAGAGCGCAAAGATCGTGTCGAAGATGCTATTAACGCAACTCGTGCGGCAGTCGCTGAAGGAGTCGTACCTGGTGGTGGAATTGCTTTGCTCAGAGCAACAAAGATTTTGGCGAATTTGTCTTACAAGAGCGATGATGAACGTCTAGGAATTGAGATTTTGAAACGTGCAATTCAAGCTCCAGCTCGTCAAATCATTAATAACGCAGGACTAGATGCTTCATTGATTGTAGGAAAAATTCTTGAAAATGATAGCTTTAACTATGGTTTTGATGCTCGCAAAGGTGAATATGTAGACTTAATTAAAGCGGGTATCATTGATCCTGTAAAAGTTGTCAGAATTGCTCTTCAAAGCGCAGCATCCATAGCGAGTTTAATGGCGACAACAGAATGTATGATTGCCGATAAACCTGAGAAAAAACCAGAACCTCCAATGCCAGGAGCTGGCGGTCCGGGAATGGGTGATTACGGATTCTAAATTTTAACTTAATTCGTTATCTTTAATAACATTATTAACCCCGTAATTTTTTTGCGGGGTTTTTTTATATCAATTCTTAACAAATTCTGAAAATTTGCAAAAATTACAATATTGGTTTATAATCTCCGCCTGACTGTAGTTATATACATAAATATAAGGAATTCATATGAAACATGTTAGATTGCCTTTTGATCGAGATGGATGGAAATTTGCGGGAATTGCCGCTGTAATAGCGATTTTGCTCGGTCATATAGGTAACAATATGGGATGGTTAGGATTTTTAGCTACAGTTGGTTGTCTTTTATTTTTCAGAGATCCTGAACGTGTGCATCCATCATCTCAAACGGTAGCTATAAGCCCTGCAGATGGTATTGTGTTACGGATTTCTGAATGTGAACCGCCAGCTGAGTTAGAATTAGAAGGTACATGGAAAAAAATCAGCATTTTCATGAGCATCTTGAATGTACATGTTAATAGATCACCAGTTTCTGGGGTTGTTGATAGAATTTTATATATTCCAGGAAAGTTTTTTAACGTTTCTTTAGATAAAGCGAGCGAGTATAACGAACGTCAAGCGACTTATATGACTATGAAAGATGGCACGAAGGTTGTATTTGTTCAAATCGCCGGATTAATCGCCCGTAGAATCAGATGCGATATTACTGAGGGACAAGAGCTTGAAATGGGAGATCGTGTCGGCATTATCCGATTCGGAAGTCGTGTTGATGTTTATCTTCCTAATTATGTAAAAGTTTGTGTCGAAGATGGTCAAGTTACTGTAGCAGGTGAGACGATTCTTGCAAATTTTAAAGCATAACTGATATTATAAATAAACATTTATTTTTTTGCATTTTATAGCTAATGTTGTTCGCTGTGAAATATAGTGGTACACTCAGTTGTTGTTTGGTTATGCGGTAGAGGTGTTTAATGAAAGAGGTCACTGAAAAAAAGATTGAAAAGGGTTCTGTTATGAGAATGCTTCCAAATGTTATAACAATAGCCTCATTTTGTTTTGGATTAACTGCAATTCGATTTGGCTTATTCCAAAAATGGGAAATCGCTGTAAGTTGTATATTGATTTCAGCTTTATTAGATTCATTAGATGGACGAGTTGCGAGAATGATCGGGCAATCATCTCAGTTCGGAGCTGAGTTGGATTCTCTTTCTGATTTAGTGTGTTTTGGTGTAGCTCCCGCATTGCTTCTTTTTTTACGTTCTATGTATCGTATGGATGGTCTTGGATGGGGAGTTTGTATGTTTTTTGCAGTTTGCTGTGCATTTAGATTAGCTCGATTTAACGCTGTACAAATATTAAACGAGCCACAACCTGATTGGATGAAAAAATATTTTACAGGAGTACCGGCTCCAGCTGGTGCGGTTATAGCTTTATTTCCTATGATTCTTTATTTTTCTTTAGAAAATGAAGTATTTTTGAATCCACTATTTATTTTCATCTGTGTTCTGTTTTCAGGATTAATGATGATTAGTAGAATCAGAAGTTTTTCATCGAAAATGATAGAATTTAAGGAAGGTTTTGCTTCTCCTGAGTTAGTTATTATTAGCTTAATAATTATTTGCCTTATAACGGCTCCATGGACTACTTTAAGTGTTCTTACAACAGCTTATCTTTTAACAATTCCATATGGCGCATATTGTTATAATCGCAAAAAAATCGCTGATGATAAGGATCAAGCACAGAAAAAATCAAATACAAAAAAGATATGAAGAAATTATTCGTTTTCATTATTTGTTTTTTTGTTTTTTATGGATTTTATTCGCATACAAATGATATAAAAATAAATAAATCGTGCCTTGGATTATACAATACTCTGAAAAATCAGGATTTTGGAAAACTCGATTCTGAAAAAATCTTGTATATAGATATTGGTATTGATTATATTCCATATGAACTCATTGAATTATTTGAGAAACTCAGCGGAGTTCGTGTTATAGTCGATGTGTTTGATTCAAATGAGATTTTGGAAGCTAAGTTACTTGCCGGAGGTGCTCAATACGATATAGTTTTTCCAACAGCGTGGCCTCATTTTTCTAGGCAACTTAATGCTGATATTTATCAAAAAATCGATAAAAGAAAAATTAACTATGATATTTTCGATAAAGATATTTTAGAAAAGCTTGCGAAATATGATATAGATAATCAGCATGCGGTTCCATATCAATTCGGAATATCCGGAATCGGAATTAGAAAAAGAGCAGTGGAATTACTTGATAAAAATGCACCAATGAATAGTTACGCACTGCTTTTTGATCCCCAATATGCGAAAATATTAAGTAAGTACAGAATTTCAGTATATGAATCATCGGATGAACTTTTTCCGGCGGTAATGGCCTATCTTGGTCTTAATCCTGAAAGTGAAAAAGAAGAAGATATAAAAAAAGCAGCGGAACAATTAAAGAAAATCCGACCTTATATCGCAAAGTTTACGTCGTATGGTTTTGAAGATTTAGCAACTGAAAACGCTTGTGCGGTTTTAAGTACTTCAGGGGACATTATAAAATCAGGTATGACCAATAAAAAAGCTGAAATAAAATTCATTCTTCCGAAAGAAGGTGCTTCATTGTGGGTTGATGTGGCGGCTATTCCATTAAAAGCGAAACATGTAAATAATGCCTATGCATTTTTTAGATTTCTGTTTCATCCTCAAGTAATAGCATATGTTACAAATAGCACATCTCGAGCAAATGCCGTAACTGCTGCCGGTAAATTCGTAAAAACAGAATTAATTAAAAATGAAAATATTTATCCTACAGCCCAAATACGCCAAAAATGTTATATCGAGAAACCGTCATCAGCAAAAATAGAGTCTCTGAAAACCAGATTGCTTACAATCATAAAATCAGCTAATAAAGTGATGTGATAAGATTATGAATAATTTTTTATTGAAAACGCTAACAATTTTTGGATTTTTTTCAATTTTTCTGATATTAAATTCCTGTTCATTATACGATACTCCAGAGTTACCAGATGTAAATCAGGAATCATTTTCTTATGAGGAAATGATGGAAAAGAAAGATAAGCTAATATCATATCAAATGGAAAAAGTAGATAATAAATATGAAGGTAAAAATGAAAGACAATGATCATACTGAAAGCCTTGATAATTCCAAAATTGGCTTGGTAAGAACAACTTCTCTTGTTGCTGGAAATATGATTGGTTCTGGAGTCCTTCTTGCACCTGCGATATTAGCTCCTTACGGTAGCTTATCAATTATTGGATGGGTGTTGACTACCATAGGAGCATTAGCTCTTGCGCTTGTTTTCTCAAAATTAAGTATGTGGATACCGAAAGCCGGCGGTCCTTATACATTTGCTCGTCATGTTTTCGGAGATTTTATCGGATTTCAAATGGCATGGGGATATTGGATTAGCGCATGGTGTGGAAGTGTATCGCTGTTAGTCGGTGGTATGCAATATATGTCAGTATTCTGTCCTGATCTTGTTGCAAATGAGGTATTTGCGATTAGTTTTGGTTTAATAGTGATCATTTTGTTTACTTGTATCAATATGATTGGAATGAAGGAGTCTACATTTTTTCAAGTTTTGATTGTACTTATAAAGGTTGTTCCGCTTGTCACAATTGCTTTTATTGGGATTTTTTTTGTAGATTTTTCGCAAATTATGAGCATATCAGGAATTAATACAAAATCTTCTCTATCAGCGCTAGGTGAAATGTCAACGGTTTTGTTGTGGGCTTTTATAGGGTTGGAATCAGCGACAATTCCAGCTAATAATGTTAAGAATCCGAAAAAAACAATTCCACTTGCTACAATATATGGTGTTCTAATAACAGCTTTTGTGTATATTTGCGGTGCTATTGTTATATCAGGTTTGATTCCTCATGAAGAACTTTTACAGTCCAAAGCTCCGTATGTCGACGCTGCTAAAAAAATATGGGGAAATTGGGGATATATAGCGATGATTATTACAGGATTAGCCGGCATATACGGTTCATTAAATGGATGGATCCTGATACAGGGACAAGTGCCATATGCTGCAGCAAAGGAAGGTTTGTTTCCGAAATTATTTATGCAAACTAATAAAAATGGGGCACCTTATGGCGTAATAGTTGGCAGTATTTTGATGTCTCTTTTATTTTTATTAACATATCAGCCATCGTTGGTTGAATATGTACGGCTTTTAATAGAAGTCTCTGTTCTTGCTATGTTGTTGCCATATTTTTATTCAGCGATTGCTTTTTGTTATCTTGCAATTCAAAAAAAGCGTGAACTTTCGTTAATTGAAAAAATATTTCTACCGATTATCGGTTTCATCTCAATCTTATATACATTTGTTGCTGTAATCGGATCAGGAGAGCAGCTTGTATTTATTTGTACTGTTATGTTCCTTATTAGCGTTCCATTTTACTGTTTTTGTAAAAATAAATAAAACAAATCTATTACGAGAAAAGCCTTTTAAGATGCTACATTATTTTATCAACTAAAAATGTTATCTAAATAAGCTTAATACTTCAGCTCCCATGAATTTTGTACGAATTACTGATTGTTCTCTCGTTTCAAGGTTTCGAATGATTGCTTTATTATCCAGTAACTCGACCTCATTTGCTATCAGTACATATTTGATTCCTTTTTTGCTTGCATATCCAATTTGAGAACCTAATGGTTTATCTTGCAAATATGTTTCAGTCTTAATACCAAGGCGTCTAAATGAGTTTGAAAGCTTCATATAAGTGCTGAGAAATTTACGATTTTGTACGGTGACTAACAATTGAGCCGTAGAGGATTTTTCGCATTTTATTATACCTCGTTCTATGAGTTTCGGAATTAATCTTGATATACCAATAGATGCTCCAACTCCAACGAATTTCTTATCTGCGGATATTTTGGATGTTAAATCATCATAACGTCCGCCACCTCCGATACTTCCGACATTTTTCAGATCATTAAATACTGTTTCGAATACAGTACTTGTGTAATATGATAATCCTCTGGCAAGTTTTGTTGAAATTTTTACGTAAGAATCCTCTAAACCTACTTTTTTCAGTAAAGAAATTACTTCTTCAAGCTCATTGATGCCTGTATTGTATTCTTCGTTGAAATTTAACGGCTTTAATGTTCTCAAAATTACTTCGTTTGATCCTCTTTTATCAACTTCAAGAAACGATTTTAATTTTGTTGCATTTTCGTCGGAAATTCCAAAATTACTTATCGATTTCCAAAATTCATCAACTGATATTTTGTCCATTTTATCTATAAGACGCATACATTCGATAATTTTATCATCTACATCTTTTTCACCAATAATTTGTTTTAAGAATCCGCTTAAAATTTTTCGATTGTTTATATACGTTGTAAAATCAGGAGCTTTAAGATCTTGTAATATTTCTGTAAGTAATTTTATTATTTCCGCATCATATGCGAAAGATAAACTTTCTTCTCCAATAACATCCATATCACACTGATAAAATTGCCGATATCTTCCGAATTGAGGGCGTTCACCTCTCCAAACCGGTGCTATCTGGTATCTCTTATGCGGAAATGTCATTTCTCCATAATATGAAGCTACATAACGAGCGAATGGCACAGTTAAATCAAATCGCAATCCCAGACTTTTTTTGGAATTATTATCAGCCAGACGATAAATTCCGTATATTTCACTATCATTTCCTTTAGATAGAAGGGTTTCAATTCGTTCAACAGCCGGAGTATCCATAGGGATGAAACCATATGACTCAAAATGTTCCTTAATAGAATCCTTAATAGTGTTAAATACTATCTGTTCATTAGGTAAAAATTCAGGAAATCCAGAAATCTTAGTTTTCATCATATACTCCGGTAAATTTAAAATCACGATCGCAATAATATATATTTATACATCATAAATACAAATATTCTATTAATATTTTCTAATCTGCTTTTATTTTTATAATATTTTTTATCATTTTTTGAATATTATTTTTTGATTGTTTTTCGAAAATAACAACAATAGTATCCGCTGACATGGCTCCACAACCTTTTGCGGCTAATACTCCATCTATTTTCAATATTTGCTCAACTAATTTTTTTGTTTCTGTAGTGACTAAATTTAATTCATCCAATGTAAAGAAAAATTCCATAATCCCTTTTGAGAATGAATATATTTCATCGGATATCCAAGCTTTAAAGACTTTATCTACGATTTTACTCAACTGATCACAATTTTTATACAAAAAATCTGGCGAAATATTCTTGAGATGTTTATAAGTAGCAATTTTATAACCGGTTCTGAAAATTAAAAAATCTATGTTCTTGAAATTCCAATTCAAATGGATAACTGAGTTATTACTGCTATTAAAATATATATGATTATTATGTATCTGTGCGACACAGTCTGCTCCACTTGGTTTTATCGAATGTCCTTGTCCAAACAATTCACGGTATGTTTCAAGAAATGCCGCAATATCTATTTCTGTTTCTGAATCGATTTCGGATTTTTTTGTTTGTTTTTGTAATTGTTTATATAGCTTATATATAAGCACAAACTGTGCGCTTGATGCTCCAAATCCTCCCATGCCCTTATGTGGGTCGATAAATTTTATAGATAGATTTCGAAAAGAGTTTCTGTTCGCTTGATAAAATTCAAATGTTGGTGATTGCTTTGAAATTCCGCTAATTATTGAGTCTGAGTTATTGATGTTGTTTTGTATAAGTAATTGAAATTGAGGATCAGTACATAGCAGAATCGCAGGTCCTCCACACATTACACAATATTCACCGACAAGGAATGTTTTACTTTTTGCTTCGATAATCATAAAAGGATAGATAACAGCAGATACAAAAATGGCTCCTCGGGACGGGCTCGAACCGCCGACCCAGTGGTTAACAGCCACTTGCTCTACCTCTGAGCTACCGAGGAACACATCTATACAAATACCAAAAAAAATCACATTTGGCTAGAGGTTTTTTCATTTTTTTGGTATTTTTATATCACAATTATGGATTACATCGAATAAAATGGGTAAACGTTCAATTTTTTTCAGAAGTTTAGAAAGAAAAAAACTGATATTTCCGCTTGTATTATGTACTGTCCTTATTGCGCTAATGAATTTTTTTAAAACAGAATTTGCTGATACTGCAAGACATTTGATTATTAAATCGACTGTAAATTATGCAAATAGCTTCGATAATATGAAAAATGCATTTGCTGATTTTAAATCTTTTATGAATCATGATTACAATAGAAGAATACTGAAACTTCACGAAAAAAATCAGAAATTACTATATGAAATAGAGAATTTAAAACATCTTGAGAGTGAAAATTCAGAGTTAAGACAACTGCTTGAGTTAAAACAAAACATACAGCAAAAAATATTAATAGCTCAAATCATAAGCGTTTTTTCAAATGACTATATTCGTTCATGTGTATTAAACGTTGGTTCTGCGGATGGTGTAGAAATCGATGATATAGTAAGAAATCACAAAGGATTTATCGGTAGAATTTCCGATGTTCAGAAAGACTGGAGTACTGTTTTGTTAATAACGGATACAAATTCCAAACTTTCCGTAAAAATAGGAAAAGATCAGATTAACGCTATTGTAAGCGGAGATAATTCTGAAAATCTCAGTATTTCCATGAAAAATGAAGACACAATGATAAAAGAAGGCGATATAGCTGAAACGGCATACTTAGAAAATCCAAAATGTGATAAAATTCCTGTTGGGGAAGTTTTTGAAAAACACGGAGCGATGTTGATAAAACCGTTTGTTAACTTTAACGCTCTTCATTACGTATGTATTTTAAAGAATAAATGATAGCAAGAATATCTACATTTGCGGTAACTTTTTGGAATATATGCAGGGTTTCGATACCTTTTTTCGTTTTATCTTTAATATCTTCTGATTTTACAATATCAGCTTTTTGCTGCTTTATATTTTTATTTACATTATCAAAACCTTATTTAATTAATATTTCAACAATATTTGTTATTAGTACATTTATAGATATTTACAATACTCAATTCATAGGGATATCTTTTTTCCAATTTTTGTTTATATACTTAGCTATTATTCAATTTCGAATACTTTTATTAAACAGCAGAATAATATTCGGTATATACTTCTTTTGTTTGCTTATGATAGCTTCAGAGGTCATGTGTTTTTTTATTACTGCCGTATTGCTTAGAAAATCTTTTGATTTATCCATGCATTTTGAACATATCGCAGTAGCTGTTTTTTTGTGCTGTCTATATTGTTCTATAGCTTTTGTTAATCGAAAAATAAAAGGCTGATTATGATAAATAAGAATATCGATACACAATACAGCTTCAAAAAAACAGTGCGTTTTGTATTTTTCATTTCTCTTGCGTTTCTATTAATTCTTGTAGGTAAATTATTTGTATTACAAATACTGGAATCAAAAAAATACGCAACACTTTCGGATAAAAATAGAATTAGAGTATATCCGATAGTACAAAGGCGTGGAAGAATTATTACATCTGACGGAAAGGTTGTTGCTCAAAATCGCCAGCGTTATCGTTTGTCGATTGAATCTTGCGATATTGAAACATTTACTAAAAATTTTGATTTAATAGCTTCAAAAATCAATATAACTGATGCGGAAAAAACAGAATTATTTGAATCCAGAAAAAACAAACCGAAATATACGCCAATTTTGTTGAAAGATGAATTGTCTTGGGATGAATATTCAAAAATAGCGATGATTTTCTATAAGTTAAATCATGTTTCTATTGAAAATAGTTTTATTCGTGAATATCTCATGCCTATAGAATTCTGTCATGTTATCGGATATACGACGAAGAATAAGAATTATCTTCAATCTTTAACCGGGCAAACAGGAATAGAGGCTTTTGCTGATGATCAACTGGTTGGTATTCCGGGAAATGTTAAGATAGAAATAAATTCCGTTGGGAAAAAAATGCGTGTAATAGATTCAGTGTCTCCGGTTGATGGTGAGGATATAATTATTACGATAAATTCAGAGATTCAGAAATTTATTTACAATCTGCTTTCTGCTGAAAAAGCCGGAGCATGTGTTGTACTTGATATTACAAATGGCAATGTTGTAGCTTTAGTCTCTGTTCCTGGGTTCAATTCAAATCCTATTACTTCAAAAATATCGCAAAATGAATGGAATAAACTTTTAAATAATCCTTTAAAACCTTTAATTAACAGGGCAATTGGTGGAATATATCCTCCTGGTTCTGTATTTAAAATAGTTACAATACTAGCTGCGCTTGAAAAAAAAGTAATCTCTCCTAAAGATACAATTTATTGCTCTGGTGGAGTGGTTCTTGATGGAAACACTTTTCATTGTTGGAAGCGTTCAGGACATGGAAAAATAAATGCTTATGACGCTTTAAGGTTTTCTTGCGATTGTTATATCTTTGAGGTTGCTAAAAAGCTTGGAATAAACGCTATTGTTGAATATGCGCAAAAACTTGGCTATGGATCTAAAACCGGTATAGAAATTCCAAATGAAAGTTCCGGTCTTCTTCCGAGTAAGCAATGGAAATTGCTTCGATATGGCAAATCATGGAAACCATATGAAACAATTATAACGGCAATAGGACAGGGGGCTTTATTAGCAACTTTGATACAATCAGCAACAATGATGGGAAAAATCTATACGAATAACTATAATTTTAGACCCTCTTTGCTTATACGTAGTCAAAGAAGATTCAATGATGAAAGGGTAGATCCAATAGGAACAGCGAATGTTGAAGTTATAAAATCCGCTTTGTATCAAGTATGTAATGCCGGTGGTACAGCTTCTCGATCCTGTAAAACTGCATATGGGATTTCAGGAAAAACAGGCTCTTCACAGGTACGAAAAATACGAAAAGGTGAGGCTGGTATGAGTCAAAATGCATTTCCTTGGCATTTTCGAGATCATGCTTTTTTTGTTGGTTGTGCACCATATGAACATCCTCGTTATGTTGTGGCAGTTATGGTAGAACATGGAGGCAGTGGATCAGCGACAGCTGCCCCTATTGCTAGACAGGTATTTGATAAGCTGATGTCTATGCAAGATGTTAGGAATACAGCAAATACGAAAAATTTTCATGATAATTTTAATTCGGTGGAAAAAAGATGAGTCGATTAAATAAGGCTAGATTTCAGTTATTTCCAAATGAATTTAAGATTCTGTTTGTTTTGTTAATTTTTCTGCTGTTAATAGGATTAGTAGGACAAATTAGCGCAAGTAATGGTGAATGCAGTGTATCTGTTAAAAAACATTTGTTACGTATTATTTCAGGATTTGTAATTTTGTTTGCGATATCATCATGTCGTTTAAAAATGTTTTATAACTACGCTTATGTCTTTTACGTTTTCGCTTTGCTGGCTTTGATAATAGTGGAATTGCTTGGAATAATTCGGCTTGGTGCACAACGTTGGATTAATTTAGGAATATTAACCGTTCAACCATCTGAACCTATGAAAATAGCACTTATTTTAGCATTGTCTCGATACTATTCATTACTGACATCGTCTGAAATCAGCGAAGTGAAAAATCATTATATTCCAATACTTCTTATTTTATTTCCTTCATTATTGGTTTTGAAACAACCCGATCTTGGAAGCGCTTTTCTTATATTTTGTACTGGAATAAGTATTGTATTTATGTCTGGTTTCCCAAAAAAAATATTCGCAACTATAGTTGGTATGGGGATATTTTCATGCCCATTTAGTTGGTTTTTTCTTCATGATTATCAAAAAAATAGAATTCTGACTTTTTTAGATCCAGATCGTGATCCTTGCGGAACAGGATATCATGTTTTGCAGTCAAAAATAGCAATCGGGTCAGGCGGTTTTTGGGGAAAAGGTTTTTTATGTAGTACGCAAAGTAAATTAGATTTTCTGCCAGAAAAAAATACAGACTTTATTTTCACAACAATAACTGAAGAATTCGGATTCATAGGCGGCTGCTTGATAATTTTGCTTTTTATCTTTCTTATTTCCTATTTTTTTTGGATTGCTGTTAGAGAAAAAACAGTATTTGCTAAGCTAATGTGTGGTGGATTAGGCGTATTATTGTTTTTACATGTATTTGTAAATATCGCTATGGTAATGGGGGTTCTTCCTGTTGTGGGAATTCCGTTACCATTTTTATCATACGGAGGTAGCTCAATGCTAACGTTTATGGTAAGCTGTGGGCTGATAATGTCAGCATTGGCCGACAAGTGGAAATAATTGATCAGGAAATAAATTATGGGTGGTTCTGTGAATGAAAAAAAGAAATCTTCATCTCAGCGTGAGCAAAAAACGCCATCAAAATTTATATATTTTCTGAAATTTTTGCTGAAAAATAACCTTTTTTGGTGGATTGTTTTTTTTACCGGCTTGTTCTGTGCTGTTTTCTTTTTAAAAGATAATTTCGTAAATAATACTAAGAATTATTTCAGTTTAAAAAAAGTTGAATTTGATGGGCATGAGCATGTTCCAGAGGTTCTTTTGTTGAAATCATCTGGTTTGCGTTACAAAAACAGCGTATTTTCTACTCCGATAAAAGAAATAAAAGAACGTTTAGAAAAGTTATCTTGGGTTAAGTCAGTTATAGTTCAAAGAAAACTTCCGGGGAAAATCTCTGTGAGAATTGCGGAACGAACTCCAATTGCTATTTTGCAGACGAAACAGAAACTTTATTTGGTTGATAATGACGGAGTTGTTTTAGAAAATGACGGAATTGGGACTTTCAGTAATCTTCCAATTATTGTAGGAGAAGGGGCAGAGAAAGAAGTTGACCATTTTTTACGTTGTATAGATAGATTTCCCAAAATAAGAAGACAATTAATTTTTGCTGTACGAGTCGGTAAACGTAGATGGAATATCAGAATAAACAGAGGCATTATCGTTAAATTACCGGAACGTGGATTAATACAAGCGTTTGGTATATTAGATGAAATATCTGATAGCAATGGTTTCTTCAACAATGATATTATGTATCTCGATTTGCGAATTCCAGATCGAGTAATTATAGGTAAGAAGAATAATATAGAAAGTGTAAAAGATTAATGAAAACAGGAAGTATCGTAACAGTACTTGATATAGGAAGCACAAAAGTATGTTGTTGTATTGCTAATGTAGCAAGCGACGGCACTTTTTCTATTCTGGGAACGGGATATTGTGTTTGTCTCGGAGTTAAATCCGGAGTTATTACGGATATAAGATCTGTAGAGCGATCAATTGCTAAGGCGGTAGAAATAGCTGAAAATGCGGCTGATTTTCGAGTAAAATCCGTATATGTCAGTATATCGGGAAAAGATATAAAATCTACTATTGTTTCAGCAAAAGCTCATATCGGTGGTAGAATTGTGAAATATGAAAATGTTATGCAGTTATTATCGCTGAATGGAATTGAAAATGATGATTATGACATTATTCATGCGATTCCTATAATGTTTTCCGTTGATTCATTGATGGGAATAAAAGATCCTATAGGTATGGTTGCCAATGACATTTCTGTCAATTTAAATTTAGTCGCAGCTCCTAAAAATCAAATTAATAATCTGCTATCTTGTCTTTCAAGATGTCATCTTGATCTTGATGGAATGGTTTTATCGAGTTATGCGTCAGGTTTATGTGTATGTGATGATAATAATTCACGTATTAACAATATTGTTATTGATTTTGGAGCAGGAACTACTTCTATCGCTTTTTTTTATGATGGAGTTTTTTGTGGATCGGAAATTATACCGATTGGGGGTAGTAATATAACAAATGATATTTCTTTTTGTTTAAATATCTCAAAAGCAAGTGCTGAAAGAATAAAGACATTACATGGAGCAGCATTCGTTTCTATTGATGATGAAAAAGGCAATATATTAATTCCGGTTTTGGAAGATGAAAATATAATTGATCTGCAACAAATTACTAAAGAGACTTTAAACAGTATTATTCAGCCAAGAGTAGAAGAAATATTGAACGCTGTAAACGCAAAAATAAATAATTCTATTTTCAAAAAAGATTTTGCAAATTGTTCTGTCATAATAACAGGCGGTGGTAGCCAACTTACGGGAATCAAAGATTTTTCCGCAAAAATTTTAAATAGAAATGTCATTGTTAAGCATACCGGTACCCATGGAATTGATACAAAAATAGAGGTTGAAAATGATTTTTCAGTTGCTTTTGGTATGATAAAGTTTGCGGGTATATCAGAATACACATTTTTAAATAGGCAAAATGCGATTAATAGTAATATCAGAAGAAAAATCTGGAAAAAAATAAAAAATTGGTTCGAAAATAACTGGTAAAATAGATAAATATGCTGTAATATGGCATGAATTGGAGATTTGTTTAATAATTAGAGTATTTGGAGAATTCATAGATTATGACTGACACCGTTGAAGATAAAGTTGAAAAATCAGGCGAGCAAGTTGATTTTCTGAAAGAAACTCATGCCGTTGAAGAATCTGCGTTAAAGCCAAAAATAACAGTTTTCGGTGTTGGTGGTGCTGGCGGCAATGCTGTAAATAATATGATCAAATCTAATCTTGAAGGGGTTGATTTTGTCGTTGCTAATACGGATGCACAGGCATTGTTACAATCTTTGTGTGAAAGACGTATTCAATTGGGATTGGAAATAACTGGCGGTCTTGGAGCCGGTGCAAGGCCTGATGTAGGAAGAGCCGCTGCTGAAGAAGCTGTTCAAGAGATAACTTCATATGTAAAAAATAGCAATATGGTTTTTATCACAGCTGGAATGGGCGGTGGTACAGGTACAGGGGCTGCTCCTGTCATAGCAAGAATCGCAAAGGAACATGGAGTATTAACTATCGGTGTTATTACAAAGCCATTTCATTTCGAAGGTACAAACAGAATGCGTACTGCTGAGCGTGGTATTGATGAGTTGCAGCAATATGTCGATACTTTAATAGTCATTCCTAATCAAAATTTGTTTAGAGTTGCTAATGAAAAAACGACTTTTGCGGATGCGTTTAAAATGGCTGATGATGTATTGCGTTCAGGTGTACAAGGAGTGACTGATTTAATGGTAATGCCTGGATTAGTTAACCTTGATTTTGCTGATATCAGAACTGTTATGAGCGAGATGGGTAAGGCAATGATGGGCACTGGTGACGCTGAAGGTGAACGTCGGGCAATTGATGCCGCAGAAGCTGCTATATCTAATCCTCTGTTAGATGATGTTTCTATGAAAGGTGCACGTGGAATCCTTATCAACATAACCGGCGGATATGATATGACTTTGTACGAAGTTGATGAAGCTGCCAATAGAATTAGAGAAGAAGTTGATCCTGAAGCTAATATTATTTTCGGATCAACGTTTAATGAAAAAATGAATGGTCGTATGAGAGTTTCTGTTGTTGCGACAGGTATTGATGCTGCTGCGGTAGAACAAAAAAAGCGTGAATATGAAGAATCTTCAGTTAGCGCTATCGCAAAAGACAGTAGAATTTCATCATCTGACATTTCTATGGTAAATAATTCTGAAACAGAAAAATCGTTATCTCAACCGCAATCTACTGAAGGTGATGCAAATGTGAATAGCGCAGATAAACCATCGCCTATTCTTGGGGTTGTAAGCAATAAAGCGTCTTCATCAGAACAACCTGCGGTTCAAGAAGCTCCGAAGAAAAAATCACCGTCTTTGTTTGAGCGTTTGACAGGTATTCGTAGACCATTTCATCCTCACAAAGAGGAGGCATCTTCTTCATCGATGACAAATCAAGCTTCAAAAAATGCGCCAACAGCTTCCAAAGAAGATGATTTGGAAATTCCGGCTTTTTTGAGAAGAAATTCTTAAAGTTATTAAGTTGATAATCCGTAAAAAATTGTCACATTAATCAAATTTTTAGCTACTTTTCGGAAGTAGCTTTTTTGTTAATCAAATTTTAAATAAATATTGATATATTTCGATTTATATTGTTACAAATATTTTTTGACGGATGTTTTATGGCAAATAGATTATTAAAAAATATCCTAAATAATGCTTTTTGTTTTTTGAAAAGACTACGTCTGTCTATTAAGAACCGTAGAGGTTACGTTATGATCATCGTAGCCTGCTTTTTGCCGATAGTTCTTGCTGGTATCACTTATTCTGAAAAATTATTTCACTCAAAAGATAAAGCTATAAAAGATACAACTGTAATCGATGAAATTACTAAACG
Organism: Alphaproteobacteria bacterium; assembly: GCA_017476405.1. Taxonomy (GTDB): domain Bacteria; phylum Pseudomonadota; class Alphaproteobacteria; order UBA3830; family UBA3830; genus BNWE01. The sequence continues at coordinate 70,511 of JAFUZX010000101.1, read as the reverse complement.
TTGTGCTCGAGAAGCGGCTCTCGAAGTCGCTAAAAACTGGAATCCTGGTCTAACGCTTGGCCAACAACGAGATGGAATCTACAAAGTTGCCGATGCCGTCTATAATAACCATCCCGCATTTTCAAAAAGTATATTAAGCTCCACTGTTCCAGGGATAAGTTTATCTGATAAATTAGGAATTTCAATTTTTTCTAATAATTCTGAAGCAAAGCAAGTGAATTATACAGCAACCAATAAATATTATTCCGACTATTACATACAAAGAGAGAGTGGAGGAACTTTATGGAATCCATACTATGCTTTGTGGACATCTGTAGATAAAGCCAGTGCTCCGAATTTGCGGCAAAGTATCTTTGATGAAATGGATGAAACTAAATTAGCGAACAAACAATTCGTATTACAACAACACAATATTTTCCAAGATGCTTGTCCTTCTCTAACCAGTGATCAAAATAATACTTATGGAAGTCGGACGCATCCAAATAATACCTATTGTTTTCCAGGATGTCATACGCATTCTATGGTTATAATGAAGTTATTTAGTACATCGAATACTACAGATTTTACATATAGTCCAAAATCTACATCATTTTCCGGTTTACCTTATTTCTATATGACATCTATATCAACTAGTACCTTAAAATATCAGAAAAGAGATGTACCTTTGGAAACTATACCTTTGGAAACTGATAATGTCCAGGTCATGATACAAGACGACAAAATTAAGGTTCGTACGAATAATCAAGTTGGTTATGCGGTTCCGGCTAAATGCAATTTAGACATAGTTTTAGCGATTCCTGTTAATGGTGCCGCCTGTAATGTCAATAATCGTGACGCAGCCTCGGATACAGCTGGAACACCATACTACAGCAGCAGTGTTGTGGTCTCTCCCGCAAGTTCGGTCGGCAGTACACCGCTGTATCAAATGGGACAAGCCTGCAAAAATTTCATAAAAGATAATTTTTATCATACAAATGGCGTATACGTATCTTTAATACCATATTCTGCGAAATTATCGATTCCGCTTAACCGAGCCACAAGCTGGACAGTAGCTTTTCCAAAATTCATCGATACATCGACTACAGTTCAGAAAATGATCGGGGCTTGCCTATATGCTACCAGCGGTGAAAAAGATGCGAAATTAACGCAAGATTACAAGACAAGAGCTCTTGTTTCAAATGATACATTACCTACTACGGATACTCCGTATTTTTGGGGCGGATATCTTACGGGATGCCCGATAATGTTCCGACGAGGCTCTCAAAGTACAGGTTCTAGCTATGGTAATAATTACTATTACTCAGGATATTTGAATTACACGAATGATCCGACTACCAGTGCCGCCTACAAATATTTGCGAATGAACCTGAATCCGTGCTACGGAGGTTATGCTAATACGCTGGCTATGCGTTGCGAGAGAGCTTGCACGCACTTTTTGCCGAATCCGTATTACATCATCGAGCCGACAGCCGATCTGGTGAAAATTTACGAGATGTGCAATGCTCTTTATCCGATTGCCGATACACGAAATGTGTCGAATTTTCTCTTCCTTCCGCTCGAATGGGCTATGAATTTCTTCCAAAGCTGGACAAATGACCCACAATGCGCTGCAGTTTCAGGAACAGGCACATATTCAGCAAGTTCAGCTTCTACAGCTGTTCTTTCGAGACAATCCAAGACTACTTCAGGACGTAAAAAAGCTATCATACTGCTGGTGAATAAACCCGACCATTTCGAACCCGGCGAGCTGACTTACCTCGGATTCGACAACGATGCCTCTGAATTCCCGACAGTCGAAAGCGATAAAATTGATTTTTCAATAAATTACGGAGATACAAGCAAAAGATATTTAGACGGCACAGCATACAGCAGCAGCGTCATTGCCGGACCAAAGAAGATATTGAAATACACAACTCAAAGTGGAACTGTATCTTATGATTCGAGCACAAGTCTTTACGAATGTCCTAGAAATGCAACTTGTCGATTGACATTTCCAAAAAGAAGATATTTGCGACTGGTTGTAGATAAAAGAAATACATCGTCATCGTTACAATGGGTGAAGCGAACAAGTGGTACTTCTTATGATTTAGACTGTGTGAAATATTGTAATGGTGTATTTTTAGCAGGAGGTGATTGAGGTGTAATTCTTTCAAGTACTGATGCAATAAATTGGACAGTACGGACATCAGAGTTAATATCGTCAGGTGATAGCGTTAGTGATATAGAATATGGAAATGGATACTATGTGGCTACTGTTATTGGTAACGAAGGCGTACTTGTAAGTTCTAATTTAACAAATTGGTCAAGATATAGCACACCTTGTACAGGTAGTCTTAGACGGTTGGTTTTTGTTAATGGGCAATTTTGGGCGGTTGGAGGTACTACAACATCTGCTAGTTCAGGTAATGGAGTTATTATAAGAAGTACTTATGGAACTTCTTGGAGTACAGTTCAGAGTAATTTTTCATATCCATTGGTTAGTATATCATATGCTAACGGATATTTTATTGCGGTTGGAATAGGTGCTCTTATTATTCGAAGTTCAAATGGTACAAGTTGGAGTACGATAAGTAGTCCAGGAGGAATTTCATCAACTGGTAATGGTAATTGGCTTCTTCATAGCATATATACAGGAGATAAATTCGTAGTTTTGGGGGATTATAAAAGGATTCTTACAAGTACAAACAATGGAAGTACTTGGACTTCACAATATGTTGATACAAGTACCAATTTAAATGGAGCTGCTTTAACATATGGAAGTGGAAGATATATAGTACAATGGGGGAACAGTACAGATTTTTATCTTAGTACCGATTTGGTAAATTGGGAAAAAACCTTAAGCCTTAGTACAAACAAGTATACAACAAATCATATATTATATCATGCTCCAAAAGATATGTTCATATGTGTTGGAAATTCAGGAGCAATTTACACCTCAGAAGTTCTTCCGACACAGAGTATACTTACATTTAGAAATGTTTTATCTGATGCTAGTCCGCACTATATAGATGAAAGAACGTCAATAATTATAGATCCATCTAAAATTACCTCAACTGATTCGAATGGTAATTACTATGTAGAGTTTGATATAACAAATCTTAAATTGGTTTCAGCGGAAATAAGCAATGTAATGTCGAGCATAGATAAAAGCACTTTATATTACAACAATTTGGATATAACAGGTTCAAGTTCGGGATCATATCTCTCTTGGACAACGGAAAGCTACAGCGAGTCATATACAGGCACATGCTACAGCACATGCTATCAGACGTGCTATGAGAATTATACTGGTACGTGTACAGGGACTAGGAATACTGGTGGATATTATGCATGCGGATCAACGAATTACTATATATATAATTTTGAGTTTGGTAAAGCTTTTACGAACGGTGTTTATTATGCTATAACTACGCGCGGATCGGGTAATTGGGTTGATGTCCCTACAAGATGCAGATTAGATTTTTACTTTCCAACAAGTGGAGGAACTATAAAATTAGGAAGTAAACAACACACAAAATCAGGAGCAGGCTGGCTTTATATAAATGCTTCTGAAATGTCAGGATGGCAATCAGGATCAGGTTCTTCCTGTTTAGGGGGCCGTGGATATGAAACAATAACATTAGATTACGTTTCAGGAGGCAAACCTAATAGAATGGATATAATGAGTACTTCAAGTGTTTGTTCTAATACGGAAACTTATACTTATTCGTGCACAAAATCACGTAGTTATAGTTGTAATCCATACAGCTGCAATTCTTACAGCTGTACACAATACCGGACTCGTTACCGTGCCTACATAAGAAATTCAAAACATCGGGATCTTATTTATGGGCTTGGGAGTTCAATTTACAAAATTTCTTCATCAAGTTTAAGCTATTCTTCGCCATATTATCGCTATCAGACGCAGTCAGGGCTCACCAGCAGCAGCCATTCGGGCACATTTGCGGCAACATTGTACGACACGCCGTCAGTTTATTGCTATGATCTCATTGATTTTACGACTAGTCCATACTCGCAGCGAGGGTATATATCCTCAACCTTTTACGGAAGCAGAAATTACACGACAAACGCTGGTTGGGGGCTATATATTGTTTCATCTGGAAGCGGAAAACTGCAGACACCTTACAGGGGGGATATGACTGTCGAGTTTACCTGCTCTCCGACAGTCAGTAGCGGAACTTTCGCCGGAACAACGGCATATCGAGGAAGCAAATATACGAAAAATATCAGTGCGTCAGACTTAACATACAATAGCAGCAACAACCTATATGAAATCGAGCTTTCGGCAAGTAATATCGTGCTTCTGAACGTAAAACTTACTTCAGCTGAACCAACAGTAAATTATACGCCATCTTTTTCAAATGCAAGGACGATTAATTGGAGAAATGTAACGATCTCCTTACCGACAGATATTAGTTTGTATTCCGGAAGTTATGGCAATTACAGCACAAGTACAGGATATCGTACAATGAATACCAGCAGTTTTTATCCGACATTGTATAATTCAGGGGGATATGCTTCGGATATCAGTCACGTTTTCAATGCAAATTCTAAGATGTTTGGTAACATTACAATGCCGGATTATAGTGTTGCTGATTCTAGTACCTATCTTACAGGATGTATAAGGCTTTTCTCGCCATTGACACGTAGTTCGAGTAATAAATATACGTTGTTGAAGCCATATTCATCATCCTATAACAATATTGCGGCTGTGTGGAGTACGAGCTTTTCTTTAGCGAAAAATCGAGTTTTAACCGCAAATGGATATCAGGGAAGTTCGGATACTCCGACAGCAGGTGTAAAAAATTTGACAACGGCCGCATGCACGAAATTGAGAACTACATACGGAAGTGACGTGCGTATTTATGTAATCAAATACAGACGGCAGACATCTTCAACTCATTTTCCGATATATAGCAGATCAGTAACATATGATACATCGGATTACAGCAATATCGACAATTGTGCGACTCTGTCAGGCGGAAAAACGTATTTTGTCTCCTCAGAAAGTACCCTAAAATCAACATTGAATACAATCGCAAACGAACTCAAAACTTGGGCAAATTATGAAAAAGCTAAAAATGTTCTGTAAGCGGATCAGATATTAAAAAAGCGGTGTCGCAAAATTTGTCGTTCACCGCTTTCAGGTTAGTTTTTGGCCGATTATTATTTGCGCTAGGAGATTTTCGGAAAAAATTCCGGCGCATTTTTATCTAAGCTTGGTTTTTCGTCTGGTGGAGTATTTGAAATAAGGGATTGTCCCGTAAATATCCTAATTACTCTCGGTTGCCGATTCATTTTTCTTTTTTGCGAAAGATTCGGATTATAATAGTGGTCATATTTAGATGATCTCGGAGCTCCTAAATCTCTGGCAGAGAGAAGTGGTTTGTCTATTACTCCGAATGTTTGTAAATATCGCTGATATCTTATAATCGGATATGAAGGCGCATACGCAATGAGGTTATCGTTTTCATCAATTACAGGAATAGGATAACAATCTTGCGGAAGAATTTGCCGCTCTATGCAAAATTCATAAAAACTTTGCGGATAAAAATACGTAGGAGTAAATTTTGCTACAGGTGATAATTGGTCATTTATCTTATCTTGTTCTTCTGAAAGAGAATAAGTATCGTCTTCGGATGTGGAGGAATCCTGATCATTTGCAAAAGTTAATTCCGATGAGTAGGATGAAAAATTTTCAGAAGTAGAATCTGAAGCCATCCAAGGACTTCTGTATGAATAATCGGAATTATAATTTTGTAGTAACGGTGATTCGAAATCAGAAGCTTCTACAATTAATTCTGAACAAATTATAATTTGAAATATGATACTAAATAAACGCATAATTTCACTCCTATTAATATAATAATAGGTACCATTGTATAAACATTTAATAAAATGTAAATTCTTATTAAGAAAAAATTAACAAAAAATTAATATTTAATTTTAAAACATTCTATCAGTTTTTTCGTACCTGAAAAACTATGCGAAAAACTTCTTTATAGTACTGATAATGTAATCTTGCTCAACTTCTTGAAGAGCTGTATACAGCGGAATACATACGATTCTTTTTCCTACGTATTCTGTGTGTTCAAGCATTCCGGAATTGTATCCAAATGTATTTTTATAGTATGAGAATAAATGCAGTGGCATGTAGTATGGAGTGGTTCCAATTGAGTTTTCTTTCAGAAATGCCATGAAATCATCACGTTTAGTTTCATCTTTTACGCAAATCGGGAACAAATGACCGGAATGAATAAATTCATACTCAGGTTCCGCTTGCATACTGATTTTTTCAGATAATTCCGCAAACGCTTTACGATATCTTGCGGCAAGAAAACGACGACGCTCATTCATTTGTTCAAGCTCTTGCAACTGATGAATTCCTATTGCGGCTTGAAGATCTGACATGTTACTTTTTTCCCCAGGCATTACTACATCATAGTAACAGCTGGCATTTTTTGAAAACCTATCCCATATTGATCTATCAATACCATGAAATCTTTGTAATTCAATAAATTTTTTTTCTTTTGTTAAGCTTTTATCAAATACTATGCAGCCTCCTTCTCCTGAAGTCATGTTCTTAATCGGGTGAAAGCTGAAAACTTGGATATCGCCAAACGTACCGATTTTTCTTTTTTTGTATTCGGAACCCATCGCATGAGCAGCATCTTCGATGATTCTAAGATTTTTTGCTTTTGCTATTTCATAGATCGGATCCAGATCAACAGGTAAACCTGCATAATGTACAGGCATGATTGCTTTTGTCTTTTCAGTACAAGCTTCGGCGATTTTATTGGGATCAATGTTGAATGAATCACGTTCAATATCGACAAAAATAGGTTTTGCTCCAAGCATAGCGATAACATTCGCTGTAGACGCAAAAGTAAGTGAGGTCGTAATAACTTCATCGCCCGCTTTAACTCCAATAGCCATTAGGGCGACTTTTAAACCGGCAGTTGCTGAAGTAACGCATAAAGCTTGTCTGCCTTCGAAGTATTCACTTAATTTTTCTTCAAATTTTTGTGAAAGCGGACCAGTAGCAATCCAGCCGGATTTAAGAACATTGATTACTTCCTCGATTGTTTCATTACTTATTGTAGGTTTTGATAGAGGTAAAAACTTTTGCAATTTAAAGGCTCCTAAGTATTACATAAGAATAATAGCAATATATTTTCTTATAAGAAAGTATACAATATCTATAAATTTTGTAATAGAACACAATATTTTCTGGAAAATTGCAACTTTTTGGATTATAAATTATTTAATTTTATTGGTTAGAGCAACTGATGATTCTAGGCAAAATTCAACATTCCGAAAAGTTATTGTATTATACTACATCGGTATTATTGTTACTAAGCGGTTGCGCAACACAAAGTGATATATCAAGAGGAAAATACTGGCATTCTCCAAATGAACGTCCGTATGTTATACATGGTGTAAGGTATTATCCGCAAGTACACTATAAATATGACAAAATCGGTTATGCAAGTTGGTATGGGTATGATTGCCATGGATTATCAACGGCGACAGGGCGTATCTTTAATAAAAATGCAATGACTGCAGCGCACAGAACTCTTCCGCTTCCTTGTGTCGTTCTTGTTGAAAATTTATCAAATGGTAAAAAAGTTAAGCTTCTTGTAAATGATCGAGGACCTTTTGCAAAAATAAATACAAGAATAATAGATGTTACGCAAAAAGCTGCGGAAATTCTTGGATTTCGAAGAAAAGGTTATACAAAAGTACGAGTTACATGCTTACCTAAGGAAAGTAGAATTGCTGCTTTGAAGTATAAGAGAAAGCCGTATCCAGCTTGTCCGAAAAGTAGCTGATTTTTGTTAATCCTTACTATAATGGGGTGTTTTCATATGATAAAAATAGGAATTGTTGGAATAACCGGTAAAGTTGGAACTATTGTAGCCCAGATTGTGGAAAATGATGATCAGTTGGAGCTTGCTGGTGGAATTTCAAGTAAGTCTACTGATGCGGATTTGGAAAATGTAGCCAGAAATAGCGATGTTCTGATAGATTTTTCACTTCCGATTTCTTCTATGCGAGCGGTTGAGGTGGCTCAAAAGTTCGAATTACCTTTCGTATGCGGAACAACGGGATTATCGGAAGTTGATTTTCAGAAATTAAATGAATTTTCAAAAAAAATACCGATTATATATGCATCAAATTTTAGTATAGCAGTGCATCTTATGGCAAAATTACTCAAGCAATGCGAAATTATTTTGCGAGATTACGATATCACTATTATTGATAAGCATCATAAAAGTAAAAAGGATGCACCGTCCGGAACAAGCATTTTCTTATCAAAACAGCTTAATAGAAAAGCGCAAATGTTATCTGTGCGTTCTGGAAATATTCCCGCTGAGATGGTATGTGATTTCTGTGGGGATGATGATATGTTAACTATTTCACATAGATCTTTTGGAAGAACTGTATTTGCGAAAGGCGCAATTGCCTGCGCAAAATGGATTATTGGAAAAAAAGCAGGAATATATTCAATGGAGGATTTCATTGGTAAAGAATGTTAATAATATGAAGAATCGAAATGAAGAAATAAATACTGAAATATTTCAAAATAAAAAAATTGCGGCGGAAATTTGTAAAAGATTATCTGAAAAAACGCCAAATCCTAAAAGTGAGCTTCATTACGATTCTGATTATACATTTTTGTTAGCCGTTGTTATGTCAGCGCAAACTACTGATGTACAAGTTAATAAAGTTACAAAAGAATTGTTTAAGACCTATTCAACAATTGATGATATATTAAACCTTGGGCAAGCTGAACTTCAAGAAAAAATAAAATCAATAGGTTTTTATAAAAACAAAGCTAAACATATTATAGAGTTAAGTAAGATATTAAAAGAAAAATATAACGGTAAAGTGCCTAATAACAGAGCAGATTTAGAAAGTTTGCCCGGTGTCGGACGAAAAACAGCTAATGTAATCCTTAATACATTATTCAATAAACCGACAATCGCTGTAGATACACATGTGCTACGTCTAAGTAAAAGGCTTGGATTTTCTGAAAGCTCGAATCCGGAAGAAGTTGAAGCTGATTTGGAATTTATTATTCCAGATGCTTATAAAAATGACATAAGTAATTTACTGATATTACATGGCAGATATACGTGCAAAGCGCAAAAACCTCAATGCGAGACTTGTATACTTAAAGATTTGTGTTTAACTCATTCTTTATCTTAATCATTTTACGTAACAGTAAAATTCCGGGAACAGACAATAGCGGGGTTAATATGAAAAAGGTGTTCCAACTGAATTGATCTGCTAAAAAACCAGATAAAAATCTAAATACTGTTCCGCTTAGTTCATGAATTGCCCACAATAAAGCGTATTGAGATCCATTGCGGCAATTCTCATACAGAAAAGCTATAAATGCGGCAGACACTGCGCCTCCCGATACTCCTTCGAGAAAAATAATGGCACATAAAATATTTGTATCATTTCCTACGTAATTTAGAATAATATATGAAAACAGAAAGCACATATGCATCATGCTGATAATCATCATTGAATATAAAGTTCCGTACTTTTTTATAAAAAATCCAGCAAGAAAACCTCCAGCTACAACAGCTATTGATCCAAAAAACTGCACAATGTTGGCTATTTCTAGTTTCGAGAAGCCTATATCAAGACAAAAGACTCTCGACATTTTCTGAATTGTAAAGTCAGTAGCCTTATACAAAATAAGAGTCAACATAATATATCGTTTGTTAGCTACATGTTTTATTTCTTTTAATATTTCTTTTATATGGGAAGATAGCGCATGAATATTTTTTTTATTTGATTCTTTAAAATCGTCTGTTATAACAGGCTCTTTCATAAAAAATATTGAAATCATACAGCATAAAACCATGCAAGCTGCGCACTCATACGCAATTTTCCATCCCCAAAAATGCGCACAATATAAAGTTGCGACTTTTATAGATATTGATCCGATTCTATGGCCGAAGCTTACAATCCCGGCGGTATATCCAAATTGTTCTTTGGTAATATCTGAAATTTGATATGGATATAAGGCTATGTTTTGAAAACCATCCGCAAGAGCTGTTATTGATGCGAAGCACATAAGTTGCAAAATGTTGCTTTTCGGATCGGATTGTGCCATACACATTATACCTGTAATCAGAGCGCATTGACTAACTAGTACCCAACTGCATCGATGTCCGATTTTCTTTGATAAATATGGAATTTTATATCTGTCTATTATCGGAGCGAATAACAATTTTAAAGCAAATGGCAGATGAAATAACGAAAACAATCCTATTGTACTGTTTGTTACTCCGCATTCTTTAAGCCAGTAATCAAGTATAACTATTGTGATAGGAAACGAAACGCCATATGAGTATCCGATAATGCATTTTTTCAGCAATATCACAAGAGGCATTCTTTCTCCTCAGTACAGAATTAAATAAACAACAAAAAAACGAGCATCGATACCAAAAAACACCGATGCTGAATTAATAATACAATAAAATCTGAATGATAAGCGAAAAATATTTAAATAATATATCTATCAATTACTTAATTTTTGCTTCTTTAAACTGCACATGCTTTCTCACAACAGGATCATATTTTCTCATTTCCATTTTTTCCGGTTGCTTTCTTGGATTTCTTTTCTTTACATAGAAAAAACCAGTATCAGCAGTACTAACCATTTTTACAGTCATAGTGGCGGATTTAGCCATATCTAAACTCCATTTTCATGAAAACACCGTATTTTATCACAAATAAAAAAAAAGTAAATTAAGTAAGAAAGTTTGAGTTTTTTCAAATTGTTTTGGTTATTTAATTAACAATTAAACATTTCAATGTTTCATAAATTTACAATAGTGATTTTAATCTTTTGTTTATTGCTTGTCCCAGAGATATATTTGGGATCGGCATAACACAAATTTTTTCCACATCACTATTTTCTAGGGTTTTTAGCATAGAAAAGAAATTTGCGGTCGCTTCATTTAGATTTTTACTTGGGCTTAAATTTAATACATATTTGCAATTTACTGAGAGAGAGGGGCCAAAAGCCAATAGTGCATCATTTTTACCTACTATTTCAGATGATTGCGTGTTTAACAGTATTTTTTTGGTAAATGAGAACTTTTTCGGTTTTTCTGAAAAAAGAATTAATTCTCGATTTATTCCGCATTTTTCTATAATTTCTTCAGTTGATATTACTCCTTGCCTTGTTATGACGAGTTTTTCTCCTGAGCAATCTATTATTGTTGATTCGATACCGATATTACATTTACCTCCATCAAGTATGGTTATATTTTTCAAATCTTCCGCAACTTCTTTTGCTGTCGTATGACTGAGTTGTCCTGAACTATTTGCGCTTGGTGCCGCTAAAGGGAATGCCAGTTTAGATAAAATGGATAATGCGATTTCGTTTGACGGGATTCTTATTCCGATTGTATCTAATCCGGCGGAGCAAAGCATTGATAATCTGGAATTTTTCTTTCGTTTCAGTAGCAAAGTAATTGAACCCGGTAAAAATTTTTCGGCAATTATTGATGCGTACTTTGTGATTATGACATCTGCTGATGCTTTTTCAAAACTGCTGTAACATACGCTTAGCGGATTAAATTCAGAACGATGTTTACAAGCAAAAATTTTAGCAACGGCATTATCAGAATATGCATTTCCACCTAATCCGTAAACAGTTTCTGTCGGAAACGCAACCAACTCATCTTTAGCAAGAAGCTCTGCGACTTCACTAATCTTTTCAGAAGATAAAAAAACAGCCATTACTTAAAAAAATCAGAGAAAAAATAGAACACAACTTCATATTTTCCTCTGATTATTTCCAATAATATTAATAATTTTTCGGAACTACTCTTGCACGATTATTATCAATAATCAACAAAGCTGATTGACCTTGATACAACGGATTATCAAGCCCTTGCACAACTGTGCGCATTTCACCGGACTTCAGCTTTACCGTATATTCCAAACCATTTTGTGATTTTAAGTGCTTCTCAGCCATAGCTCCACCGGCAGCTCCAGCTAATGCTCCTACAACAGTTGCAGCAGTTCTTCCACGTCCGCCTCCGATCATATTTCCGAGCACTCCGCCGGCTGCGCCTCCCATAAGAGCGCCGACTTTGTTATCTTCAAGATAATCACCTTCTTCTACAGCAACTTTTCTAACGCTAACAACTACACATTCAAATGTTTGTGATGCGGCTCCAATCTTTCTTGCATCATAAGATGAAGAAGATATATTTCTTGCGCATCCTCCCAACGATAATAACTCAAGCGCAACAACTGATAAAATTAATATTTTTTTCATTTGCTATCCTATCTTTAAAAACAATACCAATATATATGATATATTAAACATTATAAAAATTAAAAAAAAGTTAAATATGCCAAAAAATCATCATGATAATATCTATCTTGAATAACTTTTATATCTGTGCTATATTATTACCAATTTCGCGGGGTAGAGCAGTCTGGTAGCTCGTTAGGCTCATAACCTGAAGGTCGGAGGTTCAAATCCTCCCCCCGCAACCAGGTAGTTTTTGAGCATTTTTCAGAAAAAGGTACGTCTAAAATCAGGCGGATGTAATGAAAGTTGGTACAACATAGGTACAAATTTTCCGTTTATATCTTTCTTTGGATACGTATGAATTTTTCCTGTGTCCGCTTGATACAAATTTAGGTCCGATATTTTTGTCGCCATAATTTTAAGAATTCGATGTAGTTTTAGAAGCCATGTAATTCTGCGTTTTCATCCAGCCACTCTATAATGTCACCTATATCATAGTATACCTTGCTGCCTATCTTCTCATTTTTGATGCCCGTTTGTGTGTAATCAAGCTTAATTAAGCGACTGACAGTCAACAGACCGCCGGTCAACTCTTGCAATGTCTTCCGATCTACAAGCTTTTTTCCTCCGCTGTACTCTTTTAGTTTATCGAACACTGTTTTTCCCATTTTTTTTCTCCTTTATCCAGCTTACAACATCTGACGCTAAATAACCGACTTTTTCACCGATTTTTATTCGTCTTTTAATCCCCTTTCCCATTGTGTCGAAGACATTCATTGAGGATTTTTTGTACATGCCTTTTGTAAATTTTTCTATTTCTGTTCTTGCCACAAACGGACTTGGCCAATCTTCGGTTAATTTATCTAAATCGATCATTTTCATTTCTCCTCATCCCAATAAAATTTTTCCCGAAATCACATATACTTTTTTGTTTCCATACGGAGTCCACTTTTGCTGGCGATAGTCGCCGTTATGATCTTTTTGCAGAAATCCCTTTTCGATCAATAAATTAATCACCGTTTTCCGATTGAAACGCTTGCAGATTTCGTTCTGAAATACCGATGGCGATACGTAAAACATTACGGCATCTTGATATACAGATTTGTAGCCAGCCATGTTTGCGATTTTTTGGCCCGGAAATCCTCCTAAATCGAAAAAACGACTGTGGCCATGAAGTTCGAAAAATCCTTTGACGTGCTCCAGAATTTGCCGATTTTCATCGTCTCCGACTCCTTCTTTGTCTTCAAGCCACGAATTGAAGCAGGAAATCGCCGCCCGTCGCAATGTTCCCTGAGGAAAATTCAAGACGCCATATTTTATCGCCAGCTCTCCAGCGAACCCTGCAAACATGAACCGTTCGAAAGCCCTCTGATCCTGCCCTTCCGATTTTTCCGGAAGGTATTGCATTTTTAGTTTCTGATATTCTTGATCAAATTGCCTTCGGATGCTTTCTTTTTCTTCAAGGACTTTTTCTATAAATGCGACAGCCGGTGTTCCATAATATTTTGCAGATGCCGATCTGAGATAATTCGAAAATTCCGCTCCATCTTTGAAATCATGCAAATCCTCAAAAATCCCGAAACTTTTCTCATTGGCTTTTGCAGGAATATTCAGCAAGCGAACTTTCTGCCCGGCTTTTGATGTTTTATTTTCCTCTGCCATGTGTGAAGTTAAATCGACTTCCCCACTGGATAAGAAAATTAAACGCCACGAAAGAGTTTCGCGGGCTTCACAATTTTTGTCGAGTCGCTTTTTCCCCTGACCATTGGCAAGCATATAGGCAACTTCTCCGGCCTTTGATGGAGATACTTCCGATAATTCATCAAGAATCAGAAGAGCATCGTTATGTTTGTATGCAACATTTTCAAGAGCATTGTCGGTTGCCTTCCAAGTGACTACATATTGCGGTGTTCCGAATACAGATGCGGCAACGTTTAAACAAGTTGTTTTTCCCGAAGAGCTGTTGCCTACGAAATGGAAGCCGAAATTTTGTAAATCGCACGATTTCATCAAGATGCTTGCGAAAGCTGCGCTGATCGCAAAACTCAATCTCGAATTTCCAACGCAGTATTTTGCGATATTCTCGTTCCACTCCTGCAAGGTTCCGGCAATTGCGATTGATTCATCGTTTACGGAATCATCTAAAATGACGCCATCGTTTGTTTTTCCGATTACACGATCTGAACGGATGTACATGTTTTCAAAATAGCCAGTACGAGAAATCAGAATTGTTTCTTTTTTCGGTACAGAACTTGAGATGTATTCGAATAATTTCCGCTTTGAAAGCCCAGTTCCGGAATAGACAAAACCATGGCTAACAAGATGCACACGAATTGCATCTCCATCCTTCGAAAGCATTTTTGGCTTTACGATTGTACGTCTAAGGTCATTTTTGTAATCTCGAAATTCGACCAATTTAGAAATGCCATCGCTGCTCCTCGTAAACGCAATTACTTTTATGTAATTCGAGATTTGTACAGGATTTCCTTTTTTATCGATGCAAAGCAGTCCTTCGTTGGATAAAACAAAACCGGAAGGAATATCTGATTCGTTTTCATTTACATTTTCAAGAATTGCGCGCACAGCGTCACGCCCTTCGAGAATGTAAAGGTCGTTGAAATCTGTCGGATGCGTAGTCGAATCCTTAAATTTCGGAATTACAACTTGAGCACCGATGCTGAGTGCAGCTTCTCGAGCCTTTTCAACTCCGGGATTTAAATTATTTTCGTGATAACAATCATTGTCTGCACAAATAATAATTTTCGCACTCGGAACTTTTTTGCTTATAATTTGGCTTACAGATTTTAAGCCACTGGCATCAAAAGCAACAACGACAGGTTTTTTATCTGAACACTCGTAAATCGTTGCTCCGGTGGCGTAGCCTTCGCAAATGAAAATTTTGTCTGCATTATCAAGCAAGCCAATGGTGAAAAAACAGCCCTTTTTGCGCCCGCCTGCAAGAAAACGTTTTTCTCCACTTGCTGATATAAATTGCAAAGTCCACAGTTTCCCGTTTTGATCATAAGCCGGAACGACAAGACTGCCTTTGTATTCACGAACTCCATATAAATCTACTTTTTTCCTCAATAAATAGGGATGCAAGCTATTTTTAGAAGTATTTTGCGGAAAATGATGAAAACCCCGAGAGGCTTCTTCAGAATCCGTTTCGAGTTTTTGGGAACCCATTTGGGCTTTTTGAAAACCCGTTTGTGGTTCTGTAGAACCCGTTCGGGATTCCTGTGTTTCAATAATATTTGCTGCAGCCCATATACGTTGCGCGATTTTAGAGCATTCTGCGTAGCTTTTTTGTAATTCAACTTCTAAAGCTGTTGATGCTTGATGCATTTTCTTTTGAACTTCTTTAAGCTTTGCACCTTTATATTCCTGTTCAAACACATAGGAATTTAAGCCAGAAACAAAGTCCCCAAATACGTAACCTCCCTCAAATTTTCGTAGCCAGTAACGATTTTTATGTCCCCATCTCACGATTTTGAATGTCTCTGTTTCCTTTGTCGGTTCTGGAATTCCCGCATTTCTTAGTGCTTCAAATAATTTATTCATGGCTGTACTCCTTCGAAAATTGAATTACGGAAGTTTTTGTGGTATCGTGAAGTATAGCTTCTGAGGGCTTCAGCTCCTTTGGCGAGGAGGTTTTTAAGCTTCAGAAATGTGTGGTTATCGGTTAAATTGCTCCTACGCATTGAATTGTGAGTGATTTTTGGATAACCTAAAATATACCCACTAAAGAGAACGTGGTATATTATAAAAAATACACTTAATAAAATTATTTCATTACATGAATTATTATATATGTAATATATATAGATATAATGGTTAGATAGATAGAGATATAGTATATATACTGATATATGAGTATTTATTCTATTACTTTTACATATCTTTTTCATAACTTTTTCATCCCTTTTTATTAAAAACATTGTCCTTCTCCTCTGTCTGTGGGGTTGCCTCTGCAAATATTTCTGAATCCGCACATTTTGCATCTGAAAAAACTCGGATCATTCGAAATGCAAGGCATGAATTCGCCATTTTCGCTGGCTTTTATAATTTGCACTGCCTGATTTGAATAACGTTGGGCTGCCTCCGCATCAAACGGAATCAATTCGAAATATAGTTCCGATGTATCTTTATCAAGCGCAGTGAAGAGACAAGGATTCTCTGTGAGCTTCATGTACGCCATGTACAGCTGGATCTGTGCATAGTATGTTGTTTTTGCGACCATCATGCCACGTTTTGCAGTGTCTCGCCAGTTGTTATGATTCATCGTCTTGCACTCCCATAAAGCAGGAGCTTTTAAGGCAATCTCATCCGGAAAAGCATAGATGATGCCGTCTACATGTCCGGCGATCTTTCCATCAGCAACACAAAATCCAAATTGCTTGCCTTCATCGTTTCGGGTCTTTAAATCAATTCCGGAAATCCGAATCCAATCTGCAACTAGATCCTCCAGTTTTGTGCCGATTGCAAATGTTCTGAGTGTCTGCGCAGAAATCTCCGCATCCTTACCCAAATATTGCAATTGGATTTTTCGTAAACATTCATCTCCAATCTGAGATGCTCCCAAATAATTTCTTTTTGCTTCATGTTTGCTATGCTCTAGCATTTTCGCATCGAGCAATTTGTTTATTTCACTCATGGCTTGCAACTCCTTCCATTTCATTTAAAAAATTCACCAATTCCATTACGTCTCGTACCGTAAGTTCTCCGATACATTTATTCGTTTTGTGCTTCATCCCTAGAAAATTGAATAAAGCGATAGCTTTACGCTTTAACAGCGCATTGTCTAAATTCATATTTTTTGCTCCTTAAATTATTTTTAGTCTGTTACATACTTCTTCTCTCACTTTGTGCGGCAATACATCTGCGAACTCGCAAACAAGGTTAAAGTCTCTGCCATCCCCAAAAATCCATTTCAATGCATATGGCTTTTCGAGTTTGTTTTTTCCAGTTGCGTCTTTTATCGCTTGCCGTATCACCGCACGCCACAATTCCAACTCTCCATCCATGGGATTAACTAAAACGGAATATCGTCTGAATGATTCATAACTTCGTTGTAGCGGAAATGGTCCGGAGTAATGATTGCAGTTACCCGATTTTTGTCGTTATAGATGCCGCTTTTATCGTGCTCCACTCCGATTTTGATCACCACATCCAAATTATTTAATTCCTCAAAGGAATTTATCTGACGAGCTGCAACTGCGTTTTCGCTCATGTCTTTCGGATTAATTCTCTTTGCGGATTCAAGAATTGCGCGAATGCGAGCCCTGCCCATATTTACCCATATATCGCTACCTTCAATCCCGATTTTGTCGAAAATTTTGCGTTTCGCATATTGGCCTTCGAGAATGATAAACTCGCAATTCAAATAAGCAGTATCACTGTTATTTTTGCTCCGAGTAAGCATTGGATCGTTGTAATCATTTCCCGGCTTCAAAACTAATCGTGCTTTCGTAATCGTATTAGCTGGAATTAAGTCAAACGTGTTTTGCTGTTCTGCATCATTAAAATTCATGGCTATTCTCCTTTCGTTGTTGATGATGATTTGATTTTTTTCAAAAGTTTTCCGAGGTCAGCATCCTCGATTTCGTTTAAACACCCTGATCGATCTTTCGCTGGATACATATTTGCGTTCAAAGTATGACACACAAATTTTCGTTCCAATTTTCCGGAGTCACTTTTCATGGCTACCATAGAAATGACCTCGTCAAGTATTCCGGGCAGTTCAGTCGTAGTTTTCGAGCCTTCGATTTGCGGAATCCATGAGGTGCGATTGAAGTCGTCCGTCCTTTGATCAAGCAAGCCGACGAAAATGACATCTTTATCCGGAATGTGCTGAAACTGATTGATCCAAGCCGACATTTCAGATGCCAATAATCCATAAGCAGCACGAGTATCAGGCTTTCCGGATTTTTCAGAAAATGCTTCCGGCTGGTTTTTGCACCAAGCAAGACAGATTTTCGATGCGATCGTAATCGAATCAATAAAAACACACCGATACTTTGTGAAATCGCAATCTTTGTACTTAGCTTTTGCCGCATCAAAATGGCGTTGACTGTAAATACTCCTTGAAGCTGGATTTGCTCCACCGATCAGACACGCAATATCACGTGCATCTTCCCAAGTCCGAACGGAAACAGAATCACCATTCCAAGATTTCACCGCCAATAAACCTGCTTCAAAATCCAAACATAAAGTTAGTTCGTCAATGGTTTTTAGCAAACTCGTCTTTCCAATGCCGAATCCTCCAAAGATCGACATCTTTACTCCAGTTTGCTGTTTCAATCTTTCATCTGCAGAAATTATGCGCATGTTGAATCCTCCTCAGGTAAAGCAATTTGAAATCTTGTTTTTCCCGGAGTAACTGTCCGTGCTTCCGAAAATAATTTCTTATCCTCAGGTGATAATTGAGAATATTTTCGCTCCTCTATCACGTGAGTAGTTTTCACAATAGCTTTGCGCTTCTCTTCTGAAATTGTTTTCATAATCTCTCCGATTTTTTCCGAATCCCATGTAACTTTTTTCGGAACTTCCGCAGTGATCTGTAATCCGTTTTCGAAAAACTTCGCAGTGCCTGTATCTTTGTTTTCTCGTTTCAGATTTTCTCTTACTGTTTCAGAAAAACGCAAATTCAGCGCATCATCGAATTTTTCTTTAAGCTCCTTCGTATGGCTCACAAGTTTTGTAAGCTGTTCGTTTAGATCGGCAAGATCGAAAATTTCAAGCTTACTTAGATCCTTCACATCTAATGTTTCTATGGTCGATAAATTTCTTCCCATCGGTTTCACTCTCCTATTACTAAAACACCAAAATTGATTTTCAGGATTTCTCATGCAACGAAATGCGAAAGCAATATGCTTCAGATCTCGCAATATGGTAAAGCGTGAAATTCCGATGATTTTTGATGTATCCGCAATAGAATGATTCAGCAACAATCGATACAGCAGTCTGTATTTTATTGGCATTTCACTTATCAATCGGCAAACATCCGTACGTTTTTCAAGTTCAGTTTGATATTTGCTGAAAATATCATCCGTTCTATCATTACGCACTTCATCGCTATACTCAGAAAATTTGATAATCGAATCACGCTTCTTGCGTGTGTATGTTTCAAGCAGATTCGCACAACGTCGGCTGAGAACTTTTCTTATGAAATGCTCCAGCTCTCCGCAACGCGAATCGAACTTATCCATACATGCCAGAATCTCGCATATTAATTCCTGTTCAATGTCATCAATCGACATAAAACGAAACGTAATATTGCGCTTCAGATTCTTTGCATATTGCTTCACGTTCGAAACAATTCTTTTATCTATTCCATCGTATCTGTTCATGCGATAAATCCTAAAAACCGCATTCAGTATGGATCATTCAACGCAAACAGCATATGACACTTGGAAAATCAAAGTCTCCTCTGAGCAAAATTCCCCATTGAAAAATAAGGATTTTTTTGAGCCAAAGTCTCCTCTGAGAATCTCAGGTCTCCTGAAGCATTTTTTGAGTGCAAACCAGTACTACATTTTCATTTAATTTATACTTCTTCGCTACTTTTGCTGATTGAATAAAGTTTTCTCCGATGTGTTTACCTAGCTTCGCAGCGATACTTTTTTTTATTCTATAAATATGCCTTTTTACCTGATCTTCAGCATCAAATAACATATCTATATATGTTCCATTTTTTTCTTGTAACTTCTCTTTTTTTAGACTTTCTACAATTTGTATAGTGTTTAATCCTGTAGAGCTTCCTCGCAAACTTCCAACTATGTGTTTTTCCATGAGGATTTTCAGAATGGCTATTTGCAGCTTAGCTTTCTTATCGATTATTTTTAGATCGTTTATGTAGAGGTTATCATTCTGAAAAGAAACAAAAAGTAACTCCTTTTTTGTTTTTGGCTTTTTTCTGAGTTTTTCAAGCGCCTCTATTCTTTTGCACACGGTTATCAGAATTTTCTTTACAAATTTTAGGACTTGTATTTGCAAGTCAATTTTTTTTAAACATGAAATCACCTTCTATTACAACAAAAATTGATTTATGGAAAATATTAATAAAAAATTAATAAAAACCGATATTATTAAATCCGACCATATGAGCAAAGTCAGCAGATTTTGTGATTTTTTTGAAAAAAATTCGCACATTTTTTCTATAAAAACTGAATATATATAAATGGGAGGGCATGATGACTTTTCTTGCTTTAGATTTAGGAACATATCTAGGATTCGCGATTTATAAAGACGGAACTGTTACGAGTGGCACCAAAAAACTGCGAGTCGATAAAAGAGCATCCGGAGTGCGTTTTCTTGATTTTCGCAACTGGATTCTACAAACGATCAACAAGTACGGCATCCAGAAAGTTTTTTTTGAACGAGTTTACGGACACACTGGAATGGAGGCTGCGCATATATATGGCGGATTCATGTACACACTTGCAATCGTATGTTTGGAGTTAAATGTTGAGTGCATCGGCCTTGCGGTGAAATCAATCAAGAAGTTTATGACGGGAACGGGAAATGCGACAAAAGATCAAATGATCATCGCAGCAAAATTGCATGGTTTTGATCCGAAAACTGACGATGAAGCAGATGCAATAGCGATAATGTTGTTTGGGTTAAAAATTTCAAAAGAGACAGCTTCTCAGAGTTCTAAGTCTGGGTCCTTCCCAGCACTGGGAGAGAGCGGGTGCCGCGCCCCCGGCTCTTCGCTAGCGACAGATTTTTTTCAGAGGGTGACCTCAAATGAAGTATTTCGATGAGTGAGCAAAGTAATATGGAAACAAATGAATTGCAACTAAAATCAGTACGAACTGACTCTTTAATTGAGTATGCCAGAAATCCACGAAAAAATGATGCAGTAGTTGATAAAATGGTTGCCAGTATCAAAGAGTTTGGTTTTCGCATTCCTATTGTAGCAAAAAGCGATGGAAGCGTAGTTGATGGGCATCTTCGACTCAAAGCTGCAAGAAAATTGGGAATGCAAGAAGTTCCCGTTGTGGTTGCAGACGATTTATCCGAAGCACAGATTAAAGCCTTTCGATTACTTGCAAATCAATCAGCAAATTGGGCTGAGTGGGATGAAGAATTACTTAAACTCGAATTGGAGGAGTTAAAAGACCTGAATTTTGATCTCGATCTTACTGGTTTTGATTTAAGTGAGGTTGAGCGATTACTGAGAAACGAAGAAATCGAAGAAGATGATTTTTCCGAAGAAGAGCAAGAGGAATCGCAAGAGATTATAAGCAAAGTCGGCGATCTGTGGTTGCTTGGTAAGCACCGTTTATTATGCGGAGATTCAACAAAAATCGAGGATATACAGAAACTCATGAACGGCAAAGTCGCCGATATGATTTTCACTGATCCGCCATATAATGTCAAAATCGACAGCATCGTAAATACTGGAAAAGTAAAGCACGACGAATTTGTAATGGCTTCGGGAGAAATGTCGGAGCAGGAGTTTGTCGATTTTCTTACAACTGTGTTTAAAAACATGACTTCTGTATCTAAGGACGGAAGCATTCATTACATTTGCATGGACTGGAAACACATTTACGAAATCATTACCGCAGGTCGAAATTCTTACACTGAATTCAAACAGCTGTGTGTGTGGAATAAAGATAAGGGAGGAATGGGAACATTTTATCGGAGTCAGCATGAACTGATTTTCGTATTTAAAAACGGAAAGGCGCCGAACACAAATAATTTCGAACTGGGACAATACGGAAGGTATCGCACAAATGTTTGGGATTATGCAGGAATGAATATAACGACTCAGGAAAATATTGAGTTACGCAAACTCCATCCGACAGTGAAACCGGTTAAGTTGGTTGCCGATGCGATTTTGGATTGTTCAAATCATGGGGAACTCATTCTTGATTTGTTCGGAGGATCTGGAACCACAATGATTGCTTGCGAAGAAACCGATCGCCAATGTTGCATGATGGAACTCGATCCAAAATATGTCGATACAATAATTCATCGATGGCAGCAACACACAGGTGAAGAAGCGATCCACGCAGAATCAGGAAAATCATTTAATGAGGTGGCGTAATGGCATTAATTTCACAAGCAGAATGGGCACGTCGCCAAGGATTCTCGAAACAGTACGCCGCAAAGTTGATTAAACAAGGAAAGATTCACCTCATAGACGGAATGATTGATGAATACACGGCCAATGCAGAACTGGAAATGCAACGAAACATTAACCTGCCACGGCAACGCAAAGGTGGCGGAAGTTATTTCGTCCAAGACGATATGCACAATCTTCTCGTGAAAACAAAACTTAAAAACGAAATCGAAAAAGGAAAACTTATCGAAGCGGAAGTGAAAGAAAGATTAGGAGAATTGATTTCCGTTTCGGAGGTGAAGCGAGTTTTTTATGCGAAAGCAAAGGCAGTGCGTGAAGGAATAATGAATGTTCCCGACAGATTATCAACTTTGTTAGTCACAATTCGTGATCCATTGGAAATGCATAGGGTATTAAGCCAAGAATTACGACAAGTACTTGAGGAATTATCGCTTCATGAAATCGACTGAGGTTCTCTCAAATACATTCAACTACGGAATAAAGCCTGACTCAATTATAAATGTGTCGGATTGGGCGGACGCAAACAGAATTTTATCTCAAACAGCATCATCAGAACCCGGCAGATTCAGAACGGAAAGAACACCGTATCTTCGTGAAATCATGGATGCACTTTCTCCGCAATCACCATACGAAAAAGTGGTATTCATGAAGGGAGCACAAATCGGGGGAACAGAAGCCGGAAACAATTGGATCGGTTACATGATCGACCAGGCTCCTGGACCAATGCTCGTTGTTCAACCAACCGTTGAAATGGGAAAACGGTGGAGCAAAGGAAGATTAGCTCCCTTAATCAGCGATACAGCTTGTTTGCGTGGAAAGGTCAAAGATCCACGAAGTCGTGATTCGGGAAACACAGTTCAAAGCAAGGAATTTCCGGGCGGTCAGGTTGTTATTACAGGTGCGAACTCTGCAGTCGGCTTGCGCTCAATGCCTGTTCGCTATTTATTTTGCGATGAAGTAGATGCGTATCCTCCTGATGCGGATTCCGAAGGTGATCCTTTAACTTTGGCTATTCAAAGAACAGCTACTTTTGCGAGAAGAAAAATTTTCATTGTATCGACTCCGACAATTCAAGGCCTTTCGCGCATCGAAAGAGAGTTTAATGCAACTGACCAACGATATTATTTTGTGCCGTGTCCGTTTTGCGGAGAGTTTCAAACTCTAAAATGGGAGAACATTCACTATGATAAAGAGCATTCTAAAGTTACTTATAGTTGCGAATACTGTAAAAGACACATTGAAGAACATTATAAAACCGAAATGCTCGCAAACGGAGAATGGCGAGCAACCAAAAAAGAAAGCCAAAACGAAGAAAACAAAAAAGTCGTCGGCTTCCACTTAAATTCGCTTTATTCACCTGTCGGCTGGATGAGCTGGGCGACTTGCTACAAAAATTATGAAGCCGCCAAAAAAGATGATCAACTGCTGAAAGCATGGACGAACACAACTCTCGGATTACCTTGGGAAGAAAAAGGAGAAGTTCCCGATTGGGGTATCCTGTTTGATCGGCGCGAACATTACAAAATTGGTCGTGTTCCTCTTGGTGGATACGTTTTAACAGCCGGAGTCGATGTTCACAATGATCGATTGGAATGTGAAATCGTTGCGTGGGGAAAGAACCATGAAAGTTGGTCCGTGGATTATCGAGTGATTTATGGAAGTCCGACAACTAAAGAACCATGGGATAAACTTACGGAAATTTTGAATGAAGAATTCGAAAGCGAAGATGGAATTTTCCGCAAGATAAATATGCTTGCTATCGACTCCGGATTTTCTACGCAAGAGGTCTATGCCTGGGTACGAAATCAGTCGATTCATAATGTGATGGCTATAAAAGGCGTTGACAATTCTTTAGTTCCGCTGAATGCGCCAACAAAAATCGATATCAATCTCAAGGGCAAGAAAATTACAGGTGGAGTTCGTCTCTGGAAAGTTGGAGTTTCGATATTAAAAAGTGAATTTTACGGTTGGCTCAAATCAGAACCGATTCGCGAAGAAAAATCCCCCGCAGGAGGCGAAAGTGCAGCGTCACGCTGCCATTTTCCGGAGTATCCGACAGAATATTTTAAGCAACTCACTGCGGAGCAATTGGTCACGCAAATTGTGAAAGGATATCCGAAACGTGAGTGGCAGAAAACAAGGGATCGAAACGAAGCGTTAGATTGCAGAATTTATGCAAGGGCAGCTGCCATTGCTTTGGGAATTGACCGCTGGTCGGACCAAAGATGGGAACAGATTAAAGGATTAAAACAAGGAAAGATTGACTGTACCAAAACTTTAGCAAAAAAAATACGTCCAAAAATCATAAAAAGTCGTTGGATGTAGTAATAGTAAAATATGAACAAATTAATCGCTACAATTCTATTTTTAGATACTTAGTATTTCGTCCACTCCCGATTTTCTGGAGACTACCATTTTGCATCATTTCCCCAAGCACTTTTTCAATCGTGGTGGGGCTGACATCTGGTAATATTTTGGTTATGTCATTTTTTGATATTGGCATCAAACTGTTAAGCACGACAGCTTCTATGCGAGCCTGCTTAGTAATTCGTTTGGTACCGACTACTGCAAATCTTTGATCCAATTCTTTATAGCAAAGATAGAGAGTCAATAAAAACTCTGTAATGAATGGGGCATAGTCATTTTTGTTCTCATGCCAGCCCGTAGATGCTCTCAGCAAAGCATCATAATAATTCCCCTTACGCCTATTTATTTGTTCTTCAAATGAAATGTACTTTCCGACATCAAATCTATTTTTATAAAGCAGCAGCAAAGAAATTAACCTAGAAAGCCTGCCGTTGCCATCTCGAAACGGGTGAATGCATAGAAAATCCAGTATCACACATGGAATAAGAAGAAGTTGATTAATATTTGGATTATCATTTGCATCCATGTATGTTAGCATGAGCTGTTCCATTTCGGATGGAGTATCGGCAGCAGACGTTGGATGAAACCGTATCCGGCGCAGTCCCGTCAATGGATCTTTTTCAATGATATCATTGTCCTCCGATTTGTATTGTCCAGCATATTCATGGCCAGCAATGTTGAGCATAATGGAATGCAGCCGTTTTATACTCAATTCATTGAAAGTGATGTAATCATAATTCCTGTGTATCTCGGAAAGGGCGTCTCGGTATCCTGCAATTTCCTGCTCATTGTGATTGAACGGTTTGGTGCTACCATTAACAATTTCCTTGATTCGCTCATCCGTGGTGACAATGCCCTCTATTTCATTGGAATACTTCACGGATTGTATCTGCGCAATGGCGGTGAGTTCCGTATATACATCTGCAAATTTCTGCTGTCTATCACGAGATAAAACACTCAAACTATATATGTTTCCGACGATGTTGATAAGGTTAGCCGGCAGCAGTCCGTTTTCCAGAAAAGAATAATCAAATTTATGCATATAACCCCTATTTACTGCATATACTCTATCATATTATATGCAGTAAATCTATGTTTTGCGCATAAAAAAATAAAAAACTTATGCAGCAAGCAAAAAAATCGAAAATTTTCCGCACTTTTTTTCTTCAAAAACTGAATAAGTATAGATGGAGGGGATTTTATGTTTGCGGAAGAAAAATTGGAAACAATTGAACAAGCGATTTTAGATTTGCAATCCGGAAAACGGACAACCTCCGTACATTATGGAGATATCTCGGTTCAGTATGCATCAATGAGTTTGGATGAATTACTGAAATTGCGTAGCCAAATAAAAGCTGGAATGAACGGAAACGAAAAGCGACCACGGCAAGCTCACTTTCAAACATCGAAGGGGCTGGCATGATAAGAATTGCTGATTTATACGCAGGAATTGGTGGTATTCGTCTTGGATTCGAACAAGCGTTCGGAAAAGAAAATATCGATTGTGTGTTTACCAGTGAAATTGATAAATATGCTGTAATAACCTACACTGCCAATTTCGGAAACGAAAATATCTTTGGCGATATTTCCAAAATAAAAGCGTCATCTATTCCTGATTTTGATATTTTATTAGCAGGTTTTCCTTGTCAATCATTTTCAAGCGTTGGCTTGCAAAAGGGATTTTATGACGAGCGAGGACAAGCCGTTTTTGAAATTGAAAGAATTTTAAAAGAAAAACAACCGAAAACTTTTATTCTCGAAAATGTTCCCAATTTACTAAAATTAAACGGTGGAAATATTTTTAAACTCATTCTTTTCCGTTTAAAAAGTGCAGGATACAAAGTTATGTATAAAATTTTATGCGGAAAAGATTTCGGAGTACCGCAAAATAGATGCCGTTTGTACATTGTTGGTTGTTTAGATCATGATATCGAATTTGAGTTTCCTACAGGACAGCATGAAAAAACTTGTGTGGGCAATATCCTAGAGAAAGATGTAAACGGATCGCATTATTTCAAAACAGAAAGATGGAAGAGGATAGAGGAAAATTGGAAAAAACATCATGATGGCTTTCGAAGATATCAAGTTGTTGACGAACACAGCGAATATACTCCAACATTGATAGCTCGATATTTGGGGCATCCGGAAAAAATAACGGTAAAAGACAATAATAAATATCGGCAATTAACTGAGCGAGAATGCGCTCGTTTACAAGGTTTTCCTGACTCATTCATAATAAATAAAGTCAGTCGCAATCAAATTTACAAGCAACTCGGTAATAGTGTCTGTGTTCCAGTAATAAAAGCCATAGCAAAAAAGATGAAGGATACCTTCTTTAAGGAGGTTGAATGAGAAATATTTTCCATTCGATAGCGAATTTATTCAAGAGAAAAGCAACAGTTCCATACGATGGAGCCGGATACGGAAAACGTCTCGGAAATTGGTCGCCGTCGAGTTCTTCTATCAATTCTCTTTTGGCTTCGAATCTAAACACTCTGAGAGTCAGATCTCATGATATCGTTCGAAAAAATCCATACGCTTTAAATGCCATTGAATCGATTGTTTCAAATTGCATCGGAACAGGGATTAAACCGTTATCGCGTTCAAAAGATGCGGATTTTCGTAAGCGTATTCAGCAATTATGGCTACAATGGACAGATGAATCCGATGCAGCCGGAGTCAATGATTTTTACGGTTTGCAAGGCCTCGTATTAAGAAGCGTTATTGAATGCGGCGAATGCTTAGTTCGTTTCAGAATCGATAAGAAAAATGCATCCGTACCTTTGAAATTGCAGGTTTTGGAGGCAGAGCACTTGGATTCATCAAAGGATTATCAATTACCAAACGGAAATGTTATCAAAACCGGAATTGAATTTGATAAAAGCGGAAAGCGAGTCGCATACTATTTATATAGAGAGCATCCCGGCGACTCCTGCGGAGGGCGTGAATCAATACGAATTCCTGCTCATGAAATTCTGCATATTTTTAAGCCGATGCGTCCCGGGCAGCTGCGTGGTGAGCCGTGGTTATCGAATGTCCTTCTGAAATTGCATGATCTAGATCAATACGAAGATGCGGAATTGGTTCGCAAGAAAACAGCTGCAATGTTTGCAGGATTTGTAACGCGTCTCGATCCGGATAACGAAATGTTTGAGAATCGTGACGACAACTCCGGAGCGTACGGACTTGAACCCGGCACAATGCAGTTTCTTGATCCCGGTGAAGACATAAAATTTTCATCACCTGCCGATGTCGGCGGAACTTATGAAGCATTTATAAAACAGCAGCTGCGAGCAATTTCCGTTGGTTTGGGAATTACCTATGAGCAACTCACAGGCGATTTAACCGGAGTCAATTACTCTTCGATTCGTGCCGGATTGCTTGAATTTCGCAGAAAATGCATGGCATTGCAGCACAATTTAATCGTGTTTCAGATGTGCAGACCGATTTGGAACAAATTTATTGAGTTAGCAGTGCTGTCCAACGCCATAGATATCCCGAATGATCCGACATTTTCATTAGTGAAATGGATTCCGCAGGGATTCGCATGGGTTGATCCTCAAAAAGAACAGAACGCACAAATGAATGCTGTTCGCTGCGGATTTAAATCAAGGGCGGAGGTTGTTTCTGAACTCGGATATGACGTTGAAGAAATCGATGACGAAATAGCAGCAGACAATGAACGCGCTCGGAAGATGGGATTGAATTTCGATTCAACTGTACAGAATGAAGGAGCAACAGATGAATTTTCTGAATAAATCACTGATGATTTCAGCTGACATTATCGAAGCCGTGAAAGATATATATTGGATTGATGCCATCCGTCCGGCGAAAAGTTATGTAATCGAAAACGGCATGGCGATAATTTCAATTCATGGCTTGCTCACAAAGCGAAGTGAGTTATTTCTGTGTGATACAACATCTTACGATGAGATTTTCGAAGCTTTTTGTGAGGCATTAAAAGATCCGGAAGTCCAATCAATCGCCTTTGATATCGACAGTCCCGGAGGCGAAGTTTCAGGATTATTTGATTTAGTTGATTACATTTTCGACAGCAGATCAGAAAAACCAATCTATGCATATATAAATGACTGTGCATGCTCGGCGGCTTACGCGATTGCATCCGCAGCTTCAAAAGTCTTCGTAACTCGTACTTCGATGGCCGGAAGTATTGGTGTCATTGCAATTCATAGTGATATCAGTGAAGCAGAGAAAAAGGCCGGAATCAAATACACAACGGTTTTTGCTGGTTCCAAAAAGAATGATTTATCGCCTCACGAACCGATTGCAGACGGGGCAATTGCAGATTTACAGGGTGAAGTCGATCGAATTTATCGGATGTTTGTCGAAACGGTTGCGAGAAATCGAAACATTTCGGAAGAAGCAATCACGAGTACAGAAGCAGGAATTTTTTATGGTGAAAATGCCATGGAAATGAATCTTGCTGATGAACTCGTCTGCGTACCTCTCAGATTTGGGGGTGAAAGCACAAAAATTGGTGACATTGTAATGAAAGGAGAGTTAGAGATGAAACCAGAAACTGAGGAAACTGTTGAACAAACAATGGCTGAAGAAAATGCGGTCGAAGTTTATAAGGCGGAGATCTTGGAGATTTCGAAGCTATGCAAACTCGCTCATGCTGAGCACAAGATAACGGATTTTATAATTCAAGGATTAACGCCTGAGCAAGTTAAGGAGAAATTGCTGGATTCGATGAATTCGAAGGAGGAAATCACGAGTTCAATCTATCAAAAGAACGAAAAAGCTGAAAATCCAGTGATTGCAGCGGCAAAGCAAAGAGCACAAATAAGTAAATAGGGAGAAAACTATGAGCATTGAAGAAAAAGATCGTCCATTTTCGATATTGAAATATGAGGCAGACAAAAACTATTCGCGGGAGGTCGTGAAAATAGCCAAAGGACAAAATCTCAAAATGGGAACTGTCGTTGGAATGATCGCTAAAGATGAGACTTACAAAATTGTAGCCTTAACGAAGGAAAAAACCGTAGACGACAACACTACAACGATTGTACAAGCTGATGATTCTGCGCTGGATGGCAGTGAAATTGCTGTAGGTATTGTGCTCCAAGATGTTGATGCAACTGATGCTGCAACCGAAGGTTTGATCGTGGCTCGTGATGCAATCGTTATCGAAGACAAAGTTATTTATCCGAATGATGCGATGGCAGATCAGAAAAAGAAAATCCTAAAAGATCTGGAAAATCGCGGAATTGTTGTAAGAAAAGGAGCATAGAAATGATGATAAATCCATTTGAATCCGATGCTTTTAACATGGCTTCACTGACGGCATCGATAAATTTACTACCAAATTTGTATGGAAAGACTGAGGAAATGAATTTGTTCCCAGCGAAATCTGTCCGCACTCGAAACATTTCAGTTGAGGAGCGAAACGGTGTTTTGAGTTTGCTGCCGACTCAAGTCCCAGGTGGTACATCAACTTACGAAACTCATACAAATCGCACGATGCGCTCGTTTACGATTCCTCATATTCCACATGATGACGTGATTTTGCCGGAGGAAATCCAAGGAATTCGTGCGTTTGGTTCTGAATCTGAGCTGGAAGCAATGGCGAATGTCGTCACGGACCATCTGCAATCAATGCGCAATAAGCACGCAATAACGTTGGAATATCTGAGGATGGGCGCACTTAAAGGTGTCATTTTAGATGCCGATGGTTCAATTCTCTATGATTTGTACGATGAATTTGGAATCACTCCAAAAACTGTGAACTTCGCACTCGGAACAGCCGGCACTGATGTTAAGAGAAAATGTCTGGAAGTTGTTCGATACATTGAAGACAATCTGCGAGGAGAATTTATGAACGGTGTACATTGCCTCGTTTCTCCGGAGTTTTTCGATGTCCTTACATCTCATTCCAAAGTTAAAGAAGCATACGAAAGATGGCAGGAAGGTGCAGCACTTCGAAATGATATGCGTGCCGGATTTACTTTCGGCGGAATTACTTTCGAGGAATATCGAGGGCAAGCAACTTCACCTGACGGAACTGTTCGCAAGTTTATAAATGCGAATGAAGGTCATTGTTTCCCTGTTGGAACTTCTCAGACTTTTGTGACTTACTTCGCTCCGGCAGATTTCAACGAAACTGTGAATACACTCGGACTGCCTCTATATGCAAAGCAATGTCCAAGAAAATTTGATCGTGGAACGGAGCTGCATACGCAATCGAATCCATTGCCGATGTGTTTGCGCCCAGGAGTTTTGGTAAAGGTAACGGCATCGTAGCAATGTTTAGAAGTGCATTGATAAAGGCAGTTGATGATGTTTTCGAACATTTGGGAAAGCCAGTGAAATACAGATATCAGGATGGATCTTACAAAACTGTAATTGCTGTGGAGAAAAGTCCTGAAAATCTGTATTCCGCAGGAGATAACCAAGTCGTAGGGCAAGCAATGGAAATTAGCATTAAGAAGACGGATGTTACTCCAAAAGTTGGCGACTCAATTCTCGTAAACGATAAAACGTTTCGGATTTTTGAAGAACCTCTGCTGGATGCATCCGGATTGATTTGGAAATTTACAGCGGTGTTAGTGTGAAAAGGTAGAAATATGAATGAATTGATTAGAATTAATTATGAAAACGAAACACCTTCAGTTAACGGAAGAGAGTTATATAAAGCGTTGCAAATAAAAACTGCATATACAGATTGGTTTGGACGTATGTGCGATTATGGATTTTATGAAAACCGCGATTACGAAACGGTTCTCAAAAATGTGATCCGTGCAGATGGCGCAGAAATGCCGCAAAAGCAATATGATCACCAACTTTCAATCAATATGGCTAAGCAATTATGTATGCTACAACGAACTGCAATAGGCCGAAAGTTTCGAGAATACTTTATCAAGATTGAAGAATCTTGGAATTCTCCGGAAAAAATTATGGAACGAGCGATGCAAATTGCTCACCAAAGAGCCATTGAAGCAGAACGTCGCATTATGCAACTGGAGGAAGAAAATGATGTTTTGCAAATATCGCTAAATCAATCTAGACAATACTATACCGTAGCAAAATACAATAAGGTTTTTCATAAAAAATGGAATATGGAGCAATGCAAGAAAATTGGCAAAGCTCTATCGATTTATTGCAATCATAACGACATAAGAATCAGGAAATGCGAAACAAATGATGAGCGATTCGGTTCTGTAAACAGCTACACTTTGACGGCTTGGAATAGTTATTTAGGAATAGAAGACTGATGAAATACGAGCCGATAGATAAGCAGATTAAAAATCTGATCGAGAGCATCAATGCTATGCCGGAACAAGTTGCGCAGGCGTCCATTTTTGCTCTTAATCGTGTTGCAGAATGGCTTAAAGGTCGAGTTTCTCAGGAAGTATCAAAAGAAAAACGCATAAAATTGAAGCTAATCCGGGATCGTATATCGATCATGAGAGCGAATAAAAAGAAAACCGAAGCGGCTTTGAATTGCAATTTTCGTGGAATTCTTGTGAAAGATTTAGCCAGCGTAAGGCAAACAGCTACAGGTGTTACAGCTGGCGGAGCTTCATATCCTCACGCATTCATTGCTACACTTAAACCCGGTGGAAAGCCCGGAGTTTATCGCAGAACAAGTAAGAAAAGATTCCCTGTTCGCTCCGTTCGCATAGAAATATATGACGAGGCAGAAAAAATCATTACAGAATTGCTGGGGAAAGAGGCTCGCGACGTTTTCGAAAAACGATTTTTGCATGAGATTCAGAGAATGACGGGAGCATTAGCATGATAGAAAAACTTTTGCGGAGCATCAGAGGCACAATATTAAATCATGGCTTGATAAAAACATGTCTTTTGTATTCGAAAGGTCGTGAAGAAGTCATTGCACCTGCAATATTTCTTGAAATTGGAAGCTATTCTGCGGGAAGTGATCCGGCAACAGGTGAGTTATCATTAACAGTCAATATCGAAGCCAGAGTCGTGATTGATTCGCTGACGGAAGACGCAGAAATTAAATGCCAGGAATTGGCCGCTGCAATTGCAAGTGCTATTCACCTTAATTCTTTTGGCTGCGAAGTAAGTCCGGCGAAAGTAACGAGCATTTCAAGAGATTATTTCAAACCAGATTTTGATCCATATGTTTGCTATTTGATTGAGTGGAATCATGAACTTCACATTGGCGAGAATATTTGGAGTGAGTCGGGAATACCTCCACACAAAATTACTATAGGAGGACCAGAATGATTGATAGCTTTGCATTTTCAGAAGTAGTTCGCAAGTTAGCCAGTCTGATTCGCCTCGGCAAGATTGCAGAAGTGAAAGACAACTTGGTACGAGTCGAAATTGGTCCTGTAAAGACGAATTGGTTACCAATTGTTTCGCAAGCTGGAGCGACAAGTGTATGGACTCCGATATCTGTTGGCGAACAAGTTGCAGTATTTTCACCTTATGGCGAGAGTGCGCAGGGATTTGTGCTGAGATCGATCAACTACGATAGTTTCAAAACCCCGGAAAACGCAGAAGATATTGTAATAAGGACTGATGCAAGCATTGATATTGCAAGCAAAAAAGATGCACGAGTAAATCTTGATGGCGGATTGCAAGTAACAACGCAAAAAGCTGGCTTTGATCTCAGCTACATCGGAAGTTTGGACCTTTACGGCGATAATAGCGCAATTATTAACTTCGACAACGGCATCGAAATTCACAGTGGAAACGCATCAATCACTTTGAAAAACGGTGCGATAACTTTAAAAAGTGGGAATGCAGAAATGTCTCTCTCCAACTCTGGAATTCAACTGTCTTGTGGTTCTTCAAGTATCAATATAGGAAGTTCCAGTATTTCGTTGGATTCAGGAGCAATTACTGCAAGTCCGCCGCTGTGTAAGTGCAATGGAGGTTTTTAATGCAAGGCATGAGTAATCAAAACGGCGGATATTTGAACGACTTGGAACACTTAAAGCAGTCGATTGTCGATATTCTGACGACTCCGATCGGAAGCCGTGTGATGTGTCGTGATTATGGATCGAAGTTGTTTCGCTTGATTGATCAACCGATAAATCGAGAATTGTTTCCCAAAATATACGCCGCAGTTGCAGAGGCTTTAGAGCTTTGGGAACCACGTTTTGAAACTCAAAAAATCAAGATTGAAGCTATAAAAGACGGGAGAATCACTCTCTCATTAATCGGAAAATACAGGATAACTCAAGAAAAAATTGCACTGGAGGATCTGGTGATATGACTGAAACAAATAAAGGCAAAAAGAATTTAGAAATACTCAGAAGCTTGATGATGTTCATGGGATACAACCTTGTTGCGATAAAAAACGGATCTGAAATTTTTGCTGAAGACGAGAGTACAAAAATCGATAAAGACGAAAAGAACAAAAAAGAGGCGGTAAATGAATCTAAATGAACTAGAAACTCCGCAAATTATAGAAGAACTCAGTTTCAATGAGATTTTATCTCAGATGAAGGCGAAACTAATTGAGATTGATAAACAATATAATGCGTACCTTGAAAGTGACCCATTAGTTAAGCTCATGGAGATTGCCGTATATAGAGAACTCCTTCTGAGACAACGAATTAATCAAGCTGCGCGAGCAAATTTGTTGGCTTTTTCTACTGGCTCAGATTTAGATAATCTTGCAGCTTTTTATGATGTAATACGGCGTGAAGGTGAAACAGATGAGGAGCTTCGAGAACGAGTAAAGGCGAAAATTGAAGGTTGGAGCACTGCCGGCAGTCGAGCTGCGTATAAATATCATGCATTAAATTCCGATCCGAGAGTAAAGGAAGCAAATGCCGATTCACCTGAGCCTGGATTGGTTCGCATTTCAATTTTATCTAAGGAAAATAACGGCGTTGTATCTGATGATTTATTGCAAATTGTAACAGAGTACATGCATCGTGAAGATATCCGCATGCTGACGGACACCGTTGAAGTTGTAGCTTGTGATTTGATTGACGTCGATGTGAAAGCGAAAATTACTTTGATGTCGAGCACTCCGCCGGAGTTTTTAAGCACGATAAAACAGTCATTCAAAAATGCTTTTTATAAAAATGCGGGGCTTGGAGTTTCATTTTCGCGGTCTTGGATTATCTCGAACTTATTTCTTGATGGTGTGAAAGATGTGCAACTGTTGAGTCCGATGGAAGATGTAAAAGTATCCGAAACCGCCTGTGCAAGACTGCTTGAAATGGAGTTGAGTGCATGAGTCTGCTTCCGTTTAACGCTACAAAATTTGAGAAAGATGTTGAAAGCGCAATCAAATACAACGTTGACGTTAACGGACTTGCTGGCTTCAAATTTAAAGATTACGGAAATTTGCGTCTGAGCCTGATTTGGGAATACTCGCTTGCGCAGGTCAATGTTGATGACTTGAAAACAAAAATTACCGAAGGCTTGAAGTTTCACAGACTTGCAGGCACTCCATATTCCCTGAGGCAGGCGTTATCTTGGTACAATTTGAATGATATAACAATCGAAGAATCGAAACCAGGGCAACATTTTGCAGAATTTCAGATTGGTTTTAAAGAAATCCCGAATAGTTTTGAGATCGACACAATAATAAATGTCGCAAAAATGGCGGCTCCACTTCGTTCTCGCCTCGTTCGCATGTATAACGACGAGTACGATATCCGGCAATTCGTTCTTGATAGCTCAAAATGGGGCGATATTCTTTCTGATTACTCAGGCGTGAGACGTGAAGCAGACGGGATCAAACTTTCGTTTGGTCGTTCAATGGCTTGTGATGCTGAATTGGAAGGATATGAAGTTGAAAATTTCGATTGTGCGGAACGAGTTTGTTTTGCTCTGTATGAGAACACTTTTAAGCTTGATTGCAGCAAATTGAGCGGATCAAAAGTCCATAAAATGGCGTATGACGGCACCTATTTTGCTGAAAGATACTCTGAAAATACCGATCGAATTGGCGATAAATTGCCGAACAAATTAATCGAATTGCAAAAATTTTCGAAAGCTATGGTGGTTCTGTCGGAGTCTGTGCTTGAAGGTGAACAGACATATTTCCCAGGCAGCTACGAAGCGAAAAATGCGAAAAAATTCAAGCTCGATTTTAATTGCTTGTCGGCAAACGTAAGCAAGCCTGAAACGATAGCCATCGAGAAACGCTTATATGTAAGCAAGACAGCGGACGGCGCATTTAAATTAGAGCCAATAGTTCACGGAACGACGCAGGAATTTCACGGGATTTTTGAAGCATTTTCAAATCCGATTGCTGAGAGATCAGACGAAGTTGAGATGAACGTAA
This sequence comes from Alphaproteobacteria bacterium, assembly GCA_017476405.1. Lineage (GTDB taxonomy): Bacteria > Pseudomonadota > Alphaproteobacteria > UBA3830 > UBA3830 > BNWE01. The sequence continues at coordinate 34,511 of JAFUZX010000101.1, read as the reverse complement.
TGTGTCAGTATCTCGGCAATAACACATGGCATGACCACAGACATTTTGATGTTTCTTGGCAAGACCAGAATTTTTATACAGTGATGAACGGAGGATAACAATGGCAATTGTTACAATTTCAGGGCGTGCAGGCATAGTGAGGAGTTTAAAAAACAGTTCGATTTTTCTTGCTTGGGGGCAAGGTGATGAATCATGGACTGGTGATGAAAAATTTTCTGAAGACCCAACGCAAACAAAGTTAATTCGAGAAGTCGGGCGACGTATTGTTGATGAGGTGCAATTCGTGGTTGGTGATGATCAAGGTGCAATTGTGACTCAAAGTGGTCGCTGGAATATTTCAGAAACACCGACAAATAATCTTTACATTAGCGCACGATACGATGCAGCAGATGGCAACGGCTTCAAAATCAGAGAATTTGGTGTGTTTTTAAATACTGTCGTTAAGGAAGGACTTCCGGCAGGTCAACGTTATTTTTTACCAACGGATATCGAAGATCCAGGCGAACTGTTGATGCTTGAAAATTCAGTGCCAATTATTCGCACAGGGGATACTCGCTACCGTTGTTCTTTCGTGATGTCCCTATAGGATGGAGGAAAAAATGGAATTAAAAGATTACTACAATAGATTTAATGTCGGAAAGAAATACACAAAGTCTCTGTTTCGAGCAGGCACAAGTCTGCAATCTGCAGAATTAAACGAGGTTCAAGATTACGCAACTGACGCTTTGAAACGACTCGGAGATGCTCTGTTTGCGGATGGAGATGTGATTAGCGGTTGCACTTGCGTTGTGGACAATCAAACTGGAGCAACTACCCTTGAAGCAGGGAAAATTTATCTGAATGGAATGATCCGAGATGTTCATGAAGGCAGTTTTACGATACCAACGACTACCTCAGTAAGAATAGGAATTTATTACAAAGAAAAAACGATAACGGAATTGGAAGATCCGGAACTTCGAGATCCAGCAGTCGGAACTCCCGGTTATCAGGAAATTGGCGCAGCTCGTTTGCAATATACAACGGAATGGGGGTTTTTAATTGAAGGTGAAGTTTCAGACGATAATAGAGGCAATTTCTATCCGATCTATAACATCGAAAACGGAGTTCTCGTTCAAAAAGCCCTTGCTCCACAGCTGGATTCGGTGAGCACTGCCCTTGCAAGATATGATGACGAAAGCAATGGTTCCTATGTTGTTGATGGTATGAATGTAACTTGCTTGAGTGCTGATAGTGATAAGCAAATTTTTTCAATTAACAAAGGAAAGGCACACGTAAACGGTTACGAAATTGAATTAAGTCACGCTTTGCGCTCCGCTTTCGATAACGATCCGGATATTCAACGTGTGGAATCCGATCCATACGTTTTCGAACCTGATTCTTTCGGGAAAATGCAGATCAATTTGAACTACACACCACTGAAAGAAGTTGAAATTATAGATATTACAGCAGAAAAGACTGTAAATTTAACTCATGGAAGCTACAGTGGCGCACTGGATCCGATTCCTTCTTCCTCAGTTCTTGAAATTATGCAGATTAAGCAAGGTTCGACGACCTATCAGAAAGGAATTGACTATAAACTAACAGCCGGGCAAGTCGATTGGAGTCCGTCCGGAGCAGAACCGGCACCTGGAAGTTCCTACGAAATCACATACAGACACAGAACACACGTGGACCCAACGGATATCACTGATGCCGGCTTTAAAATTTCGGGAGCAGTTACCGGATCAATGGTATTGGTGACTTATACTTGGAAAATGCCACGCTATGACCTCATTACCATTGATTCTGAGGGGATTGTGAGGCGAGTTAAGGGGCTTGCACATGCGTGGAGTCCGTCAGTTCCAAGTGCTCCAACAGGGCAATTAATCCTTGCGGAAGTGAAGCAAACTTGGAATCAGAATTCAAAGCCTGAAATTGAGGATGTCGCAGTTCGAGCGGTAACGATGGGCGATATCGAAGCCATGCGTAACATGATCTATGACATCTATTATTTACTGGCTCAAGAAAGACTGAAAAGTAATGCGAACGCAAGTGATCCATCAACGAAAAAAGGAGTATTTGTCGACCCATTCTATGATGACGACATGCGCGACCAAGGAATCACACAAACTGGAGCTATTGTAAATGAAAAGCTCAGATTGCCTGTGACTGTGACCTCAAGCGATCATGCAAGAGATCAAGAAGCTTACATGCTACCATACGAGTTAGAGCCTGTAATTTCGCAGGAATTTATTACTGGCTCAATGAAAATCAATCCATATTGTGCGTTTGATCCGATCCCGTCTGATCTTACAGTCACCTTGAATGTTGATAGATGGACGGAAACTGTTTCGCAATGGCTGAGTCCGATTACAAATGTCTATTACTCTTGGTATTCCAGTTATTAGACAAGTACACAAACTGTATCTTCGAAGACTACTGCAGGTGAATTCATGAGACAGCTAACGCAAAAGTTCAAAGTCGAGGGATTAAAGCCAGGTGAAACAATTGCGAAAATTTTATTTAACGGTGTAGACGTCACAAACACAAACATTGGAGGAAACTAATGCCAGAATCAACAACGCAAAGCGGTCAATTTACAGTTCCAGCGCATCAGCCGACAGGAACAGTTGAGGTGGAAGTTATCGGATCACAGGGAAGTCGCGGAACTACAACCTACACAGGGCAGCACAATATAACAACGCAACAAAGACGTACTGTAACAACAGTTGTTTACAATTACGATCCTTTAGCAGAAACATTTACATTAACCGAAGGACGCCACATTGGCGGGATTGACCTATGGTTTAAGAATGCAGGAAAATCACGTGTTGTCGTTCAAATCCGAGACACTTTGGTCGGATTTCCGAATAAAAATGTTTTGGCACAGGCATCCATATATCCGAAAGATATAAAAACTGATGGAACGCCGACTCGTCTCACATTTAGGCCAATTTGGCTTGAAGCAAATGTTGAATATGCGATTGTCATTCTAACGGATGATGCGGAAGCCGCTGTTTCAGTGTGCGAGCTGGGGCAATATGATACGTCTCACCAAACTTACGTCACAAAGCAGGCGTATCAAGCAGGGATTCTGCTAAGTTCCTCAAACGCAAGTACTTGGACAACTCACCAAACGATGGATTTAGCATTCAGATTGTTAGCGTGCAAGTTTACGGAGACTCGGCATACTTTCAATCTCGGTTCCGTAACGGCTGATAATCATACGGATTTGCTTGTTCTATCAAATATTGAACGTGTATCAAACGATACTGATGCGGAATTTATATTAACGGATTCTTCGGGAAAATCCCACACACTGGCAGAGGATGCAACCCTTGAATTGAGAGAAGCAATCAATGGCGAAACAACGTTGCAAATGAATCTAAAAGGAAACGCCAAACAATCTCCTGTCGTTTATAAAGGTATTCAATTAATGCTTGGAAAACAGCATGAAACCGCTGACTACGTGACACGATCAATCACCGCAGGAAATAACACGATGATTCGAGTCATGTTTGATTCGTATACTCCGGGAAATTCAACAGTAAAAGTCTATTACCAACAGCAAGACAGCACTTGGACTTTTATTCCACTGAACAGTGGCAGCAATATCGGAGATGGAGTTGAGGAAAGAATTTATTTGGTCGAAGGATTCAACGGAGCATCAACACGAATCAAGTTAGTTCTTGAAGGAAATGTTCTGTACAGACCTTACGTGAAAAATTTGCGAGTGATAACTGTCTAAACAGGTGCAGTATGATTGACGAGAAAACTCCGAACAAAAAATATCCTCTTCCGAATCCTGAAAATATTGCGAAACAGGATGTTGAGAGAGTTGCTACATCAATTTCAATGATTGACTCGGACATTTCGGAATGCGATTCCGTGATTGATGGATTGGAAGAAACGGTTGATAACTTATCTCAGAATTCAATCAAGATTCCGGACGAACTAATCGGCCATTTTGATACAGAATTGAAAGATATTTCAGCGCAAAAATATCTCGTTATTAATTCAGAAGGTACAGGATTTGCAACGGTTGAAGGTGGAGGTGGCGAAGGCGGTAAAAAAGGCGAGATTTTAATCAAGCGTAGTGATGCAAATTTTGATACAACTTGGGCCGATCCACGCGCACTACAAAAACAATCACCTACTGTGAATGAAACTTCGGCGGATTTTCAATTGAAATGCAATAATGTCGTAGTTCTTGCTGATAATGTTGAAATCGATAACAGCGATCAGTTACCAAGAGTTGGATTAACTCCGAGACAAGTAACGACAGGTGATACAATTGACGAAAACTATTCTTATATATTGTGCGATGAGTTGGAAGAGATGGACAACTCCGACTCAAATATCGCGAGCAAAACGAATTATGGACGTGTGAAAATCGGCGAGGGCATCAACGTCGATGAAAACGGAGTAATTTCGGTTGAAAGTGTCGGGATTGCATCAAAAACAAAAGCCGGAATTGTAAAAATCGGCGATGGAATAAACATCGAAAACGGAGTTATTTCCGCTCAGGAATATAAGCAAGCCACAAACGAGGAATTCGGCACAGTAAAATTGAGTGATGATTTTGCGATCGGTTCTGAGGGCGAGTTGATTTTAGCCGGCAAGCAAGAAGCAGATTATATCATCTATCAGAGTGCGAAAATCGAAGCTGTGTATGACAGCAACATTGTAATCAATCCGGAATGCGCCTTATACAGGGCATTTATTGATACGGATACAGCGTTTAAGTTTGATTTTTCGCAATTCACACAGGAAAAAGATCTTGCTTTTGATGTGGAAATTTACTCTGAAGGAGACCACATTATTTCGTTCGAAAATGTCATATGGAATTTGCCATGTGCCGGTGTTTCCAGTGGAAAGACAGTGATTCATTTCGAGAAAAAAACTGGACTGCCATATCTGGAGGGATCACTCAAAGAAACGTCGTCTCAATTGATCCGAAATCTAACTCCACACACCACGGACGATATTGTCGAAGATTATGCCTGCGGTCACAACGGAATCGGTTGGGATGCGAAGTGGTGCATCACGGTAAAAGATTACAGCAATTATGCGAGTTTCACCAATCCGAAGGGCGGAATCTGGTATATCGATTTTATGCGATCAACCTACGTTGAATATTTGGAATATTTGAACGGTTTCGATAACTGGACGGCAGACTACTTTTATATCGAAGGAAGTGTGGATGGAAAAAATTGGAAGCGATTATATACTCGTGGCAGTGGCAAACTTCCGCATGGCAACTATTATCTGGAGCATCACGGATTTTTCAGGCACTACAGAATATGTTGCTCACATACACAGATTCGATACTTCCGTTGGTTTGGATACGATGTAGATGACAACTTTTTCACATTAAAAAAAGTAGTTCCACGCATGACGTCTGATTCCTCCGACGGATATAATCTTACATGCTCAGGAAAGAACGACGGACAGATTTATCATCTCACAGCAAGCGATGGGAACTGGGTCAATCTGAAAGACAGGCTTGACGGAAAATTCTGGATCAAATACGAACTTCCGGAACCTGCCGTTGTAAATATGATCGATCTCGGAGCAGCAAATGGTTCTGAGGCCGATAGATTTCCTATATGGTTTAAAATCGAAGCATCGAACGATGATGAAAATTGGGTAACACTTCTTGAAAGGGCAGAACTAACTCGCTGGTATCAACTTGAAACAAGACAATATTATATAGATAACGAGACGCCCTATAAGTTTTATAAATTCACACCTGTAGAATTGAACGGAACGGAATTTCGCATCGCTCGTTTTCGTTTGTATCATAAAAGCAATGGCTTGGAGAAATTAGAAAACTTCATACCGACCATGTCCAGCGCATCGCAAGGTGGTTACGAAATTACCAGTAGCACTGAATTAAGCGGTCATCTTGCCTATTACGCTTTCGATGGAAATGACTCAACACAATGGGCAACTGCCTCCGGTTATGCACAAAATTGCTGGATAAAAGTACGATTTCCAACTGAAACAATTTGCGATTCTGTATTTCTGAAAGCACGCAGCGACGGTTGGTATCCACAGGCTCCGACTAGCTTTTCAATTCAGGCTTCGAATGACGGAATAACATACACGACGCTAAAAACTGTAAACACGAACTGGGTTCAAGGAGAAGAAAAGATTATCTCTTTTTACAATGTAAAACCGTATTTGTATTACAGAATTTATATTTACACAGTTCAAAATAATGCTGAGTATGCTGCGCTTTCGACAATTAATTTCGGAACAACGACTAGGCAATATAAGCGCGACTTAAATGCTTTCAGAATTATCACTCCAATTATGAGGGCAAATGAGCAAGATGGATTTAAAATAACCGTCAGCGGAACATATGTCGGATCGAAAACTTACAATCCGTATGAAGCATTCAACAGAGTCGTTTCAGATTCAAGTTCATGGGAAGTAAAAAGTCAATCCGGATGGATACAAGTCGAATTACCTAAACCGGATATTTGCAATCACTTAAGAATAGGTGGCACGTTTTCTAATGAAGAGCCGGAATCATTTGTTCTAACTGCATCCAATGACGGAGAAAATTATGTCGAGCTACTGAACAGCGGTCCTCTTTCATGGAATCACAACGAACTTAAAGAATGGCCGATTGAAAACGAAACGGCATACAAATTTTACAAAATCGATGCGGTAAACACGAGGTCGGCATACGTCGGTTTTTCAGAAATTCAATTAATGGAACGAGTAACGGTAAAGGAGTATTGATATGGCAACTACATTTACATTCCCTAAAAATCCGAAAATTGGTGATCGAGTTGAGATTGTATCGATTTCAGATGCGAGACTACCGATCAATATTGTTGGCAATTCAGAGGCAGGCAAGAACTTAGCCATAGTATTTCCTGAGCAAACATATACAGGCGTTGCTGATGGTTCAACAGTTATTGCGAGCATCACAGAAAAGAACGTTGTTTATACATTTAAATGCGTGACCGCGCAAAACATTCATACATGGCTTCTTGAAGACACGGTTTTGTATTCGAAACTTAAGGCTCTCGAAAAATCATTGCAGACTTTAAGTCAGCGTATTGAAGCTCTCGGAGCAACAGGAGAATAGTATGAGCAGATATCCTCTTCCAAACAAAAATCATGAAGTCGTAAAGGACATCGAAACTTTGCAAGAGACTTTTGTTGCAATGGACGAGGATATTGTTGCTCTAGAAAACAAAACAGCGGAAGCTAAAGAAAAAATCACAAAGGCAAATAATTCATTCGTTCATACCGATGTTTCTTTGGCTGATTCAACGATTACAAATATTTCACCAAGACGTTATTTAGCAGTCTCAGAAGAAGGAATTAAATGCGTCGATAGCAGCGATAATGTCGGAGGTCGAAATGGTCAATGCAGCGTAAAGAAGTCTGATGCCAACTTCGATGTAGCCTGGGGAGATATTTGGAGTGTTTCGAAAAACGGAACGACTACACTACAGAATGCCTCTGAAGCTGGACAAAATGAAGCTCATATTTTTTGTGATGTTCCGGAAATCGACAATGAAGAGCAGCTTCCGAGGAACAATCTTACAAATGTTCAGACTGTCGGAGATCTTGAAATCGAAAGTAACCAGGGGGTAGTTTTAATCGACTCCCTTGAGCAACCTACTGAAGCAGAGAACTTTGCAACAAGAAAAAATCGCGGAATCGTGAAAGTTGGACCTGGGGTCCACGTAATGGACGGCAGCATTTCTATCGATACAGCTCAAAATGCAACAAAAGATGACTTTGGAATCGTAAAAATCGGCGACAGTATTCAGGTTGAAAACGAAGCGATCTCCATTGCCGAAATTCCGCATGCATCAATAAATACATTTGGGTTAATCAAACTTGGTAAAAATTTTCAAATCAATGAAAACGGAGCGATGGAGGTAAAGGAAATGCCTACAACAATTTATGATCTTGGAAAAACAAAAATTGCAAGCCTCGGTAATGTCGATTTAGAAGAATCAGTTGCTCATTATCGCATGTCGGTAACAGAAGATTTGGTTATCACTTTTAATTTGAGTTTTGAACCACGAGAGGATTTCGCTTTTGTGCTTGATCTTGTTTCGGATGGTACACATTTAATTTCGTTCACGGATATTTTAGAACCGAAAATGCCTTTAATGCCGATAAACCGTGGAACAACTCGTATACGAATATCCAAAAAGATTTATTTTCCGCATTACCATATCGTTATAGACAGAGCAGACGCTCCAACGCCTGTAAATTTAGTCGAGAGCCGCAAAAATATTTGCGAAGACTATATTGCATATGCGCCGAAGGGCAGCAATTGGTCAGTGCCTGATATCCTGCGAGATTACTACGATGGTTACAACAACACACGAGAATTGCATTTTGAATTTACAAAACTTGTATGCGTAGATTTTGTGAAATATTGGAGTCGCTCAAGCAATGCTCCGATGGGTGAATTTATTTTAAAAGGTTCAAACGACGGACGCAATTGGACAACGCTTTTATATCGCAATGGAGAAGTTATTTATGGCGAAGTGAGAACAGATGTGAAAGGTTGTTTCCGATATTATAACTTATTTATTGGCTACACCTCCGATGATAACAAACCCGGCGGAATTTCTCTTTGGGGAACAGAAATCGAGGATAATGATTTAACTGAATTCAAAGCACTCACGCCATACATGTCTTCAAATACAACGGCTTTTGCAACGTTAACATCGAGCAAAATAACAAACGGAACGGCAAGCAACATAACGGATAATAATTACAGTTCGTATATATATGTTGAACCTGCGGATGATACACCCGATACATCAAGGTGGGTGAAATATGAATTAACAGAACCTGCAGCAGCAAATGTTCTTGAAATCGATATGCATACATGGTCGGAGCAGGCAAATTGGTTCAAACTTGAAGGAAGCAATGATGACGAAAACTGGGATCTGATAATTGAACGGCAATATCAAGAAAACGAAATTTATTTGCAAGGGAAAGCTCTTTTTTATCACCTGAATAACGAAATAGCATACAAATATTACAAATTAACTTGCGTTTCAACTAACAGCACAAGCACACGTTGGGTGTTGTGTGGTTTCAAACTTTTTCAGTACAAATATCGAGAATCACGTCCGCTTTTCCAGTCTCTTACTCCGATAATGTCATCGACTTCGCAGGATGGATACGAAATAAGTGCAAGCTCTCAGGCTGGAGGAGGCGAAACAGTCTTACAAGCTTTCGATGGCAATACTGAAACACAATGGACAACAACCGGAGGCGGAGCAGTAGGCAGCTGGGTTCGTTTAAAACTTCCGACTGCAACGATTTGCACGGCTATGTCGATAAAAGCTCGCAATAATCAATGGTACTATCAAGCTCCGATAGATTTTGAAATACAAGCTTCAGATGATGGCGGAAACTGGATAACGTTAAGCACTGAAAGCGGATTAAGCTGGGTACAAGGAGAACAAAAAGACTTTTTCTTTAAAAATGAAACAGCATATTTATACTATCGGATTCATATAAATGCGGTTCAATCAGAGAACTATGCTGGATTCGCAAAACTGGAATTTGGCAACACAGTTCTCGAGTATAGAAGGTATCTGAAAAAATATGATTATCTCGTTCCGCCGTTAACCAGTAACACCTCTGCACCCGGATATGTTGTCAGTGCGACTTCCGAATACAGCAACGATGAAGGCGCATGGCGAGCCTTTGACCGTCTTGGTAATCAGTGGACGACGAAAAACGGTCGGAATAAAAATATCGCACTAAAAATAAAATTGCCGACGGCTCAGACATGCACTCATTTTAAGATAGCGGCTTCTGATGCCAGAGGACGTATACCATCAATATTCAGAATAGAAGGATCTAATGATGATACGAATTGGACAACTTTATACGATCAGTCAGTTGCAGCGGGGTTTTCTCCGTATGAAACGAGAATTTTTGAAAATCCAATGCATGATGTCGCATTTCAATACTACCGATTGTACGTAGTTAACAATGCCGGAGACGGATTTTTATCGCTGCAAGAATTTAACTTGGTCCGGCAAAGTATAGTCACAGAGTACTGAAACATGAGTATGCGTTTTGCAGAGGAATTATTGTGTAAGGCCAATGCACAATGTGGTTTTGGAAGAAAGAGGGAGAAAATATATGGCTAGATTTTACACCGGACTAAGTCTGGATGCGTTTTATTTGTTTTTGAAATAGGAGGAGTCAATGTCTAATTTTTTACATGGAGTAACAGTAACAGAGGTGAATGACGGAGTACGTCCGATTCAGACAAGTTCGTCATCGGTTATCGGGATAATCGGAACAGCACCAGAAGCACAAAACTTTCCACTGAATACGCCGACTTTAATTACCGGTTCGTATACTGAGGCAGCGAAACTTGGGAAGACAGGAACACTTCCGAGTGCCGTCAATGCAATTCTTGCACAGACTGGAGCGGTAATCGTAGTTGTACGAGTTGCGGAGGCTACCAAAGATGAAAGTCAAACCGTTCCTGATCATGATAGCGAAGATGAAGGAGCAACGAAAACTATAACTGTACAAGTTCTGGATGCCGAAAGTACTAAAACCAATATCATTGGAAAAGTTGAAAAAGACGGAAGTTATTTGGGCACATATTCTTTCTTGGCTTCGAAAAGCAAGCTTGGGGTATCGCCAAGGATTCTTCTTGCACCGGGATTTAGCACGAAAGATGTTGTCGCTGAATTGATCAAAATCGCAGAGAGACTGCGTGCTGTTGTCATTGCTGACACTCCAACGGATTCGGACGAAAACCTGATGCAATTTGTTACAGATTGCGCAAGTGCTCGTGTTTATGCAGTCTATCCTCAGGTAATCAACACGAAAAATGAAATAGAACCGACAAGTCCATATGTGGCCGGAGTCATAGCCAAAAATGATAATGACAACGGTTTCTGGTGTTCACCTTCAAACAAAACGATCAACGGAATTGTCGGCCTGAGCAAACCTGTAGATTTTTCGCTTGGTGATTCGGCCTGCAGAGCGAATTATCTGAATGAAAAAAATATTGCGACGATAATTAATCAGGATGGATATCGCTTGTGGGGAAATCGTTCAACAGTAAATGACGGACAGTATAAGTTTTTATGTGTTCGCAGAACAGCTGACATTATCAGCGATTCAATTTTGCAAGCACATTTGTGGGCAGTTGATCGAAATATCGTAAAAAATTATCTGACGGATGTCGTTGAAAGTGTAAATGCATTCTTGAGTGATTTAAGAGCGCAAGGGGCAATTCTTGCAGGAAAATGCTACGCGAATAAGGAGCTAAATACCGCTGCGAACATTGCAAACGGACAAGTGTATTTTGATTTTGAATTCACACCGGCGTATCCGGCGGAGCAAGTGACGTTCAGGGCATATTTAAACAATGAAAACATCGAGGAAGTACTTTTGCAAAATTTAGCTGAAGCATAATTGAAAGGAGTTAGAAAATGTTACCAAAGATTTTGAAAAATTTTAACGTGTATGTTGATGGACTCGGCTACGCAGGAAAAGTCGATGAAATAACGTTACCGAAACTCACGATCAAGACAGAGGAATATCAAGGAGCAGGAATGTCCGCTCCTATTGAAATCGACATGGGATTGGAAAAGCTCGAGATGGAAATGACTTTCTCCGAGTACGACAAAAGTCTGTTCAAGCTTTTCGGCTTAACAAACGGTTCTGAAGTTGCACTAACAATTCGTGGAGCAATTCAAAGTGTCGGAAATCCTGAAGCAGTAGTGATCAATGTCCGAGGCTTCTTTAAGGAGTTAGATTTCGATACGTGGACACCAGCAGAGAAAGCAACACTCAAATGTTCAGTTGCATGCACTTATTACAGATTGACTATCGATAATGTCGATCTAATCGAGGTCGATCCGGTGAACATGATTCGCAATGTAAATGGCTCAGATCAAATGGCTGCGATTCGTGAGATTTTGCAGGTTTAGTTTTTTATGAAGGGAGAAATCGTAATGGAAAAGAAAAATACTTTTAAGGTTGAGTTGGAAACACCTATAAAAATAGATGGCGTGCAAGTTAGTGAATTAAATATTCGTCGTCCGAAAGTTCGGGATTTATTAGCAGTTAGCAAACAATCCGGATCGGAGCAGGAACGTGAAGTTAATCTAGTTGCGAATTTAGCAGAGGTGCCTATTGAAACAATTCAAGATCTAGATTTACAGGATTATCTCAAGATGCAGGAAATTCTGAAAGGTTTTTTATCTCCGGCGATGCAGAGGAAATAAGAAAGGCCGTGTTGAGTATGGCGTACTTTGCAAAAGGCGGGATTTCAGAACTTCTTGAAATGGATTCGGATGAATTTTTTTCATGGCTTGAAAGTCTGAAAGAACTACAGAAAGAATGGAGGAAGTAAAATGGCTGGTAATCAGCAATTATTAGTCACAATCGGAGCCGCATTGAGCAGTGGCTTCAACTCCGTTATTTCCGGAAGTACGTCAAAAATCAAACAAATTGGTGGAGCTATAAAAGATTTAGAAAAAAATTCGCTGGTAAGTGCTGGTTCTCTAGAAAAATTAAAAACGCAATACAATTCACTTCTCGGCTCGATAAATAAACAACAAATGATTTTATCGAAACGTGCGAATTATCGATCACAAATTTTAGGAGTGGCCGCACTCAGTGCAGCGTTAGCAGCTCCAGCAAAAGCCGCCATGGAGTTCGAAGATTCACTCGCCCAAATAAAAGCCGTTGTGAATTTTAAAGAGCCGGATGGCTTGAAAAAACTTGGCAGTACTTTGACTGATATTTCGAAACGGGTTCCGAAAACAGCAAATGACTTGGCAGCTATTGCGGCGATTGGTGGAAGATTCGGAGTAGCTGAAAAGGATTTGGCTGGCTTCTCGGAAGAAGTTGCGAAAACAACCGTTGCATGGAGAATGGATGCAAAGACAGGTGCGGAATCAATCGGAAATCTGATGAAAACATACAAAGTTTCCGTTGGTGAATTGCCGAAATATTTCGATGTTATAAATCATTTAGGAAATACTACAGGTGCAACAGCAGATGAAATTTTATCGTCAGTCGTTCGAGCTTCTGCAGGGATATCAAATTTCAAACTATCGGTACCGCAAGTCGCTGCATTAGCGAGCACATTAAAATCTTTGGATAAAAGCGGAGGTGATGCAGGACAAACCGTAAATCAGATGATAGTAAGACTTGCATCTATACCGAAATTAGGAAAAGCAGGTCAAGAAGCCTTCCATAAAATGGGACTTGGAGTGCATGGATTTACAGAACTCATGATGCAGGATCCACAAAAAGCGATTGATACATTGTTTGATGCTTTGAGCAAGCTTGAAGGAAAAGACAGATTATCGGCTTTGGATGCGATTTTCGGAAAAAGAGCTGCTCAGCAAGTCGGTAATCTTATCGATAAATTGGATCTATATAGGCACAATCTCAATTTCGTGGCTAATCCTGAAATATATAAAGGTTCTCGGGATGTCGATTATAAAATTGTGCTTGATGAAACTCAATCGAAACTGGATCTGCTGAAAAATTCATTTTCAGCTCTTGTTATAGAAATAGGAACCGCTCTGTTGCCGGTCGTTCAGTCTTTGGCAGACAGCATTTCAAGAATTTTAAATCCAATGCAGGAGTGGATGAAAGAAAATCACGAATTGGTTGGACAAATAACAACTGTAGTAGCTGAATTAATCGGATTCAAAATTGCAGCTTTTGCGTTGGGGTACGCATGGACATATGTCGCAGGTGCGTGGAATACAGCCGTTATCGGCTTAAAATATCTGAGACTCGGATTAACAATGACAGGAACAGCTTTCAAAGCATTTATGGGCTGGCCTGCTATAATTGCCGCAGCTCTGATCGGAGTCGGTTATTTGATATGGGATAATTGGGAAGCAATCCGTGATTTCTTCGCAGGTCTTTGGGAACCGGTGAAGCCATATTGGAATGAATTCGTTTCATTTATTGGTAAACTTGCGGTTACTCAATTCATTATTGAAGGGTGGAATACGGTGAAGAATTTCTTTACAGGCTTGTGGGATTCTGTCTCTCCGTACTTATCAGGTTTCACAGATTTTATATCAGGATTAACAGTTACTCAGTGGATTATTGAAGCATGGGAAAAAGTTCGTGATTTCTTTTCTTCATTTTGGAGTGGAATTGTCGAGATATGGAATGATTCTATAGAACAAATCAGTGAAATTGGATGGATTCAATCAATAATCGGAGCTATCGATGAATTAAAAAAGTCTTTTTCGAGTTTCTTTTCTTGGCTTTCGGAAGGTTGGAACAAATTTACAAGTCCGATTTCAAATCTATGGGAAGGAGCAAAAAATATGATGCCGGATATAGGTGGATTATTTTCGAAAAAAGAAGCTCCATCCAAATTAAAACTTCCTGAAGTAAAGCCAGCAATGATAGCAGCAGGTGAGCGCACTCAAAACAACAATTTCACTATCAATGTGAAGGTAGATAAAAAAGATGATGCAAATACTTTATCCAATAAAATTGTGAATGCTGTATCTGCGCACGAGAGAACATATTTGTACGACACAGTTCCGGAGGTGATTTAATGATTCTCGGTAATTTTCAGTTTAGCTTGAAGACGTTGAGTCCACAAACTTTATCAAGGAAGACGGAATACAATTGGCCTGACAGCGAACGCATTGGAGATTTACCAAATTTGCAGAATCTTGGAATCTCGAAAGATCAAATCGAAATTGAAGGCGTATTTTATCCGAAACTTCATGGCGATGTTTCATGGAGCAATATTACTTCTTCGCTGGGGAAAAACACAATTTCATACACCAGCATTGCGGACATTAGGAGTTCCGATCTTTGTCGTATGGCTAACAATTTAATCAACGACAACGGCGAAATACTAGGCAGGTTTGTAATCGTTTCGATTTCGGAAACGCAAAGTTATTTCGATAAAAATGGCGTACCACAAAAAATTGAATTCACATTGACTTTGAAAAGATCGTCAGGAAATACAAACGCTACGATTGATCTGGGTAACGAAACTTCGATTGTCGATTCACTTACAAACTTAGCACGATCATATTTGAGGTGGTAGATGATTACATACACAACGAAAGAAAATGACGTTTTAGATTGGATCGTATGGAAGCATTACGGCACCACTGCGGTTTTGGAAGAAGTCATGAAGGCCAATCCGGATATTACATACGAAAAAATCTCTGCTGGCACAGTAATCAATCTGCCATATATCGACACAACAATTAAGCCAAAAAAAGAGGTTAGATTATGGAATTAACACCTGATTTTTCAATAATTATAAATGGCTCTAACACTTTCCCGAAAGACAGAGTGCTATCAATTAGCACTAATGATCAAGCTGGAATTGTTTCAGATTCTTGTGAAATTGAATTGGACGACTTTGATGGAGCTTTACAGCTGCCGAATACGGAAGCGAAATTTGTTGTGTCTCTTGGTTACAAAGAAACTGGATTGACGCAAATCGGGACTTATTTCGTGAAGGAAATTACCATAGACGGCGCGCAAAAAAAGGTGAAAATTTCTGGGAACGCAGCTCCGAAAAGTATGCGAACGCAAAATTCAAAAACCAATATAGGTGGATTAAAAAATTATGTGAATGCAATGTCGGATAATTTCGATTTGGAGGCGGCTTTTGATGATGATTTGGAAGAAATCGATCTGGAAAATTACCCACAATTTGCGGAAAGTGATATGAGCTACGCAACAAGGATTTCTCAAAAAATCGGAGCGGTCGCAAAGCCTGCTGATGGCCATTTGGTCTTTTCAAAAGATATGGAGGGAAAATCTGCAAGTGGCAATAATTTGCCGGAAAAAAGTATAGATGCTTCGGAAGTTTCGAATTACTCATGTACATTTAAAGAAACTGGAGCCAGCGGAGGTACTGGAGCTATTTTTGCAAACTGGTATGACAAGCAAAAAGGCGAATATCACTTGGTGCAAGTTGGCGAAGGTGACCCAGGATCAGAATTAAATGAAATCTTTGCAAGCGAAAAAGAGGCACGAGCAGCAGCCGGAGCGAAATTAAAAAAAGTTTCAACCTCGAATGTAACCTTTCATTTTTCAATCGAGGGTCGAACGGATTTATTTGCAGAAGGTCGACTGAAACTTAATGGCTTTTCTCCAAAAATTCCTGAAAAGTGGCTCATTTCGAAAGTCTCTCATTCATTGGATAACAGTGGTTTTCGTACTTCAGTTGAATGTATGCGGGGATAAAGGAGAGAAAATGTATAGTGAAAAATTCGAAAAAGCCTTCGATTATGTTATTGCCAATGAAGGAGGTTATGTTTTTGACTTAGATGATTTAGGCGGAGAAACGAAATTCGGAATCTCTAAAAAGAGCTATCCTGCCTTGAATATTAAGGCATTAACGCTTGATCAAGCCAAAGAAATATATCATCGAGATTTTTGGTTAAATGGAAAATTTGAGCAAATTAATGACAAAAACATCGCAACTCAACTATTTGATTTTGTTGTGAATTTTGGATTCCGAACCGGAATAACGATCGTACAGCGTGCTTTGCGTGCCGGAGGCATAATTGTCCAGGAAGATGGTTTAATCGGCCCCCAAACGCTTTCTGCGATAAATTTTTCCGAGCCAAAAGTTTTGCTTGCAGCCATGAAGTCAGAAGCTGCCGGGAAATATCGATTATTAGCTGCTCAAAACTCAAAAATGAGCAAATTTTTAAATGGATGGCTCAATCGAGCTTACCGAGTTTTGTAGTTTTTTGTTGAGGAGAGAATGAAAATGGATATAAAATCACTGATTACGAACGAAAAAGTCAAAGGAGCAATTGCAATAATTGCTGCAATCATAATGTGGTTTACGCCTGATCACGTAGATATGGTCATCGAGGCACTGCTTGCAGCTTTCGGAATTGAAAAGTTGAGTATTCATAAACAAAAAGAATAATATTAACTCTATCAATCCTATATGTGCTATCAGTTGGGTGAGTAGATATATCGCTTCAGTCGTTAAGTTCACAAAACGTTACCAATGCCTTTTGGGATCTCTACTCTTTCAACTAATTTTACTTTAGCATTTTGAGTTAAGTAAAAATTAGCTTATAAGCTGCTATAGGGTATATTGCCTAGCATTACTCAGTTCAAAATACTATTAAAGCAAAAATGGGGTTTGTTGATTTTTATATTGCTATTTACTTGCAATATTACATGATTTAACCTATTTAATAGCAGTTATGGGGGGAGTTAGCATTTTGAGAAACAAAGTAATTATGGCGTTTTTAGCACAGTGTATGCTGTTAGTTGTTCCGCATAGTACAGCCATGCTTATAGAGCAGTATGCTCCTCTTTCTGGCAGATTTGGTCGATATAACGACTTAATTTATGGAAAAATTTTGCTGGATAACAGGATATTAGAATTGTACAGATTTTTTGGACCAATTAGTCATGCTCAGAGAGAGTCTAGGTATGAGGGAGGAACTTGCAGTTGCTTTGATACTTCAGAAGATCATATGACAGATCTTTTGATTCAACTTTTTCCTTCAGCAGGGCCAGTATTTAATGCAAATGGAAGAGGAAGTTTTAGGGAGAATAAAATCTCTCGAATTGTAGGAATGCTGAATATAGCAAATGCTGTAAGAAGTGGTGATAAGGCGTTAGTTGAACTAATTCAGAAGTTGGAAGATAAAGATATTGTAGAAAAAGAAAAATTTTTATCGAGTATATTCCCTGAGATTTTTGCAGGAAAAACGATAGATGAAACTTTAATACAGAGTTATTTTAGATTGGTGAGCAATGTTTCTCAAGCAATCTACCAAGAAAGGGATAAAACTCATAAAACAAATGAATACCCTGCCTATTTTACCAACTATATGATAAGTGCGTATGCGTGGAGTATACTAGATCCAAATGAGCTTCCACAATTAGCAGAAGCTCTTGGCTGTAAAGACAAATATGAGAGTCAACTTACTGAAATTATTTATAAAGACATGATTTCTTATAGATCTATTATGCCTTTTCGACCTGGAGAACAAGTTATTAGGTACTCATTTGCTACCTATAATGATAATGATAAGCACGTATTTCCAGACTGTGTGGAAACTACGATTAGGCAGTTGGTTGTAACGTTATTATGCAGCACCAAACGTGCTGAAAATAAGGCGTCTGAATTTCGTGCGCCGACTACAACTACGGCAATTGATGGCTTAGGAATAGAGTTAACTGGTCTTCCAACGACTTCTGATTTGTACAAATTTTTTGCGGATGGAAGATTAAATGCTAGAGTAACAGCCAATGATGGTTCAGCGCTTACTAGAAATGCTTGGGCAAAAATTATAGGCGGACATAGAAAAGATGGAATATTGTACTCTCATATGAGAAAACAGTACGATATACTCGGTGGATGGAGAAATGCTATCAAGATGATTGCTTTGCTTTTCAAAGGATACAAAGCGATCAGACTTCCTTGGGAAACTGAAGCGGTTTATAAGAAAAAAAGTTGCGCAGAGGATATTATTTCAAGAATAAATGAAGATAGCGACAAACTCTTTTCCTTGATGCCGGATATAGTGAAAGTTCTCAACATCTTATTTGGAGTAAGAACTGATGTAGAATTATTCGTTTATCCAGATGACTTGGTATTAGAATCTGGTGAGACTTTTGGTTCTATCAAAGTCGCTCCTGCTGGCGATCCGGCTTATGTAAAACATAATACATTGATATTCAGGAATACTCTTAAGCATGTAGAATTAGAGAGCATAGAGAAAGATGAAAAAGATACGTTATTTAAACCTACAGATGAGTATGCCCCAGATGCTTGGATCGGGCAGTTGTATAATTCAGAAAAGATCGCAATTACTGGGGGATTAAGTGTTCCTGAATCGTTAGCGTTAACGTTGTACCCTTCTCTTGAATTTTACCTGAGAATGAGAAGAAATTTTTCTATGGGAATATTAGTTGAGCGTTTTCGAACAAGTTCATATATTGACAGCATAGCTCGTATGTTCTATGGCTTTTTGGACTTGGATCAATTTATTGGGGAAACTAAAAAATTTGGAGGCGTTCCAATAGAGAATTTAATCAAACTTTGCAAATTAGTTGCACTAAACTCTGAAAACCCTACAAACATTTTTCCCGCCATTACGTTTTTACAGAAAAATAAAGTTATGCATGAAATAAGCATAGTAGGTATTCCTTTGGCTCCAATACAAGACTTATTTATATACAGATGCTGTTTGAATAAGCAAAAAGAAGTCGATGAGGAAATAATCGGAAGATTGGGACATAAACAATTTTTAGAGCAAGCTATAAAACTATATTCTTACTGCTACAATTTGTATAGTTTACATCAAGAAGAGATGCAATTAATATCACCTGAGATTATAAAAGAAATGAGATCTTTACTAGAAAAATCAGATTTTCTCGCAGAAAGAACCGTGAGATCTAAACTGGCTAATATTATCTCTCTAGCTACAGCTTCTGATGAAACTGTTCAGCTAGCAGAACTTGTTTTAAAAGCCAACATGGGTGAACCTTTCGTATTAAAAGGGCATTTTAAAAGAAACGAGGTTTTTTTGCAACAATTAGTAACTATGGGTTTTTTTATAGATCCTTCATAGTTGCATATTGCAAATAAATGGCACGAAACCTACATAGCAAGGGAATTTTAGTTAATTTTTGACCGCACTTTTTTGTTATATTTTTATGTAATTTATATATTATTTTTATTTATTTTTTCAAAAAAGAAAAGTATTGACACAAATATTAAAAGCAAATATGGTGGAGAATAGAGGGATTATTGAAAATAGGTGAGTGTATGCTGCATATGCGTTAAGTACAGAGTGGAGGGGGGCTGTGAATGCACTGGAAAGCATGATTTTTTATCCTAGCTGGAGGAAATGCCAATTTAGAGAGGCTGGGTTTCAGTCAGAAGGGTGTGTGTGGCTTTTTTTTGAGAGTCAGCGTTTTCTTGCCTCGCAAGTGGAGGGCTTCATAGGTGGATCTCAGGTGTGTTTTCTGTCTAACTCCGTTACTCCAGCACAGTTGGCATCCAGATTAGAGAATTTTGATAGAATCGTCTTTGTTGCAGAAACCGCTTGGTCCTATAATGTAAATTATGATGAGATTTCTAGTTTTCTAGCTCTTTTAAAAGTTATACAACAAGTTAGATGTACTGAGTTTGATATTGTTACCGTAAGATCTATTACTTGTTCTGCATTTAGAGCAGTCACTCACCCTCATGACGGTGTGTTTGTTGGATTAGGGCAAACATTTGCCCAAGAGGTAGACTTTTCAGTGCGTGTATTGGTTTTAGAACGTATATCTGAGAAGGTTATTTATTGGGTATTACATGGCACCTTTCCAAGTCGTTATCCGATTGTTGTGCTGGATGACTGTTTTTTGATTCCGACTTTAAAGAGAAATGCTGCTTATAGCCGTACCGTATCCCATCGTAAGAGTAGTTACTTTCGTACCGGTGGAACGTACCTCGTTATAGGAGGGAGAGGTGGACTAGGTGGAATGCTAGCCAAGTATTTAGCACGCCAGTACAAAGCAAATTTAATTTTGATAGGCCGATCTCCAAGGGATCAGAAGCAACTCGATAACTTAGTAAAAAATGGAGCTGCTTCTGCAAGTTATGAGCAATCGGACGTAAGCGATTTTGAAAAAATGAAAGCTATTTTTAAACGACATCCAGGAATTAATGGTATCGTACATTCAGCTTTAGTATTGAAAGACTCACTAATATGTAATATGTCGGATGAAAATTTGCAAAGCGTGTTGTCTCCGAAACTATGTGGCACCCTTAATTTATTACGTATTTTAAGAAATATGGACTGCTCTCAGCTAGATTTTGTTCTCTTTTTTTCATCAGTGCAATCATACATCGCAAATCCTGGACAAGCAAATTATACTGCAGCTTGTGTTTCAAAGGATGCTCTGGCAAACATTTTACGAGAGCTCTATATGGTAAATAGCAAGATTATCAATTGGAGTTTTTGGGGCGATATTGGTGTTGTTGCTTCTGATTATTACCGAAAAAGAATGAGTAAGCTTGGAATTGAATCTATAAAGGAAGAAGAAGGGCTGGAGATAATTGAATGGTTTTTATCTACAAAAATAAAGCAAGTCACAGTGATCAAAGCATCAGATAATGCATTAAAAAGACTGAATATAGAGGGGTAATCGATATGACATTAGAAAATATAATCCCAAATTATGATGAGAAGAGTTCGGAAGTAGAAAAAGCTCGGATAGCAATTGAAGCATTAGATGCCTACGTTTGTAGTAGGGTGGCGGACATCAATACTTCTGATTTTATACCAAAATTTGCTAGATTAGTCAGGGCGTTAAAATCAATTCCAAGAAAAGATGGAGAAAGTATACAATTTTTGAAAGAACACTTTCCTCAGATTGTCGGACATCTTAATTTACTGGAACATTGTCTAAAATTTTATAACGATGTGTTGTCTGGAAAAGTTCAGGCAACAGAAGTTCTATTCCCTGATGGGAGTTTTGATCTTGTTTCGCAAGTATATACATCAAATCCCATAGCCGATCATTTTAATTCTGTTGTTGCCCAAATTGTCGAAAATTATGTAAGTGCCACAGATAAGCCAATAAAAATTTTAGAAATTGGAGCTGGAACTGGTGGAACAACAAGGTTTATCCTGCCAAAAATAAAAGATTATAATGTTAATTATGATTTTACAGATGTCTCGCTGTCTTTTCTGAATAAGGCAAAAGGAAAATTTGGCAGTTATAAGTTTATTGACTATAGTATCTTTGATGTCTCTTCAAAAGACAATAAAAAACTTCTAACGAAATACGATATAATAATTGCAACTAACGTAATCCATGCAACGCCAGATTTACGTATTTCTTTAAGGAATATATATGATAGATTGGAAGAGAATGGAATATTTGTTTTAAATGAAATAACTAGTATTCAGAATTTCGCAACAGTTGTTTTTGGTCTTACTGATGGGTGGTGGCTTTACAATGACCCATATCGTATAGAAAATAGCCCGCTGGTTGCAGTCAATAACTGGCAAATATTGATAAATAGCAGTGGTATGTCTTTTTTGGGAAAATACGGAGGAGATGATCAGCAGGTAATGGTTGCGACAAAAAAAGTTCAAAAAGAAAGAAAGTTGTCAGTTGTAACTGCACGATCGCTTATCAGGTCGACTATAGCCAATGTTATGTTGATGAATGAGACCGAGATAGAAGATGATGTACCATTTCAAGAATATGGAATAGATTCTATTATTTCTCTAGAGTTAATTAAGCCACTTAAAGAAGTCTATGGATATTTGCCGGCTACATTGCTGTTCGAGTATCCAACCGTATCTGCACTAGCGAATTATCTTGATAAAAATTTTGAAAAGACCTCATCAGAAGAGGATGAATTGTTACCAAACAGAAATGAGAATAGTGCGCATGCAGACACAGCTATTGATGTAAAAAAACTTATCAAATCGACTATAGCCAATGTTATGTTGATGAATGAAGCTGAGATAGAGGATGATGTACCATTTCAAGAATATGGAATAGATTCTATTATTTCTCTAGAGTTAATTAAGCCACTTAAAGAAGTCTATGGATATTTACCAGCTACATTGCTGTTCGAGTATCCAACCGTATCTGCATTAACAGAATATCTAAAAGAAAACTTTTCTAAAATTAAAGGTAAAGCTACAACGTCTGATTCCAGTAGTCTTTCTTTAACAGGCCCACAAAACCACATCGTTCAAGACGATAATTTTAGGGAAGACGACATTGCAATTATTGGTCTAGCATGTAATTTTCCTCGAGCAAGGTCTGTTGAGGAATTTGCAGATAATTTAATGCGTGGTATAGATTGTACGTCTGACATTCCATCGGATAGATGGAAACTAGATGGTTTCTTAAAATTAGATAGTCCATTAAATGGAGGGAGTTACACGACCAAGGGGGCGTTTATAGATGACGTGTACTCATTCGATAATGTTTTTTTTAACCTTACACCGAATGAAGCGATTAAAATGGATCCACAGGAGCGTTTATTTTTACAGAACTCTTTTCACCTAATACAAGATGCAGGATATAGCTTGGAGGATCTGAAAGAAACTAAGACCGGTGTCTATGTTGGGGTTATGAATTCACCGTATTGTTTATTTACTGTAAGGGAGGAAAAAACTATTTCGCCGACCTCATTGAGGTGGTCGATAGCTAATAGAGTTTCATATATATTCGACTTACATGGTCCGAGTGTGGCAATAGATACGGCTTGTTCTTCATCTTTAACAGCGCTTCATCTCGCTTGCCAAGCTTTGAAAAGTGGGGATTGTGAGCAAGCCATAGTTGGTGGTGTAAATTTGATATTGCATCCAGAACAATATAAAGCATTATGCGCGCTTTACATGTTATCGAAAACGGGAGTTTGTAAGCCTTTTGGAAATGGTGCCGATGGTTTCGTCGATGGAGAAGGTATAGGTACTGTTTTTATCAAAAAATATAAAGATGCAATAAAAGATAAAGATAGGATATATGCTGTTATTCGCAGCAGTTCGTTGAATGCTGGCGGAAAATCAAATGGATATACAGCTCCAAACGTTAAAGCGCAAATTGATTTGGTAGCAAATGCTTTAAAAGCATCAGGTCTTGATAAGAATGAAATAGGTTACATAGAGGCGCATGGAACAGGGACGGAGTTAGGTGATCCAATCGAGATAAAAGGGTTGTCTTCAGTATTTTCAGGAGTAGAGCATAGAATAGCTATAGGTTCAGTAAAATCTAACATAGGGCATTTGGAATCGGCTGCAGGTGTTAGCGGATTGATAAAAGTGGTGTTACAAATGCAAAAGCTTTGTTTTTTCCCATCACTCCACGCTGATGTAGACAATCCTCATATAAATTTTGAAAATACTCCGTTTTATGTAAATAAAACTCTGAAACAGTGCTCAGGCAGTGAAATAAGTAATGCATGTGTGAGTTCATTTGGAGCCGGCGGAGCAAACGCACATGTTATTCTAAGTAAATTCATGAAAAGTTTGGCTTCTAATGAACATGAAGAATTTTATTTAATTCCAATTTCAGCTAAAAGTCCGAATGTTTTGCAAAAACAAATATTAGTTTTAAGAGAATGGTTACTCAGTAATTATGTAGATGTTTATAGTCTTGCATACACTCTTTCTTGTACAAGAGATCACTTTAAGTTTAGAAAGCTCTTTGTGGTAAAGAATCAAGACGAGCTTACAGAGTTATTAAAGATCGATTTAGATGAACCTACAAAGCGCAGTTTGCACGAATTGCCAGTAAATTTGCTTGAAACCGCAAAAAAGTATGAAAACGGAGAGA
Source organism: Alphaproteobacteria bacterium (assembly GCA_017476405.1). Taxonomy (GTDB): domain Bacteria; phylum Pseudomonadota; class Alphaproteobacteria; order UBA3830; family UBA3830; genus BNWE01. The sequence continues at coordinate 10,208 of JAFUZX010000101.1, read as the reverse complement.
AAATAAATTGGCATGAGATTTATAGAAACAGATCGTTAATTTCTATTCCGGGTTATGAATTTGAAAAACATTATTTGCGAATAGATAGTATGGAGTATCCGTTGCCCAAAGACGCAGAAATTATTTCGCATCACAATATTAATGGGAACTGTATTGCTCCCGCTGCCTTAATTATTTCAAAAATATTTGATTATTTTCATAATCAGGAATTGTTCATAAGTGATTTAAAGTGGATAAAACCTATTTTGAATTTTGATAACGTCAATATAGAGGTGCAGAACCTACCAGATGGAAATAAATTTAAATTTATGTTGAAAGATTCGAATGAGCTATTGTGTGAAGCAAATTGCAAACAGTTTAACATTGCATTGGGTAAGTTCGATAGGAATATCCCTGAGCATTACAGCTTTATCATTAAAAATTCCATATACGATTCATTCAAAAATATGGAATATTTGTATGGTAAAGATATGCAATCTTTACAATGGGCAAAAATATCAACAAATTTAGCGAAAGGTTTTTTAAGCTCAGAAAAAGATTGGGGATACTCTATATCTCCAGCTTTGTTGGATGGCGGATTGCAGTTAGCTATTTTATTATTTAACAGTAGCACAGAGACTAAAGACAATTTTGTTCCTATTAGCATAGATGAATGCTATATGAAACCATGTGATAACAATGAAGCTATGTATTGTTATTGCATTCCGCATAGCAGTTTCGATGCAAATGTATATTCCATCGTGTGCGATTTTTATTACGTAAATTCTCAAAGCGAAATTATTATCAAGTTTTTAGGAGTGAAGTCTATAAGAATGAAGAAAAATGTAGACAATAAGCTAGGGCACAAAAAGCTTAATGTATTGCATTTCGATTAAGTAAAGAGAGGCATAGAAATGATCGTTGCAATGTTTCCAGGACAGGGAGCTCAGTATTTAGGAATGGGAGAGAAAATATTTGAAAATTTTTCTGATATGATTACTGAAGCATCTAGTATTTTGGGATATTCTGTAGTAAATCTTTGCAGTGGAGCACATCCATTTAATGAAAATGATATTAATAGGACTCTTTATTCGCAACCCGCAATTTTTTTAGTATCATGTTTGTGTTATTTGCAAAATAAAAACATAGGTATTGATGTATGTGTAGGTCATAGTCTGGGGTTTATTTCTGCTTTATTCGCAGCTGGAGCTATTGATTTTTCTCAAGGGATAGCTATAGTGAAGAAAAGAGCAGAATTAATGGATCAAGCTCCACGTGGGGCTATGGCTGCGATAATTGGAAATAATGTAAACTCAACACTTTCTTCCATTTTGATTGATAATGAACTTTTTGACATTGATATAGCAAATTACAATAGTGATGTGCAGGTAGTAATTAGCGGTACTGAATCCAGTATTTTAGCCACTCAACCTATAGTCGAGAAAAATAGTTTAAAATTTATAAGACTTCCTGTAAGTGGCGCTTTTCATTCTAGATTAATGCAAAAAGCGAGGATCGATTTTTCCGAGTATCTTACAAATTTTGATTTTGCTGAGCCAAAGATAGACGTTATTTCTGCCATGAATGGTGAAAATATTTCTGTTGATTTTATTCTAGAAGAACTTAGTTTCCAGTTAGAAAGACCTGTTAGATGGTGCGAGACAATATCAATGATACATCGGCAGAACCCCAATGCGCAGTTTAAGGAGTTTGGTCCAGGAGAAACATTAACGAGACTGAACAAATACATTATTGAGTGAGTAAGAGTAGGAGATATACATGGATAAGAAAAGTGTTGCTATTATAGGTGGTGGATGTTCCGGAACGATATTAGCTTGGTTACTATCGCCAGCATACAATGTAACATTATTTGAAAAGGAGCCACAGCTAGGAGGGCATGTTTTTACCTATAAGGCTCATACCGACAATAAGAATGTTCCTGTAGATGTCGGTGTTGATCATATAAACGAAAAATTGTGTCCAAACATCTTCATGATTTTAGATAAATTGCACATTGATACATTTGTTGCTCCATTATCAATGAGTGTCTTGATAAATCAAACAGGTCATTTAGCAAGTTGGAGTAATGCGTCAAACTTAGGAGATCTTAGGGAAAAATTTGTTGTAGAGTTCGATAAATTTCATAAAGATATGACGTATATTGCAGCCCATTTTGATCCTAAATATTTAAAAATTACTGTTATCGATTTTTTGAAATCAAATAACTATAGTATGGATTTTGCTCATTTAGCCCTTGTTCCATTATTAACTTCTTATTATGGCTGTGAAGCACATTCGCTAGAATACAGCATTCTGTACGTTGCTGTTTCTTTTGATATGAATCTGTTATCATTTTTTACTCCTGGTTACTGGAGAAAAATTTCTGGTGGTATGGGAAGTTATATACAAAAAGTATCTGAAAAAATATGTGGAGATATACTTTTAAATTCATCGGTGACAGAAGTAACCAAAAATTCAAAAGAAAAATTAGAGATATTTTTGGATGATGGAAAGAGATTTGAATTCGATGAAGTCGTATTTGCGACTTCTGCAAAAGATGCCTCTAATTGTCTTAATTTTTCAGATATAGACTATAAAGGACTTTTGGGAAATTTTGGATATGTTCCGATAGAGGCGATATTGCATACCAACGAGTATAAATACAAAGTAAATGGTGAGTACTTTGCATTCTATCAAGGGAAAAATGATACTCATGGTACTTTAACTAGAATAAACAGAAATTTATATCCATATGAGAAATTAAAAACGCCTCTAAATGTCACTTTTAATTCAACAGAAACAATAGATGAAGATAAAATTTTATGTAAAAAACAGTGGAGCCTACAAACGCTGAGACCAATTGACGGATTATTTCGCTCAAAAATACGTGATATTCAAGGGAAGCATGGAATATGGTTCTGTGGAACAGACACTAGTGTGACAGGTCACGAAGGTGCTGTAGTTTCCGCCTTCGTGATGGCTGATAAGTTAGGAGTTCCTTATGAATTCAGAGAGAATAAAGCAGCATTTGCTCAATTTAATACTGTTAAATTTATAATGGGTATATAAGAGAGTAACAAAATGTTAGATAGAAACAATACATGCGTTCTTATTTTTAATATGCAAAATGAAATGGTTCCATTGCTTTCCGATAGCGTTCAGGTTTTACACAATAATATCTGGCTTGTCGATTTTTCCTCTATTTTAGGGATACCAATTGTTATTTTTAAACACAAAAAATTATGAGAATTTCCAGAGCGGTTGCAAAATGTTTTTGGTTCATCCAAAGTTTTTATTAAAGAATTTTTTGATTGTACTCAAGAGCCAGAATTTAAGAAATACCTGTATAATCTAAATGTAGAAAATATTGTGTTATCCGGTGCCGAAACTCACGTGTGCTTGTATCAGTCGGCAATTGGTTTACAAAAGTTAGGTAAAAAGCCGTATTTGCTTGTCGATTCAGTGGGCTCTAGGCATGAAAAAGATCATAAATTGGCATTACATAGATTCAATTATTCGAACATAGAGCTTATTTCTCAGGAGATGTTCTTTTTTGAAATGATAAGAAACTCGGAAAAAGAAGAATATCACGATTTGGCTATGAAATTTTTAGATGGCAGATACCTATAAGGAGGCAGTATGAATATAGCTGAAATAGGATATGAGCAGATACAACTAAAGGGTGTTAGTAGTCCAACCGATAGCAGAGTTTTTCTTATTGGAGATCTTAATGATTACTCGTGTGATGTCTGTGTTGATGTTAACGATCCCTTACAATCTATTGATGATATATTTGAGAAAATTTCTGAGGACATAAACAGCAACTCAGAGATATATATCAGTAGTATGATCGGAATTAAAGAAAATTTTTTAGGTCCTCCTGAATTTATACAAAAATATGTAGATTTCTTTTGCTTATTGTTTAATAAATTACTCATTTCGAACAAAAAAGTAAATTTTCTACAAATCGGCACACCCGATTCCCCTATTATACCACTGTTTGAAGGAATAGCATTTAGTTGCGAATATGAATACAGTAATCTTCATGCGAAGACTCTAAAAATAACTCATAAACTTTTTCCTTCTTCTGCACAACTGAACCAGATTTGGCTTTTAAAATACAAAAGTTTTTTAATTATGCATGACAATGTTTATATAAAAAAATGCATTCCACTCAAACAGTCAAATAATTTTGTGCAGAATAGATTAAAGCATGCTGGTGTTTATGTCATTACAGGCGGTAATGGAGGAATTGGTTTTCTAATGTCGAAGTGGCTAGTAGAAAACTATCAAGCTCGCATAATACTAATTGGACGACGGAAACTGAATGAAGAGCAAAAAAAAGAAGTAAAAAATGTAGGAGTATCTGCTTATATTAGCACTGATGTGTCTGACTATGAGGAATTGGAAAAGTCAATTGATTACATTAGGAACTACTATGGTCATATAGATGGTATCTTTCATTTGGCTGGTATCATAAAAGATAAATTACTACGAAATTATGAAAGCAGAGATGTCAATTTAGTGATATCTCCTAAGATTTATGGTGCACTTAACCTATTCAAAATTTCCCAAAAAATAGATCTTGGATTTGTTTGTTTATTTTCATCTATATCCGGAATGATCGGAAATATAGGGCAAGCAGTTTATTCTGCTGCGAATGCATTCATGGATGATTTTTGTTCATATCTCAGGAATGAAAAGGATTACAAAAATTGGTTTTCCATTAATTGGGGAGCATGGGCTTCTGATGGGATGCAGATGCTAGTAAAGTCTTTGGACGTCGAACTGATGTCGCCTAAAGAGTGTTTCAAAGCCTTAGAATACGCACTGAGCCTAGGAAATGGTAGGATTGCTATTTGGAATGGAAATCCATCATTGCTGGAACAACACTGGGTTCACGAGAATAAAATTGAAGGAGGAAATGAGAATAATTTTTTATTTAAAGAAGCAATTCAAGCTTGGGTATATGAGTGCATAAGAAAGTTTTCAGGATTTTCTAAAATTGATTTTGATCAATCCATTATCGATTTGGGTGTGGACTCAGTCGGATTAATAAATATTACCGTATTTTTTGAAAATGAAATTCGGAAACATGTTTCGGGATATAAGTTGAGCAAAGCTCTATTATTTGAACGTTTTTCAATCAATAAGATTACATCTTTTTTTCTCGAGACTCTTTCCTCAAAAGTGCTAGAGTATATAACTGGCCTTTCTTTAAAGGAAAATAAGAAAAAGCAAAAATACGATAATTCCAGCGAAAGCGCATTGAGCCCGTGTGATGGAATATCGAAAAAGTTTAGCAATGCTTATAACGATGAAGATATTGCCATTGTAGGAATTGCTGGAGAGTTTCCTGAAGCTGTAGACGTTTCGGAGCTTGAGACAATATTATCCAATGGGACTTGTGCAATTAAAATAATTCCAAATGATAGATGGGATTGGAGAAAATACTACTCTCAGGATAAGAGGAATAAAAACAGTACTTATTGTCGCCACGGTGGTTTTATAAAAAATGCAGCAGGGTTTGATAATGCGTTTTTTAAAATTACCCCTTCTGAAGCTATAAAAATCGATCCACAAGAAAGAAAATTCTTACAAGTTTCGTACAATGCACTGGAAGATGGTGGATACTTTGCAACACTTGATAAACGGGTGGGAGTTTTTGTCGCTGCCATGTTCAACCATTATCAAAATTTTGACAATACTGACTTACCTATCATTAGTAATTCACCAGCATCCATAGCTAATAGATTGTCGTTTTTTATGAATTTCAACGGGCCCAGTGTTTGCATTGATAGCATGTGCTCTGGATCTTTAACAGCATTAAATGTTGCCATCGATAGTATTGCTCTCGGAGAATGTTCCTCAGCTGTTGTTGGGGGGGTCAATATCATGCCTCGTTCAGAGAAATATGTCGCTCTTTCTCAATCTGGTTTTTTAAGCCCGACGGGGAAATGTCAAAGCTTTGGAGTAGGAGCAGATGGATATGTTCCTGGTGAAGGAATTATTTCTATTTTTATAAAAAAATTAGGTAATGCCATAACAGATGGGAATAAAATTTATGGAATCATTAAAGGAATTGCTGTTAATTCTGTCGGTACTTCATCGGGATATACTGTGCCTTCCATTTCAGCTCAAGCAGATGTAATAAGACATGCTCTGAATAAAGCAGCGATAAAGCCAGAGGATGTTACATATATTGAAACCCACGGAACAGGTACTGCACTCGGAGATCCTATTGAAATAGAAGGAATAAAATCAGCATATGGAAGCTCAGTTTCTGTTTTGAGGCAAAGTACTTGTTGGCTAGGTGCCATAAAAAGCAACATCGGGCATTTAGAATCTGCAGCTGGATTGGCTGGACTAGTGAAAATTGTGCTGCAATTTCAGAATAAGAAAATTTATCCTAATTTGTTTTCTAATATTGAAAATCCAGAATTATCATTGGATAAAACCAGATTTAAATTAGCCAAGTCAGTCATTGAATGGAATGGCCAATATGCAGGGTTAAGCGCTTTTGGAGCAGGCGGATCAAATGCTCACGTTATCATGCAACGTTACGAACAAAATTCCCATAATGAAAATATGCTAGATTCGTACATGATTCCTTTATCAGCAAAAACAGATGAAGCTCTTAGCAAGCGTATTAGTGATCTTCTACTATTCGTTGAAAATGCAGATTATGATTTATATTCGTTATCCTACACACTCTGTTGTGCAAGACAACACTTTGAGAAAAGAGTATGTTATCTTGTAAAAAATAAAAATGAATTGCTAGAAAGTCTAAGAAATAGGAGCGTTGAAAAAAAAACGTCAAATGATTTGATGTCCAGATATATTAACAACAAACCGGTTGATTTTTCGGTTCTTTTCCCTATAAAATCGATACAGATGCTGCCATTATATCCATTTATGGAGAACACATATTGGCTGAATTTTAATAGAATAGAAGGTAAAGAAAAAAATAAATTCGAATACTCGTTGTTGACTTCACACTACCTAGATGCTGGAGATATTAGTAAGTGGGCCAATAGCGATGAGTTCCCCACACTGTATATAAATGCCCCATATACTGACTCAGACGGATACTTTGTAGTAGATCGTGGACATAATTCTCCTAGCAAAAAAAATAATATTTTCGTTATTGATTATAAAAATGCTAAAGACTGGGACAAGATTTTTAAAAAATTCAAGCAGAAAACATTACGAGTAACTATTTTTGATCCTATCGATAACTTGTCTTATGGTTATGAGGATTTACTTCACATATACTACACCATAGCGAGGGTCATGATTGCACAACGCATTCATTTCAAGATATTAATTGTTGCATTTAAAAGTCCAAAAACTGAAACTGAAAAGATACAGCATAGCATTTATGGATTATTTAGGACACTCTCATTAGAGAAGCAGAATATTGAAGTTGTAATGCTAGAGAGAGATATCATTAGACCTGAAAATTTGAAGATCATAAAAAGTTTTGATCAGTGCCTCTGGAAAGATCAGAATTCTGTGCGTCTATGTATAAGCGATGATAAATTTCAGAAGTATAGCTTTCAAGAGATTTCGCTATCTTCTACGGCTCAACGCTTAAAAAATAAAGGCGTATATTTGATCACTGGAGGAATGGGAAGTATTGGTCTGTTTGTTGCCAAATTTTTGAGAAGAAAATATGATGCAAGACTCGTTTTGCTCGGTAGATCTAGAATTTCAGAAGATTTAATAAAAGAATCATTCGGTGACCTGTATGATGGTAAGTGTATACATTATATCCCAACAGATATTGAGCATCTGGAGCAGGTTCGTAATGCAGTAAATGTGTCACTTCAGTATTTTGAAACAATCGATGGTGTTATTCATTCAGCAGGCCAAATTCATGATGCTTTATTCGATGAAAAAAAAGAAAATGAGTTTTTATCAACCATATCTGTGAAAGCTAAGGGAGCAGAGCATCTAGATATTTGCACAGCAGATATAGCCCTAGATTTTTTCGCATGTTTTTCATCTTTAGCAGCAATTACAGGAAATATAGGACAATCTGATTATGTTACCGCAAACAGTTATTTGGATATTTTTGTTCGTTCTAGAAATAAGCTAGTGCGAGATAAGAAAAGAAAAGGTCATACAATATCGATTAGTTGGCCTCTATGGATCAATCATGCAGAGAAGCACTCTACATTGAAGAATTATTTAAAAGAGTCACTTGGAATAGATATTTTATCCGAAGCCAATGGGGTAGAATTATTTGATTTAATAGTTAACAATGTGTCGGAGAGTATCGACCAAATTGTACCTTTACCAGGAAGGGTTCATTTGGATAGTTTTCTAAAATATGCTGGATATTATAGCAGCAAGCTTGAGTCTAGTGGCTCTGAACCTTTGGAACAAAAACTTCCTGTGCATGGAATAGATCTGAACGATATTGTTTCAGCTGTTAACCAAGTAACAAGTAACCAATTTGATATTAATCTAGATATTTCTTTTGGAGAGATCGGACTGAATTCTATAATGCTACAGGAATTAGCTCAAAGACTAGGAGATCGATATTCTGTGCCATTACCTGTGTTGATTTTATTTAAGTATAACTCTGTAAATAAGCTGTTTCGTTATTTAAATGAGAAGTTGCATGAAAGAGCAGAAAAACATATAAATTCCGACATTAGAAGCAAGACTGTGTTAGAAGATAGACGAATAGCTATTATTGGGGCTAGTGGAAAAATGCCTAATGCTGATAACTTAGATGAGTATTGGAAGAATTTAATAGAGCATAAGAATAATATTGTTCCGATTCGTCGTTGGAAAGATAGGGAGTACTTTGGTGGACTTATAAATGATTATGATTCGTTCGATTATAGTTTTTTCAATATTTCTCTAAGAGAAGCTACGTTGTTGGATCCTCAACAACGTATATTTCTTGAAAGTTGCTACAACACAATAGTCGATGCAGGGTATTGTCCATCAGATCTGACAAAGGTTGGGGTTTTTGTAGGAGCTCAATTCAACGACTATCGTAATCTTCTTTCAAGATCAGGAATATGTCATCACCCCTTTGTTGCGATTGGTAATTCAAACAATATGATCGCGAATCGTGTTTCTTATTTCTTTAATTTTGGAGGGCCTAGTCAAACGATAGATACCGCATGTTCAAGCGCTGTTGTTGCAATCCATATGGCAGTTAACAGTTTACTTTCAGGCGAGTGTAATTATTGTTTAGCAGGAGCTGTTACTCTGATGCTTGATCCCAATACTACAGATGGAGCGAAAAGTATGGGAATTTTATCTCCGAATTTTCATTGCGCAACATTTGACGAGTCGGCTGATGGATACGTCAGGAGTGAGGGCGTTGGGTGTGTATTACTAAAAAGATACAACGAAGCAATTAAAGATGGAGATAGCATTTATGGAATAATCGAATCAATAAGTGAAGGACATGGCGGACGCTCTAACTCTATCACGGCTCCTAATCAAGATTCGCAGACAGAACTAATTGTTTCAGCTTATCACGGAGATTTAGCTAAAAGGGTTTCATATATAGAGACTCACGGAACAGGGACAAAATTAGGAGATCCTATTGAGATAGAAGCTTTAAAGGCTGCCTGGAAAAAACTGGAAGCTAACGACTTAGATTCTCCTGTATATCTTGGAGCAGTGAAAAGTACAGTTGGACACCTAGAGCCAGCAGCTGGCATGGCATCGTTATTTAAGATACTACTGGCCATGAAACATAAACAAATTCCAGCCAATCAGAATTTTAATAAACTAAACCAATTAATTGACTTTAGTGACACTAATTTTAAGCTGCCTATAAAAAATATATCATGGGGTAGCGAAAAACCGCTTGTTGCTGCAATGAGCTGTTTTGGTTTTGGTGGTTCAAATACACATATGGTGTTGTCGGAATATCGATCGTTAAAAATTAAATACGCTGAATTAAGAGAGCCTATTTTGTTTACGCTTTCTGCCAAAAATAAAAATTCTTTGCATGCTATGATTACTAATTTGATAGTTTATCTTTCTTCTGTGGATTCTGAGCAATATTCCCTAATCGATGTTAGTTTTACATTGAATTCAGGAAGAGATCATTTTCAATATAGAGTTGCTGTTATAGCAGAAGATAAAGAAGAATTGTTGAATAAATTAAATGCATGAAATAAATCAGATATTAAGAAAAATTAAATAACAAATTCAGATTTAACTCTACCAGAGAAGAGGGATGCTTCGACCCT
>JAFUZX010000100.1 GCA_017476405.1 Alphaproteobacteria bacterium | reverse complement strand
ATCATTCGTTAAGACCTAGATAAAGAGGTCTTGATTCTCAAACGTACAGAAATAACGAAAAATAACACGAAGGAAGATAATTAATCCATCCGTCTAATCCATTTGAATCATCAGTGAAATATGATAATTTAGGTAAAAGATTACTTATCGTTTCATATTTATCTATAAATTGATTTTGATTTGGTTGTTTTTGGTAAAACGCATGTATATATGAAATACATTTTGCATTGAAATCTTCTTCTTCCAGAATATCTTTTATTGTTTGTTTTTGAACTACGTAAATTTCATTTTCGGTGATATCTTTCTCTGAAAGTTCAATTACCTCTTTTGTTTGCAGTGCCAAGTAATTTGCTTTTAGCATAACACAAAATATATCGTAAAAAAGTCCTGAATTTAAATAACTATCTTGAAAATTATATGAAATATTACAGCTGTAAGATGATTCTATATCCAGTAAATTTGGCGGATTTTCGAAAAAAATAGTTTTATTTTTGATTGTTACATGTAGTTTTTTATTTCTATTAATATAGGCTGCACTAATTAATTCATTACGATAATTTTCGTAGTTTTTTCCATAATGATCCTTGGTAAGAATTCCAATATTATTTTTTCTGATTATTTTTCCGTTAAATTTACAAAAAGTTACAAATTCTTTTTCTACTTGTTCATAAAGATCAAAATTTTCTGCTGGAGTAATGATTTCTTGTGTATGATTGTTTGATATTTCGGAATTAATACTAAAATTAAAATCAGTTGCGACTAAATTGTTCGCAAGAGCTATAGTTGATATGAAAAGTTTTTTTAGCATTTACTCCATTATACATTACAACTTAACTATTTATTTTATATCTTCTATTTTTACTTAACACAATAGAATAAAATAATTGAAGCTATTATTTTTTAAGAAAATGGTCGGGGCGAGAGGATTCGAACCTCCGACATCCTGCTCCCAAAGCAGACGCGCTACCAGGCTGCGCTACACCCCGACGAACTTTACGTTTTATCTTTTACAACAATAAATATAATTATTCAATATATATTTGTTTTAGTTGTTAGTCTTGTGGATTAGTGAATTGTTAAGTGTAACCTTTGAGTAACAGTTAATTCTATGAAATAATATATCTGTTAATGATCTGTGGATAAAATATGCATAATTTTTAATTTTTAAAGAATTAAGAAATTATTAACAAAAGATTAACATTTTATTAACGAAAAGATAAAAATTCGTAAATTACTTATGCTATCAGTTAATGAAAGATTAATTAAAAAAAAATAATCCACAAGCATAGTTGAATAAGTACAATTAATTATTAATCATGCTGAATTGTGATTTCATCTAACTTATTTGCGGATGTCCATAAAATAGCAGTTCTTATATTTTTATCTTGATACATCTTACTTAGCGATTTTTTGTATTTTGTTAACTGATTAATATATATTTGTGGAATTTGGTGATGATATTCTCCTGTTTTAAAATCAATAATCCATATTTCATTATTTAAAAATGCGATTTTATCTATTCGATTTTCTTTTCCATTTTCAATGAATGTTATTTCAGAAAGAGATTTTTGATCAAAAATAAATGAAAAATTCTTATTTCGTAAAATATTGTATGATTCTTCTTTTGCTTTTAATTTTTGTAAATCAGATAGGTTGAATCTGCTGATTATAGCATCCGCAAAAATATCATAAGTTGATAAATCATATTGCGGTAATTCACTTAGTAGAAGATGTACGCAATCACCATATATCATATTGTCATTTTTAATTTGGGGTTCAGATATGTTTGAAGTTGGTAATTCCAATTTTTCATTCAGCCAATTCGGAATTTTAATTGAAATTTTCTTTTCTGTTTCATATTTCTTTGTTTTCTGCGTAAATGAAAAATCACCAAATCTTAATACATATTGGTTATTAATGCTTATTTTTTTGAATTTGTTTGTATTTATTTGAGAATATATTAGATCATACCAACAATTACTGCGTCTATTCTTCTGTTGTAGTCCGAGTATACATACGTAATCTTCCGCACGTGTAAGAGCTACGTATAATCTGCGTTTAGATTCTTCAGTTTCATATTGATTATATATTTTACAAAGATCAGATAATTTTTCTGTTATAGTATTCGATGAAATATTCCAAAACATAATACCATTTTCGTTTTGAATGATTTTGTCGTTTTTAGTTTTATAAAAATGAGTATCGGCTAAAATAACAAATGGTGATTGTAAGCCTTTTGAACCGTGAACAGTCATTAGTCTGACACAATTTTCATTATTAAAAGAATCATATTTAATTTCTATATCATTATCTCGAAACCATTGTAAAAAATTTTGTAAAGATGGCGTATTCTCTTTTTCATAGGTTATTACTATATCAATGAAGTTATATAAAGGTTCTAAACATTTTGTTCCTAATCGGGATATGAACTTTTCTTTCATTCCGTTAATTAAAATTTCGGAGAAGAAATCATATGCTGACATTTGATTAACTTGCATAATTATTTGATTTATATATTGCAAATTGTATTTTTGAGATATTTCATTGTTGTTAAGAGCATATTCCCATAGATTCATATTGGTACGTTTTAAGCATAGTTGCATAAGTTCTTCTTCAGATATTCCAATTATAGGTGATTTAAGAAAACGAGCGCAGGTTAGATCATCTTGAGGAAGTAAGGCAAATTTAGCAAACACCAGGCAATCTTCAACTATTATTTCATCTTTCAGCAACATTCTATCAATTCCGGATACTGGAATTTTTTGTTTACGAAGAGATTTAATTATTTCTCCCATGGCATTTGTATCTCGTCGTTGAAATAATATCATAAAATCAGAAGGTTCCGCTGAGCGATTTTTAGATTCTACGAGTATCTGTGAATCAATAGTTTGTTTGATAAAATTAGCAATATATTCTGCCATTGTTTTTTCAGCTGTAATCGGAGGAAGTACTGTATTATAAATATTAGTTTCGGGAATAGAAGTAGTTGTATCTTCAAATAAATCGACAATATCTATCACTCCGGAAAATTTCGATCGGTTTGTATCGTGCGTTGTGTTTTTAAATATATCATCAACAAAAGATAATATATTTCCTGATGATCTGTATGATTTATTTAAGTTTACGTTATGAAATTTTTGCCCATTTGCAATTGATCGAGCTTCAAATTTATCGTGAATATTTTTAAAAATTTTAACATCCGCTCCTTGAAATGAGTAGATTGATTGCTTTTCATCTCCTACAACAAAAACAGTCTTAGATGAACCGTAATTTGCAAAAAATTCATCAGTGATGATATTAATTATATCCCATTGTTCAGGACTTGTATCTTGAGCTTCATCTATAAGTATATGGTCTATGCTATTATCTATTTTATACATAACCCATTCAATATTATTTAGTAATCCTGATGTTAATGAAATAATATCATCGAAATCTAAACAGTGATTTAGTCTTTTTAGTTGATTAAATTTATCAAGAATTTTGTTAATTAAATAAAAAAGAGATATGTTAGCGGCAGCAGAGACGTATGTATTTTTTACTTTACAAAATTCAATAGCTTTTTTAGCTGTCTCTAACATTTTTTCTTGAAATTTCGGATAAGATTTTAAAATTGTCGTACTACACAAAGATGATCTTATTTGCAGTTCATTAGTTAAGAAAGCATATACAAAATTTGGGGATGGATTAGCTATATTTTCATAAAGTATAGCAGCTTTTTTATTATCCTCTTTCTTTCCTGTAGATAAAACATCAGCTAGCTGTTGAAATATTTGCTTATATTGTTCTCCGAATATTTGTTTAATTAGACTTTGATCTAGATTTTTATCGAATAATTTTTCATTTTCTTTTATGCCGAAAAAATCACGATAAAGAAGGTCAAATTCATTGAATTTTGAAGTGAATTTTTGAAGTTTTATAGTATGTTGCTGAAAAAATTCTGTAATATCTGTTGTAAATTGTGATATGTATTCGGAAAACTGTCGACAATCTTCTCTAAATAAAACTGTTTCTATAGATTGATGTAGTAATTTTTTGCGTTGATAGTCATCGCATAAGGTTATACCTGGCATAAGTCCTGTTTCAATGGGGAATTTTTTCAAAATACTAAAACAGAAACTGTGAATTGTTTGTATTTTTACCCAATCTGCTGAGATAAGACTTTTTGAGTATAATGTCTTTGATATTTGTAAGTATGTTTCATCAAAACCAAGGTGTTTAAGTTCTTGTATTAACAACGTATCAGGCATTTGAGAAAATTGCTGGATTTTATCTGATAAGCGATTAAGCATTTCTGTTGCGGCTGCTTTTGTATATGTCAGACATAGTATTTTGGCCGGATCTGCTTTGTTAAGTAGTAATGCTAGTATTCGATCTATTAAGCTTTTTGTTTTACCTGTGCCGGCAGATGCTGAAATCCAAACAGAAGCGTTAACATCTTTTATTTCATCGATCATTTAACCACTCCTTTACTCGTGCGAGATGCATGTAGTTTTCATTGTATTTATCGCTGAAATTTACATAAAATGGGATGCATTCTATATTGTACTGAAATAATAAGTTTTTTACGTTATCGATAATTGTTTCAGTTAATTGTTTCGTTGATTGAACATCTGATGTGATAACTACTTTTTCGCATTTTCTTTTTAGGAACCAATATTGTAGTGATGAAACGTTGTTTTTTTGTATTTCAAATCCATTATTTTGAGCTATCCATGATTCAATTATGAGTTGAATTTTTTTTCCATCTTCTATGCTTTTTTT
>JAFUZX010000099.1 GCA_017476405.1 Alphaproteobacteria bacterium | reverse complement strand
TTTTCAATAGACAATGATTATTCATCGTTATTATTACTTTGAGAAAACATTAAAAAATTCTTTAATTTTTCTTCATTGATGATATTATAGTATCATGAATGAGTTTATGAGAAAATCTGAAAATAATCTTCCGACGTTGGCGATAGTTGTTCCCTGTTATAATGAAGAAGAAGTTCTTAAAGAGTGTTTTGTAGAACTTAATTTGGTGTTGGAGCGGTTAATAACCGCAAAAAAAATTAAATCAGGTAGCTACGTCCTTTTTGTTGATGACGGAAGCAAGGATAATACATGGAATTTGATTAAAAGAATATCCGACAATAGCGATGGCAGAGTTCGAGAATTAAAATTATCTCGCAATTATGGTCATCAAATGGCTTTGCTTGCCGGGTTATCGTACATAGACACAGATATTTGCATCAGCATTGACGCGGATTTACAAGACGATACCGAGTGTATTCCGAAAATGGTTGAAAAATATATGCAAGGAAACGATATTGTGTATGGTGTACGTAAAGATCGTTCCAGTGATAGTTTTTTCAAAAAGACAAGTGCTAACTTATTTTATAAATTTATGTCCGCAATGGGAGTCGAACAAGTCAGCAATCATGCAGACTACAGATTGCTCAGCAAAAAAGCTTTGTCGGCTTTATTAGAATTTAAAGAGAGAAATATTTATATTCGTGGCATAATTCCACTCATTGGATTTCGGTCAGATACAGTTTTTTATGCTCGCAAGAAGAGGATCGCAGGGAAGTCAAAGTATCCGTTAAAGAAAATGCTTTCTCTTGCAATTAATGGAATTACCTCTTTATCTGTCATTCCTCTCCGAATGATTGCTGTTTTAGGATTTTTAACTTGCCTCATAGTTGGGTTATTTAGCGTATACGCTATTTTTAGAAAAATATCCGGAGAAACAGTTACCGGTTGGACTTCATTGATACTATCGAACTTTTTTTTGGGAGGAGTTCAACTTTTATGCTTGGGAATTATCGGTGAATATATCGGAAAAATATACATAGAGAGTAAGCAGCGTCCTAAATTTATCATCGAAGATTGGATATCCGGAAAACACAATGATTAATATCAAAAAAACAGATTTAATAAAAAAGCTGACTTATGGAATTTTATTTTGCGTTCTATCTGTAATTTGTTTCTGCGTGTTGCGGAAAGCAAATTGGTTATATGGGGGCTCACTGTGGGGAGATGATTATTTATTTTTAATGACTACGGCAATCGGAAAAGCGGCCCACGGATGTACATGGGACGGAAGATTTTATCCTCTTGGCCATAGTGATTATTCAATTTTATTATTAGTTCCATATGGAAAGACTGCGCTTGCTCATTGCATATACAATTGTGTTATTTTAGTAGCATCCAGCTTAATGATGTTTTCTTTTTTAAAGAAAGTAACAAAAAAGAATTATGCGGTATCGTTATTCTCTTTATTAATATTATTCTCCGTATCGAGTTTTATGCAGATTCATATGGAGTGTTTTTATCCCGAAAAAACTTTATCTTTTCTTCTTTGCGTATTTATGTGGAGTTATACAAAAGCAGAAAAAACAGATAAATTCCGATATTACCTCTTAACTTTTGTTGTGGCTGCGTATGCAACTTATATGAAAGAACCGGTATTTGGGATTTTCGCAATTATCGCTGTAACAGAATTATTATTCGATGATCTATCTCAAAAAAGTAAGCTCTTAAACTATTCCTTGCTCTTTAATTTCGTTATTTTTGTCGCAATTTACATATACAGAAGATTATTTAGAAAATATGCCGGAATTTACGCTTCTGTTTCCTCAAATATATCAGACTTATCCTTTTCTTTGTTCACTAATGAGCCAATATTATATTTCATAGTTGGCTTGACCTTATTAAGGTTGTATTTTGTATTGATAAGAAAAGATAGAGAACACATATTTACTGATGCATTATTATTCGCAAGTACAGGATATGCGTTTGCTTATTTTCTCCTAAGACTTAATCATAGTTATTACTTATTTCCGTCAGTAGTATTATTCTTACCTGCATTTGCTGTCTTTATTGTTGAAAGTAAATACTTCGTCAAAATTTTGAGCGTTATTATTTCAATATCTTGCGTCGTTCCACACTTCTCCTGCAATAAATACGCCGTTTTAAATGTATGGGATCACAGAGAAAAAGATCATTTGTTTTTTGAGTAAATTGTTGATGAATATCGTGCCGGGAAAAAAATTTATTGGTTAAGCGATCCTTTGCTTGAAAAAAATGATCCGGGGTACAGTAAACTGGATAATGGCATATTCTTAAACAGATTTCAGCATTTCTTGAATTACTATAGTAATCGTCAACTTACCATAGAGCGAATTTTTGATTTGTCTGACGTTGATGATAAATGTGTTGTACTTTGCAGCTGCACAACTGCATCAGGTCGGTCTTTTGATAAGATAAGAAAAAAGTTGGACAAAAAAGGATTAACTCAAACCATGAATCTTGTCGGTCATCTGATGTTTTCAAAAAAATGAAATGACTTAAGCCTGTAAAGCCATAGAATTATACTGAATTTTTGAACTCACGGAATCGAATTTCCACTTCTCGATTACCGTCGTATCAACTTTTCAACAATGATGCTTTAATTTATCGATTTCTTCTGCCGAAAGATCTGAATATTTAGCAACTAACTCAACGCTCATACCATCAGATAGCATCTTTTTTGCAACTTCAATAGCTTTTTCGTTTGTGCCTTTTTCGATACCGATTTTCTCGCCTTTAGCAAGGCCTTCTGCTCTGCCTTCAGCTTTTCCGGCTTTATGAGCTTTTTCTACAGCCACATTTTTTTCGCTTATGTATCCGAATTCTGTTTGCTGTCTCAGATTATAGATCTCTCGTTCATTTTTATCAGCGCTGATTTCTTTCAGTGTATCGAGCGCTTTTCGTACTTCAGGAACATCTTGAATATCATCGTTCAAAGGATTTTTCAAAAACGCCATCCACACGTCGAGCATATTTTTTCGATCAACATGTTTCGGATGAAATTTCGGCAATTCAACAAAAAATATGTGCAATTTATCTGTGATGATTTGATATTCATCTCGTTCAGTCGGAGGAAAAGCCAGACATGCTTCATTTACAGCGTCAGCTCTATCAGTGACGTTCTCTCCCATAATCCAGATACCGATTACTTTCGGATATTTGTAAGTTTGTTTCTGACCTGCTTTTTTTTCTTCTTCCGTAAGCTTTCGGCAATTTTCCGTAAGAATTTCCGCCAGATATTGAATCGCACGCTCCATAATTTCGCCCGTGTTGCGAACCTGTATCTCGATGTCTACGAATTCCTGCGGATTTATCTCTGCTTTGATATCCAAATGAATGGTGAGATTGTTTTTAAATATCTTCGAAATTTCACTATTCCGAATCTCAATATCTGTAACTTGCGGATTTCCTTTCAAAATAGAATTGATCAAAGAAATAAGGAGCTCTTTGTTCTTTTCTATGCCGAACACACGTTTAAAAATGTAATCCGACTGTATGTCTAAAAGAGTTGTTTCGCTCATATAATGCTTCCTTACAAGTTTGTACGTTTATTATAACATAGTCTTGATGAAAGTGTTAATTACCTTGCTTGTATCTTTTTCTTAACATGTATTTCTGTCTGATTTTTTGAAAAACGGCATATATAGATAGTAAAAGGGCTATTTATATATGTATACGAAATCGGATTTAGAAGCGATAGAAAAAGCGATGTCAAGCCCCCATTTAATGAACCACCAGAAAGCTCGTATATTGTTATGAAGAGGCAATAAAGGAAAGAGGAGCGGTATATTTGAGAGAAGAATGAGGTCGAACAGAATTGTATTCACGGCAGAAATTTTCAATCATGACTCGAGCTTTTTTG
>JAFUZX010000009.1 GCA_017476405.1 Alphaproteobacteria bacterium | reverse complement strand
GATCCTGATGATATTCTTTCTGTAAAAGATGAAGAATTTTGGGCAGAAGTTGCGATAACTTCAGAATTTAAAATTTTCAACAAGGAAATTCCTGATAACGCATTTGTCAGTGATGATTTAAAAAATATCGGAATAATCGTAAAATTAGCTGAAGGAGAGAAATGTGAAAGATGTTGGAAAGTATCTACATCTTTGAAAGGACAAATATGCGAAAGATGCCAAAGTGTTTTAGCTCGAAAAAACTAAGCACTTTTGCTTTAGCATTTGTTTTTATGTCTGATCAACTATCTAAGTTATTTGTTCTTTTGTATCTTAGAGAAAACATTGCTCTCACTCCTTTTTTTAATATCATTCTTGTACAAAACCGAGGAGTAACATTCGGATTGTTCGAAGACACTATTCCACCCGTTATATTGTCATTATTAGCTTTATTTATTATAGCTTTTCTTATAGTTTTTATGCTAAAACAACAGCCTTATTATCGTTTACCGATTTCTGTTATTATCGGAGGAGCTATCGGGAATATTTTTGATCGTATAAGATTCGGTGCTGTTACTGATTTTTTGGATTTCCATTTGTACCAATATCATTGGCCGGCATTTAATATTGCGGATACAGCTATTGTACTCGGAACTTTTTCATTGTTAATAATTTCATATATAGAGGAGAAAAAATGAGATATATCAGTTTATTAATATTGTTTCTTTTATCAGCATGTGGCGGTTTTGAAAATGAAAAAATCGATACGGAAAATACAATTTCTACTAATAAACTTATTGTTCCTCCGTGTTTAAAGTAAGATAATAAAATACATCGATTGAATAATGTTTTTTTGTTGTGTATGGAGTAGGGGAGTCATTACTTATGTTGAAATTATTTAGAAAGCTAGTTATAGTCCTTTTCTTTTTGTTTTCTCAATTCGTATCATTCGGACAAGAATATCGTAATCTTCATCAAGAAAAACTAGACAACGGTGTATCTGTAATTTTTATAGAAGCAAATTCATCCGATATGTTGCTTGTAATGTTTTGTGTATCTTGTGGAAGTACCGATGAAGTTGAAAAAGAGGGGCTTGCTAACTTACTGTCTAAAATTTACTTAAAAAAATTAAACGATAACGGAAATACTATGCATTACGGAGCAGAAATAAATTCTTATGTCGGATACGATCAAAGTATTTATTATGTTCTTGCAAAAAAAGAAAATCTGGACGGTATTTTGAAAAATTTCGGACAGATATATTCGAATTTTTCATTTTCAAAAGAAGATATGGCTATTCAAAAAAAACTTGTTGAAAATAACTTATTAAATAAATCTCAGATAGATAAAAACATCATGCGAAAAGAAAGCATGAGATCTTTATATTGGCATTCCAAATATGGTTCTGATATAGAGGGAAATCTTGAAAGTTTAAAACAGATATCCGCAGATGATATCAGACGTTTTAAAGAATATAATTACGCAAATAACAGAATAACTATAATTATAGCCGGAAATATCATAAAAAATGATGCAATAGCGTTAGTAAAAAAGCACTTTTCAGTTTGTAAGAAAACCTCATCTGACATCGTTCGTATGCAAGAACCATCTCATCACGATTCTACAATAGCACTTACTCGGTACAGTAATCAAATTAGTGTCCCTATGATTGAAATGTACTGGAGAATACCTAATTATCGTCGAGAAAAAGATAATGCTTTGGCAACCGAAATATTTATAAATGCCATGAGCGATATGTTACAAAAAAATCTTATCTTTAATCAGAAAAAAATAGCATCCATTTCAATTAGTTACTCTTCTTGGAATTATGATTACGGCGATTTGTGTATAACTCTTACAGCTCCTAATTCAGAAAAAACATCAGATGTCATTACCGCTGTTCTAACGGAAATAAAAAATATCGCATGTGAAGGTATAACTGAGGAGCAAGCTAATCAAGCCGTAAAAAAAATCGTTGATTCATATAGATTTGTAGGACATGATATGTTTGATGTCGCAAATCAAATATCTAAAAAAATAGCTTCAGGATATGATTTTGATTTTCTGATTGGATATCCGACATTCGCAAAAAAATATAATCTTGAAAAAATAAATGATCAAGCAAAAGCAATATTCCGTAATGATCCGAGTGTCATTTCCACAATATTGCCTGAAAACACAAAAAATAAATAGAAAGCAAAGAAAATGTTTGTTCAAAAAGTTCTCTATCCGAATAATATGTCTTTCAATGAAAAAGACTTTGGATTTTTAAAAAATTTAATAACTTACGATTGTTTTTCTATTGTTGATTTAGCTGATAATCTGAAATTCCTAAATAATTCAGAGTTAACACAATGGTTACAAGCTGATGAGTTTTTAATTATCGGAACTGGAGGATCAAGTCTTGGAGCTCAATGTATATATGAAATAGCAAAAGCTAATTTGAAAAATCCTCTGAGAAAAAATATTCAATTTCTTAGCAATTTAGATCCACAAACTTTTCAAACTACGATTTCACATATCAAACACCCTGAAAGGGTCAGAATATTATGTATTTCAAAATCGGGAGAAACTCTTGAAACAATTACACAACTTCTTCTGATTATGGATTTTTTTAAAAATTATCAGCTTTCTTCAAAAATAGTGATTATTACTGAAAATAAATCTTCTTCATTAAAACAAATAGCTATTGATAATAATTTTCTATGTTTTGATCATCCTAAAACTATAGGTGGACGTTTTTCCGTATTTTCAATTGTTGGAATGTTACCTGCGCTGATTTGCGGAATTAATCCCAACGAAATTTATGAAGGTGCTCAAAATATTCTGCATGGAGATATGGAAAATATAAAAAAAGGAGCAGCTTTTGTTTTTCAAAATTTTAAAAACAAAATCACGAATCATGTATCTTTTATTTATTCAGATAAGCTTAAGCCATTTGCGGAGTGGCTAGCGCAATTATATGCGGAAAGTTCCGGAAAAGATGGAATTGGCATTACTCCAATTGCTGCTCGTGGATCCGTAGATCAGCATAGTCAGCTACAATTATACTTAGATGGAACAAGAGATAAATGTTTTTCTTTTTTTTATGAAAAGCAAAATTGTGATTTTACAATAACGAATAATGTTCCTAACAAATTTAATTATCTTGCTCAAAAAAATATTTCTGAAATTTTTGAGGCGCAATGCGATGCTACTATAAAAACGCTTATAGAGAAAAAATTTAATTTACGAAAATTTGAATTATCAGAAATAACTCCTAAAATATTAGGGGCTTTATTTATGCATTTTATGATTGAAGTTTCCAGCGTTTGTAAATTAATGGAAGTTAATCCGTTTGATCAGCCGGCTGTTGAACGTGGTAAAATAATAACAAAAGCTTTATTAAACGGTGCTGTCATATGCTAATTCACTTTTATAAAATGCAATCATTAGGAAATGATTTTGTAATAATTGAGCAGAATCAACAACTAAATAATACTGCATTTAATACAGAATTTTTTAAAAAAATCAGCAACAGAAATTATGGTATCGGTTGTGATCTTATTGCTATTTATAAAATAAACAAAATTGAAAACAATACAGCATTTGTTTATGCATCATTTTTTAATTCAGATGGAAGCCAAGCTGAAATTTGCGGAAATGCCACAAGATGCATCGGACTTTTAATGCAACGAATTAAAAATTGCTCGCAAACTATTATACAAGTAGATAATTCTGAGTATAAAGTTCATATAAAAAACGCTACTACTTATCTTACCTGGAGTACTAAAACCAAAATATCAAAATTTGATTTATCAGTCATAAAAGAAATCACAAATACTAATAATATAGTTGATGCTTATAAGGTTTCAGTCGGGAATCCTCATCTTGTTCTATTTGTAAAAACAATGCCCACTCTCGAAGAAATTAAAAATACAGGTGAGATTATCGAGAAACATTCAGTTTTTCCTAATCGAACTAATGTGGAATTTGCTGTATTGCGTCAAGATAACTCAATTGATCTTCGAGTCTTTGAACGAGGAGTCGGTTTAACTTTAGGGTGTGGCAGCGGTGCGATGGCGACAGCTGTTAGTACTAAAAAATTTAAAATTTCCGAGAATGTGGATCATATTTCTATTCATCAACTTGGAGGAAATATAGAAATAAAATTTCTTACTGATGAAACTTTTATACAAAAAGCAAAAGCTGAATATATATTTTCCGGTGATATTGAAATCGATGAATTATATTTTTCATCAGCATTAATGAAAGAAACTGAACAGCAAAATTGTAATAAGAATTCCTCTAAAATAACAATTTATACTGATGGAGCATGCAGTGGCAATCCAGGTCCAGGAGGGTGGGGGGCTATTCTAATATCCAACGATAATAAAATTTCAGAACTTTCCGGTAATGAAGTAAACACAACAAATAATAAAATGGAATTAACTGCTGTTATTAAAGCGTTAGAATCCGTATCTTCAGAGCAAGAAATAGAAATTTTTACCGAGAGCCAATATGTAAAAGAAGGAATAACTAATTGGATAAAGAAATGGGTTAAAAATAATTGGAAAAATTCTGAAAAAAAAGAAGTTAAAAACAAAGAATTATGGGAACAACTTTTGAAATTGTCTGCTAACCGAAAAATAACATGGAAATGGGTTAGGGGACACAACGGAGATACATTTAACGAAAAGGTCGATGCGTTAGCAAGAAATGAATGCAGTAAACTTCCGCTATGATTTATTTTTATCATAATTTTTATGTAAAATTATGTAAAATTTTATATTGATATCTATTTTTCATTCTATAAAATAAAATCGTAGTTGAAAAAAAAGTAAGTTTATGTTTTTAAAATACGCTATTCCCTTAATAGTATTATTTGTCAGCACAA
Source organism: Alphaproteobacteria bacterium (assembly GCA_017476405.1). GTDB lineage: Bacteria > Pseudomonadota > Alphaproteobacteria > UBA3830 > UBA3830 > BNWE01. The sequence goes on along the minus strand of JAFUZX010000009.1, from coordinate 578 downwards.
GTTGTTCTTACTGCTCATATTTAGAAAAAGAAAGCAAATCTTCCATTGTAATTTATAATGAAGAATTATCTAGAAAAAAATCTATTGATACCAACCGATTATCTATTGATATTTTAATGAAACAACGGAAAGACGCTATTAATTTCTTCTATTCGTACTATAAAGGGGAAAGAATAAATTCAAAAATAATTGAAATAATAAAACAGTGGAATGATTATACAGATAAAACAATAAATCCGACAATATTTACATCTATAAATGAAATAGATAGATTTATGGATCTAAGAAAAAATCAGTTTTTAGTAGGCAGCAATAGTAATAATGATTTTCATATTCAATCTTATCTTGTTTTATTACAACATAGAGAGAAAGAAAATCTTAAAAAAATTATAAAAGAAAATCCTCTTAGTAAGATTTTTGATATGGACACTTTACAACGTGTAGCCGGAGCTGCTTATTGTTCATCATCTATAAGAAATCAATTTGAGGTTACTGAATATGAAAATGATCTATTGCGAACTATAGAAGATATCGAAGTTTTAAATATAAAAATCTTTAATGTTATTCAAGATATATAT
>JAFUZX010000098.1 GCA_017476405.1 Alphaproteobacteria bacterium | reverse complement strand
GATCAGTTCGCAAATATATCCTCACTGGATTGTTCCTTCAGGAGTACGTGACGCTGAAAATATTATTATAGAAATTCATGTTGAACTAGGAGATAATGGAGAAGTTATTCCATCAAGCATAAAAATTATTGATGAGAAAAAATATAAAACAGATCACGTATTCAGAGCTGCCGCAGATAGTGCTAAACGTGCTATTCTGCAAGCAAGTCCTTTGAGTATACCGAGAGAAAAACTGGATCTGTTTAAGGAAATCACATTGCGCTTCAATTTGAAGGAAGCTTTGGGAGAGTGAGGGTGTTAGATATGTATATTTCATTAAAAAAATTTTCGCTGAAAAAAATATTTGCAATCATGTTTATGTTTATTTTTTGCGATATATCGAATGCGGAAGTCATTGTAAACATCAACAAAGGTGTAATGAAAGCGATTTCTGTCGCCGTAAATATATTTGAACCAACTAACTCATCTTTAAAATTTAAAATAGATAAAGTGATCTCCAACGATTTAAAAAGCACTTATCTGTTCAGAATGATTTCTGAAAAAGCTTTTATGCAAGATCTAAAAGGGAAAGATTCGAAACCGCAATTCCATTTATGGAAAACAATTAACGCTCAATATCTCGTTAATATGGAAGTAAAAGAAGAAATGGGGGAAGTAAAAGTTGAATTTTCCTTATATGATGTATTTTCTGAAACAAAAGTCGGTATCTTTTCAGCTTCAGGGAAAAGCTCAGATTGGAGAAAAATTGCTCACTTAGCCGCTAATAGCATTTACGAAAGAATTACCGGGGAAAAAGGTTACTTCGATACTAAATTTTTGTACGTATCAGTTAACAAAAATTCGAGAATCGGAAAAACATACCGATTAGCAATAATGGATCAAGATGGATTTAATCACAGATTTCTCACATACGGAAATTCTATTGTGTTAACGCCTAGATTATCACCGAATGGAACTGAATTTGCCTATTTCACTTATAAAGAGAAAATCATTAATGGTCGTAGAGTACCTACATCAGCCAGTATATATCGATATAACCTCAACACAGGAAGTACACAGCTGATATCTCATTTTAAAGGAATGAGTTATGCTCCAAGATATTCTCCCGATGGTAGTAAATTGATTTTTAGCTTATCAGAACGTGGCGCATCTTCTATATATACATTTGATTTACAAACTCGTCGAATCGATCGACTTACAAAAGGGCGTTGCATAGATACATCTCCATGCTATTCTCCGGATGGAAAGCAAATCGTATTTAACTCAGATAGAGGTGGAGCGCAGCAACTTTATATTATGGACACAGATGGCTCTAATATTCGCAGATTATCATTTTCCCGAGGTCGTTATGCGACACCAGTTTGGTCTCCAAGAGGAGATTGGATTGCTTTTACAAAATTCGGGGCCGGCGGTTTTTATATCGGAGTTATTCGACCTGATGGAAGTGGTGAAAGAATGCTGGCGTCAGGAAATCTTGTCGAAGGCCCGACTTGGTCTCCCAATGGACGTGTAGTAATGTTTTCACATCAAGATTATAACAAGAAAAACAAAATTTTCAGCGTTGATATAACCGGATATAACAAACATGAAATAAATACACCATTTGAGGCAATTGATCCTGAATGGTCTGTTAACGCTAAAAAATAACGGATTTTATAAAAAAATTAATACGTTTGGATATATATTAAAACTAATATACAATATGTATCTCTACTTTTTTAATAATGGAGTTTTTTATGAAAAATATGAAAAAGATATCAAAAGCGATTCTCTTATCTGCGGTTTTCTTCGGATTTTTAGCAGACAATATTGAAGCTAAATTTATTTCTACTATAGATAAAAGTTCAAAAATCACAATGGAAGAATATCCGTATGCTGAATTTGTAAAAAATTTTTCAGAAGAGATAATATCAGTACAGGAAGAACATTTGACCCATGAACAGGCTCAACAAAGATTTGTAGACATAACTAATCAATATATTGCGGTTGAAAATATATCAAGGTTTTTAATGGGAACGATATATAGAAAGAAAAACCCCGAGGAAAGAACAAAAATACGGAAATGCGTCCTAAATTTATTAGCAACAAGATTAGTATCTGAGTTACCTCATGGGAAATCCACAAAGATCGAAATTACCGATGTAAAAAAAATAGGGACAGGGAAATTAGCCCGTTGGAACGTTTATGTGAAATATACAATTGATAATAAAAAATATGAAGTTATATTCCATGTATATGACACAAAATCAGGAAGAAAAATTTTCGACGCTGTAAAAGATAACGTAAGCATGAAAAAAATTCAACGTGCCGATATTGATGGGAAAATGAGAAATGTCGGAGAAAACAAATTCTTAAAGGATTTCTATAAAAAATATGATGTAAAATATTATCCAAAAAATCCGGTATAATTAAATACCGGATTACTGCTAGTTATAAG
>JAFUZX010000097.1 GCA_017476405.1 Alphaproteobacteria bacterium | reverse complement strand
TGAAAGTCTGGCGCACAATGTTTGAAGGAGATCCTGAAATTATGAGTCGAAAATACATGATCGCCAAAATCGCCTATAAAATTCAAGAATTAGCTTATGGCGCTTTAGATGATGAAACTGAAAATAAAATCAGAAATTGCGCAAAGGAAGTTACGAAAGAAAAGACTGTAACAGCGAAAAAAACACGCAAATTCAGTCCGTTAATCGGCACAAAAATCACGAAAGAATACAGAGATAAAATTCATGAAGTTCTTGTTGTAAATGATGGTTTTTCATATGAAGGAATAGTTTACAAATCGCTTTCAGCGATCGCGACAAAAATCGCAGGAACTAAGTGGAATGGCTTAAAATTTTTCAATGTTTCGAAATAGGAATTAAAAGACATGGAGCAGAAATTTATTCGTTGCGCTGTTTATACGAGAAAATCCTGTGAAGACGGTCTGGAGCAAGAGTTTAACAGTCTTGATGCGCAACGTTTGGCAGGTGAAAATTATATCGCTAGCCAGATTCATGAAAATTGGCGTTTGGTTTCAAAGCACTATGATGACGGCGGATTTTCCGGTGGAAATATGAACAGACCTGCGCTGAAAGAGTTATTTGAAGACATCAAAGCAGGTTTGATCGATATGGTCGTCGTGTATAAAATCGACAGACTTTCGCGATCGCTCTTTGATTTTTCAAAAATTGTAGAACTTTTTGATCAGTACAATGTCAGTTTTGTTTCAGTTACTCAGTCGTTTAACACCTCAAATTCATCGGGAAAATTGATGCTTAACATTTTGCTGAGTTTTGCGCAGTTCGAACGTGAATTATCAGGCGAGCGCATCCGAGATAAATTTGCGGCATCTCTCAAAAAAGGCATGTGGATGGGCGGAACTCCGCCTCTTGGTTACACTTGCAAAGATCGCAAGTTAATTATCGACGAAAAAGAAGCGAAGGTTATAAAATTCATCTACAGCAAGTTTCTTCAGACCGAATCTTACTTTGAAATTGCAGGCATTTTGAATAATGCAGGACATCGCACACGTCCGAGAAAGGAGACTCCGCAAGGAAAAATGTTCGAGCCGAAAGCAGTTTTGCGCATCCTTAAAAATCCGTATTACAAAGGCTGCGTTGTTCACAAAGAGAATGTTTATCCGGGAGAGCATGAGGCGATAATCGAAGAATCTGTTTGGAATCAGGTGCAGGAAATATTCAAAAAGCACTAAAAACCGGGTCAAAAGGTGCGCAAAACGATGACTCCGTCATTTTTGAAAGGTCTTGTTCATTGCGGTTCTTGCAATGTCCTGATGCATCAAACTTGCTCAAATAAAAAGGGTCTGCAGTATCGCTATTACACTTGCTCAAATCATCTGAAATACAAATCCTGCGAAGCCTCTCAACATACTTTTCCGGCAGAAATCATAGAAAAACGGGTTGTCGAAGAAATAGTTCGCATTCTGAAATCGCCTGAAGTCGTGATGAGTCTGAATCGCCTGGCTGAGAGGCGCAAAGATGTTTCGAAAGCCGATCTGATGACGGCGATCAAAAATTTGAATGATGTTTGGAATTTTTTGTATCAAGCTGAGCAGCGCAAAATCATTCATATGCTGATCAACAAGATCGTAATCCAGGAAAACGGAATCAAAATTGATCTGAATTTAGAGGATTTCGAAAGCCTAATTATGCAGTTAGTTTAAGGAGCGAAAAAATGGAATTATTAGCACCTGAAGTATTTATTCCGCTGAAAATCAACACGAGAAAAGGACGCCGAGCTAGCGTTTCAAAGCCTGAAAATGCTTATCAGATTACGCCTTTCTCGAAACTTTTGACGAAAGCATACATCATGCAGAAACGCCTTCTTGAGAACCCAAAGATTAGCCAAAAGGAGTTTTGTGAGCTGAATAAAATCTCGCCTCGATATCTTCGTGGTATTTTGCAATTCAATTACTTCAGTCCGAAAATCAAAAAGATGATCATGAGCGGCTGGATACCGAAAAATTTCTCGACTCAACAGATTCTGACGGGGAAAATTCCGCTTCTTTGGAGCGAGCAAGAGAAAATGTTTACGGATTAAAAAATAAATATGGACATTAAATAAAATTAACCATACTTTAAATAAAGTCAAATATTATAGAGTAGTTGCTGTTTTTTTTAATGCGAGTATACTATATCTAGGGTAGTAGTATTATTAGGGAGGATAATTATGAAAAGATTTTTATATATAATCGTATGTGGAATATTCAGCTCTAGTTATGGAATGCTTCAATCTTCAGTTAGTTATCATTCAATTGTAGAAAATAGTAAGAATCAGCAAGTTTGGTCGCATCCTGTTTGCAAAAATGCACAAGAGCTTCAAGAAAAAATTACAGCTAACACCATACGCTTTATTTCGGCATCTCCATTAGAAAAAGGAAATATAGCAGAAAAACTTGTACCTGAGTATGAAAGTATATTTTGTACAAACAAAGATGACTTATCTATTTTAAAAGAACTTGAAAACGATGTCGATCAGCAACCTAAGGGTGAATTGTCTAATGAGTTTTTAACCGAAACAGCGGATGGCATTGCTTATTTGTGTAATGGATTGCCGAGTGCTGCAGTAGATATACAAAATATGTATGAATGTATTGGAAACTACAAACTGTCTCTCCTTTGGGCAGTAGTAGCATACAGGTTTGGGCTTTTAAGAGCAGAAGATGCAATTGGAAGATCAATAATAGCGATGAGGTATTAGAGAGTTGTAAGGTATGTTGATTAGATGGATGCTTTCGCTTTTAGCTGCGATTTTTATTTTCCGGGATTGTTGTTGTGCAAATTTTTTGGAAAGAGCTATCCTGAGCGAAAGTATAGGTCACTGTAAGGAAGTGGAGCGTGTTTTTGCTTCCTCTTTTCTTCAGTCTAGAATAGATGAAAAGGCTTTTTTTAAGGGTTGTATTGAAAAAATTAAAAGCACCACTGTAGGAGAACAATTTCTGAATAGGCTGGATGTTTTATTTCAAGCCTACAGCGTGCTCAAATGTCAAGATTTGCGATTGCTTATCATATTTTCTTCGGATGATTCTTGTTTTGGTGGTAAGTTTTTGTCGGTCACGGGTAATAATGCAATACTTACGTCTCCTCGTTTTAATTTTGCAGGGGAAAAAATAGAAGAAGATATATCGAATTGTTTGTTTGCACCTATCAACTTAAATCTCATTAGTAATACCTTGTACCATAAGGAACTGGGATTGTGTACAGTGATACAAAGCATTTCTGAGATAATTGAATGTAAGGGCGAATTGATTTGTTCAGTAATGGACTGTGCAGATCCTTATTGGATGTTAGTTGCACATGAAATGATACATTTGGAGCATTTTCTTCTTCAGGAACTTGTAAAACTTTGTTCAGAACGAATTATTCCTTTGAAACCTTCTAAATTAGACGAGTCTTTTGCAACAGCTTCTCAGGTAGAAATTACTCAAAATTTGCACAATTTATTTGCGAAAGATTTAAGCAAGAAAGATTACCTTTCAATTGAACCAATTAAGGCTATGTACGATTGTATGAATGATTATAAGTTTGAAACTTTAAAAAAGATGTGCCATGAGCTATATGATACCAGAAGGTATGGTGATAATAAGAATATTACGCCTCAAAAAGCTCTGGATCTTTTTGGCAAAACGAATGCTTTGCCTGATCCTATACCTGTCCTACCAGAGCTGAAGAGTAGAGAAAAAAATATATCTCATTTGTGGAATAATTTGGAAGAAAGAGAAACAGTTGTTGGTACAGGTATGTCGGAACTGATTTTGCGTTTGGACGCCGGGTTACCAATTAGATATATTTATCAAGTGAGAGGAAAATATTTTTTTGAAGATTTTGATACTATATTGCAGATTATGCAGAATGCTAATAGCTCCTTAGAAAAAGAGACGTTGATCGCTTTTATAAATAGTGATGAACATGCTCCGTATTTTGACACAAGGAGTTTCAGATATCTTGTTGATGAAGAACTATTACCGAATGATTTGTTTGTAGAATATGGAAGACCTGATGACACAAAACAACAGCTGCAGGGGAATATTGAACCCCCAAAAAAGAGTATGCCTAAAAGGGTGTTAATAAAAATGCTAAGTGCTATTATAAAGGATTTTGAGGCAGAAAGGTTTGAAAACGTAGTACGTCAACTTTGCCTTGGAAGCCGTGATAATAGCATAAGACAAGAAATAAAGGATATTCTAAAGAAAGAAACAGAAACTGCTATAATATCCAGAGTAGAAGAACATATAAAAAGTTCTCCAGGATCGTACGATAAAGGAATAATTCAAGAACTTATAGATCTATTGAGGCCTCATGCCGAAGTGAAAAAGCCTGAGGTCGAACAAAAGAGCATTAATCCTAGGGGTATTAAGAATGAAGACAAAACTAGTATTGATCAGATTATAGATTTATTTGAAAAAGGAGAGATCGATAAATTAATAGACGTATTATGCGATAATGATTCAAACAGTAACGTAAAGCAATGTTTTCGTGAAAAGCTAACGATTCAGAATGATTCGTATGGAACTTCTCCAGATTTTACTAATATGATGAAAATCGCAGCTGGCGTACGAAAAAGTCGAAGAGATCAAGCAAATATTCAAGAAATTTTCAGGAAAGATAGTGCGGAATATGCTGCTTTAGAAGCGATTATAGAATCTTTGCGCAATTCTTCTTCAGACTGATTAAAAAGCAACGATTTTAGGTTTGATAGACTTTTCCGTTTTATCGACTTATCGCTCCTCGGATGGGAGTGGAATTCTAACCTCAGCTGCTCAATGTCTGATATATCAACAAAAATGAGTCATTTTCTGCGATCTCTGCTGAAAATTTTGGTTTTTAATTTAATAAAATATCCATATATTTCAATGTACTAACAGTTATGAAGTAAGTACCGTCTGCTAGGTTAAAAACTTGACGAACTTTTCAGAGAGAATTTT
>JAFUZX010000096.1 GCA_017476405.1 Alphaproteobacteria bacterium | reverse complement strand
GTTCTAAATCTGTAATTGTTTTTATTGTTTCAAAGCATCGATTTGCAAGTTCCATTTTTTCTTCACGTATAAGCATTTCATTTAGCTTTTCTCGTAATTTATGAAGATATAAAACATCACCTTGCGCATATTTTAATTGTTCAGCTGATAATTGCTCTTGTCCCCAATCAGATGATTGCTCATTTTTTGAAATTTCTATGCCAAGAATATCTTTACATAGATTTTTTAAACCATGTTTGTCAGTGTATGTGCGTGCGAGTTTTGACGCTATTTTCGTACAATAAATAGGATTTACATCAATTCCAAATGTTTGTTTTAGAATTGCTACGTCAAATCTTGCGTAATGAAATATTTTTAATACAGATTTATCTGTCAGTAATTTTTTTAGATTTTTTGCTTGTTCTTGCATTCCTTTTTGAATTTGTACTAAAAAAGTACGTCCATCAGCTGTACATATTTGCACAAGACATAAGCGATCTCGCTTTATAGATAAGCCCATAGTTTCTGTATCTATTGCGACGCTATTACCGAAATCAATCATATCAGGCAGATCATTTTTATACAAATTCATATTAACTAAATATCCATTGATAAAACAATAAGAGCAAATTGGTGCCCAAAAGAAGACTCGAACTTCCACCCACTTGCGTGGACTAGGACCTGAACCTAGCGCGTCTACCAATTCCGCCATCTGGGCATTTAAAAATTAACACTCCGCTTTTTCTTTTTCCCTAATTACAGTTGAAACAAACCAACAATCGCTATTTTGCTCGTTCAACATATGTAGAGTCAGCTGTATTAACAACAACTTTTGTCCCGGCTTCTATATGAGGAGGAACTAAAATTCTGACTCCATTTTCAAGAACGGCAGGTTTATATGATGAAGCCGCTGTTTGCGCTTTTACTACGGCATCAGCTTCAACAATTTCCATTACAACAGTGTCAGGCAATACAACGCCTACAATTTCTCCTTCATACATAGAAATTTTAACGATCATATTATCTTTTAAATAACAAGCAGAGTCACCGATCAAATCTTTATGTACTTGAATTTGATCAAATGTTGTCATGTTCATAAAAGTATAAGCATCACCATCACTATAAAGCAATTGGCATTCTTCTTCATCCAGACGTACTTTTTCGAGAATTTCATCAGATCTGAAGCGTTCATTTAATTTTGTACCACTCTTCAGTTCCTTCATTTCGACCTGAACAAAAGCTCCACCTTTTCCCGGTTTTACGTGTTGTGTCTTTCCGGCAGTCCATAACTTACCGTTATATTCAATTAACATACCAATTCTTAATTCATTCGCACTTATTTTCATAGTACATCTACCATCTTAACGAATTCATTCTACGACGTTAATTGACATTTTCCAAGTGAAATATTACATGTTTATAATTCGAAAATAAGAAATTTTTTCTGATATTGTTTCTTGTTTTTTTACGGATATTGTATAATTCCGTTTGTGTTATTATTTTGCAGGTGGATTGTTGTTAGAAAATTCAGTGAAATCAACAGTTGTTGCGGTTATTAATCAAAAAGGTGGGGTAGGAAAAACTACAACAGCTGTTAATTTAGCTACTGCGGTTGCGGCAATTGGTAAAAAAGTTCTTGTAATTGATTTGGATCCTCAAGGAAACGCCACAACAGGTTTCGGTATGCCGAAGGGAAGGGGAGTATACAGCAGTTATGGTGTATTAATCGGAATGACAGATGTAAATGAAGTCGTACAAAAAACATATGTCGAAGGTTTGTATCTGCTTCCATCAACAATTGATTTATCAGCGGCTGAAGTTGAACTTTCTTCCATGAAAGACCGTGACAGTAAATTAAAATACGCAATTCAAGATATAAAATATGATTATATATTCATAGACTGTCCTCCAGGTTTCGGTTTTATTAATATAAACGCATTAAACGCTTCGGATAAAATAATTATACCGTTGCAGTGTGAATTTTATGCGTTAGAAGGATTAGCTCAATTATTTAATACTGTTCGAAGTGTCAGAAATACTATTAATAAAAATCTTATTGTATCTGGCATAATTCTTACTATGTATGATCGTAGAAATAGTTTAAGTTCAATTATAGCGGATGATGTTCGTTCGCATTTCGGTAGATTGGTTTTTGATACTGTTATTCCTAGAAATGTGAGAATCAGTGAAGCATCATCACATGGAAAACCTGTAATTTTGTACGATATAAAGTCTATGGGAGCGATTTCTTATATTGAGTTGGCACGAGAATTTTTAGCGAGAGAAAAAGAAAATTTAGGCGGGAAAACATCAGTAATAATTAATTGAATAATAACAGGGTTATGAATAATGTCTAGTAAAAATCTTGGCCGGGGACTATCGGCGTTTTTAGATATTGATGAATCAGTAATAAAAAATAAAGGAAATACTCAAGCGGAAATTATTAATATTAATATCAGCGATATTGTCGCTAATCCATTTCAGCCACGGCATTCTTTTGACAGAGAAAGTTTGACGGCGTTATCTGAATCTATAAAAAGAAAAGGCGTTATTCAACCAATTTTGGTTATAAAACTTTCTGATGGAAAGTATCAATTGATTGCCGGAGAACGTAGATTTCGTGCTTCAGAAATGGCGAAATTAGCGCAAATTCCAGCTTTAGTTATGGACGAAATGGAGCGTAAGGATCAGCTGGAAATAGCAATTTTGGAAAATATTCAGCGTGAAGATCTTAATCCTATAGAAGAAGCGGAAGCTTACAAAAGATTAATGGAAGAATTTTCGCATACTCAAGAAGAATTAAGCGAAATACTCGGAAAAAGTCGTAGTCATATTGCTAATATATTAAGATTGTTAAGTTTACCGAATGATGTAAAGGATCTTATTCGTAATAAAAAATTAAGTTTTGGGCATGCGCGTGCGCTAATTGGAGCTAAAAACGCATCTGAATTAGCAAAGCAAATTATTGATCAATCTATTAATGTCCGGGAAACCGAACAACTTATAAAATCAATAAAAAAGGATGATTATGATTATTCTAATAATTTTACAGAAGAAATGATGCCAAAAAGAAAAAACTATATCGATCCTGAAGCGCAAAATATAGCTCAACAAATATCTTTAATGCTTGGATTACAAGTAAATATCAAATTGAAAAATAAAGGTGGAGTTATTGAAATCGGATTTAAAAATTTTAATGAATTAGATCATCTATTAAGTCAGCTGAATAATAATAGCTAATTTCAGGTTAAGTCATGGGTGTTATGAAAGCCGCTGTCATTGTTGGCAGTTTTACTCTTTTAAGTAGAATAATCGGTTTTTTACGAGAATGTCTTATGGTTTTTTGCTTAGGGGCGGGTATATACACCGATGCATTGCTTGTCGCTTTAAGGTTAGCGAATACGTTTAGACGAATTTTTGCAGAAGGCGCATTTAATTCATCTTTTCTTCCGAGATTTTCAAGAGTTTTAAATATTGAAGGAAAAAAGAAAGCTAATGAAGTTTTATCCGATATTTTTGTTGCTTTAATTGTTATTATATCAATTTTTTGTATTATTATCTTATTATTTTTCCCGTCTATATTACGGTTAATTTTATCTGGATTTGATGAGCTTAGCGAAAAATTCAAATTAACAGTAGTATTAGGCAGAATATGCTTTCCTTATTTACTTTTTATTTCGATAGCTTCTTTATTTTCTGGTGTATTGAACACCATAAATAAATTTGCATTGCCGGCTGCTCTTCATTCTATTTTAAGTCTTTTTACTATGTTAGGACTGATAATCGGGTATTATTGCAATTTTTCGCATATGATTACCGTACATATAATATCAGTATTTGTATTGCTGTCTGGTATTACTCAATCTTTTATTCTTTTTAGCTCAGTTAAAAATAGTGGATTCTATTTGAAATTGAGATTTAATTTTTGGTCAGAAAAAGTAAAAGATATTATGAAAAATATGATACCTGGAATAATAGGGGCGGGGGTATGGCAATTAAATTTGCTAGTTGATACTACAATTTCATCTTATTTACCTACGGGAACTATTACTTGTATCAATTTAGCTGATCGTCTTAATCAATTTCCACTTGGAACTTTGGGAATTGCTTTAAGTACGGCTCTTTTACCGGTATTATCAAAACATATATCAAAGAAAGATTATAGAGCTGCATCTTACGAATTAGAGCGTGGATTAATTTTTGCGTTTTTCTTTACATGTTTTTCTACGACTTTATTTATATCTTTAAGTGAACAGACTGTTGCGGTGGCATTTCAACGAGGACTCTTTGAAAATGAGCAAGTTCGTATTACAGCTGACGCAGTCGTCGGATTTTCCATAGGATTGCCAGCATATGTACTAACCAAAGTTTTTTCATCTGTTTATTTTGCTTGCGGTGATACAAAAACACCTGTTATTTTCGGAGCGATTTCAGTTTTTTTGAATATTATATTTTTAATATCAATTG
>JAFUZX010000095.1 GCA_017476405.1 Alphaproteobacteria bacterium | reverse complement strand
TTTTGTACATGAAGATCGTTTTATAACAATAGAGTAATTGGCTATGTTAAGTAATCTCAAAATAAAGAAAATCGGAGCCTATTGCGGAATATTATCGATATTTTTCTCCAATATCGCTGTTGCTATGCAACCTGAACCGGGTGTTTTAGTTATTCACGGAAGAAAAAATTTACAAATTGTCGGTCAACCACAATCTATGCCTATATCCTCAGATATTCCAAATCTTCCTCATGAGGATTTCGATGTCACAGCACATCTGTCCGAAATGCCTTTTCCTAGAGGCGTACGAGCTTGGCCGAGCGAAAAACGCAAAATTGAAGAGCAGCATTTAGATACCAATATTCCGTATATTGAAGGCCCGATACCTACTATTGATTATGATTCTTTAAGAGCAGTTCCGTTTTTTATTGCGAAATTTCTCAGCGGAAAAATCCATCCATCTAAACAAGCCGGGGCAAAAGACTTTTTCGAAAAAATAATCGTTCCGAATCAACAAACACTTTCTTCTGAGGTTTCTGCAATTCCTGATCTCGATTGTTTGTATTACAAAACAGTATCAGGAAGTCAACATTTGTTTTTAAGACTGTCATCTGCTACCAGAAGAGAAGCGGAAATTTTCAAGCAAAGATCCAATGGGAAAACTTTATTTGTTGAAAGCGGTGAATTAAAGCTTCGATCAGATGGCAGTATGGTACTCGATCATGTGGATGCAGAAGCAGATAAAATTACAGTTGAGGCAAAAGATACTATTTTCAATCGAGCATCCAAGATGAAGGCGAAATGGATTATTCGCCTAAAAGCCGGGAAACAACGCAATGAAACGGTTATCAACAAATGGGTAAGAGAAAGCAGCGGAAAGCATCATTTTGCGCATGCGGAAGGCGTTGAATCAGTGGATGATTGCTCTTTTATAGCTCAAGAAGTCATTCAAGAAGGAGATGAAGTCGAGAATTACGGTATTTTTGTTGAAGCTGATAGATTTGAAGATCGTGCAGCTCATACCTTAAATATGCCGGCGAAAATTACTCTTGTAAATTACGCATGGGAAGAAGACGAAGATATGTTCAGTTCAGCATCGTCTTCAGTAAGACAGGTTGATGATGTTTTGGTACCGACACGTTATCATGTGAATTACTATCGTTCAGCATCGGATACAGGAGGCAGTTCGGTAAAATTCGGTTATCCGATAATTAATTCAGGTTCTAAAATTGAAGTTTTAAAAGATACAAAAGAAGACATCGTTGTCGACGAACAGCATACCATAGAAATTCATGAGGAAAAAAGCGGATTTTCGATTTATGGGGGAGTGAGTGTTCCTGATCCGTCATCTCATCTGCAAAGATTACGTGCTATGCACAAATCCGGCAATATGGTAGGGCTCAGTACCGCCACAATCAGTGCTGTTGCAAAAGGGATTCAAGCATACGAGGATTACAAAATTGCCGAAACTCTCCTTAATTACAAAAGTGCTTGGAACATAGAGCAAACAACGGCTCTTCTGCAAACTTTGTCACATTACGTTCATGGCCCGTCGATTCAATTCGGTAGTCGTAGTGTCGACATGAAGCAGCAAACGATTCTCACTCACGGTAATACCTTTATCTCTCCGACACAGATTTTTCATAACCCGATACGCTCTTCGTTTGCAGGAACATATCTTGCGAAGGATATGGATATAAAAACGAAAACTTTCATCACGTTTGATTTACCGCAGACAGTACACAGTGAAATGAGTATGCATCAGAGCGGTATCAGCATGGATTTGCTTTCCTTTGCAATCGCATTGATAAATCCAGCTGTAGGAAGCGCTCTTGATGCAGCACTGAGCGCATCATCGGTAACAGTTGGCTTTCAGAAAGGAGAGAGTCATCAAACAGCTCATAGGCTAACTATACTGCAGGCTGAGCACAAACTCGATATCGAAGCAGAAAACGGTCAATTAACTCAGGCGCAGATCAAAGCCGGCATAATTCATGCGATTTTCACAAATGATCTTGCGCTGAAAACGCTGGCTAATGAGAAATGGACACGAAAAAGAGGCGGAAGCATGAGCTTTGGCCTTGGCGGGTTTGCTGATTTTAAGAGTCTTGCAGATACTTTGCAAAACACAGTCGCTTCCGCAAACATTTCTAATATTGATGCCGGCAGTTTTGAAAAAATCATCGATGATTTTGCGTCCATGGTCGGAGAGGAAGAATTTTATCTGCGAGTCGGTAACATTCTGCGAACCGAATCGGCCTTTGTCGGACACAAAACGCACGATCCAGCACACGAACACATCGAAGCGAAAGAACGTCAGGACATAAAGGTAGAAGAATGCCGCGAATCCTATGACCACAGCTTCGATCTATCTATCGGCGACCTGATGACTGTCGTTAACACCTTGAAGCAACAGATCAAAGACGAGGCTATCGCTGATGGTTTGACGCAAGAGGAAGCTGTGCAGATCGCAGAACAACAAAAGCAGAAACTCATTCAAGACTTGAATACTGAAAAGGCAAAGGTCGAAGAAACATCGGATTTTGTCGAACAAACCGGAAAGGATGCCGTTGAAGAAATAAATGCTGAAATCAGCAAGTCTGAAGCAGCTAAATTGGCTAACAAACAACCGGTTTCTAAAGAAACTCGAGCCATAGTTGCAAAACACTTTAAGAGTGCAGCACATAAATTGAGAGCCAAAAAGAGCAAGCTCAACTTTGAGGCGCCTTTGCATGAAGATCCTGTAGCTCAAGCATCAAGGGAAACACAGAATCAGTTAATCGACGCACAATTGCTTGTATATGACAATATGCTGTCGTTTTTATCAACAGAGCAACCAAGACTACGACGTTCCAATTCTTCCGATAATCTCTTGCAAGACACTTATATTAGGCAAGGTATGCGTTTCGTTGGAGAATTGACAGCTCCTGTTACAGAAGTGGCATCAGAAGTTTTAAAACCTCATGATATTCCAAGCGATATACAAGATAATCCAGATGCTATAGCTGAATTTGGTCAGGGACAGCTGCTGGCGAGTGCAATAAGAGGCGGATTAAGTTTAATTGGCGAAGCTCTAGATTGGGTTGGCACTCACACTAGAAGATTCATGAGGGATGATTTAGGCTTCAGTCAAAGAGTCGCTCAAAATGTCGGAGATGGAGCTGAACTTATCGCCGGATTTTTCGGTCCAAGTGCTGTTGCAAAAGGAGTCGGTTCTGTTCGAAAAGTTATTGGTGTTTCAAAAGCTAGTGTTCAGGCTCAATTCCAAAGGAATTTATATTCTAAATTTAATCAAGCTCCTTATAATCCGAGAACCTCCCAAAATTTAGCATCTCGATTACTGGGGGCTGATGAGTTTACAAGAACAACCGTTCCCGGACAAAGTATGCCGAATGTTCGTCTTGCTGGACAGTGTAAAGAAAGAATTGTCGGCACCGATCCTTTTACTTTTGAACCTATCATTCAAAGAATTGTATTTGATCAACGAGGATTCCCTATATTTGACCCTTATATAAAAGTTGAAACGAGGATTAGCTCACCAAATCTTAATTTATTATCAAGAAAAAAACATTTTCAAATGGCTACTCAAAATTTGTACCAAGATATATTATCAGGGAAGATTGATAGAAATTTATTTTCACAATCTGAATGGCTAGATATAGAACATGGTAGACCTAAAATTGGAAATTATACTTGGCATCATCATCAAGAAACTGGAAGGATGCAGTTAGTTCCTACAGATATTCATCAGTGGATCGGTCATATTGGAGGCTTCGAAATATGGAAATAATTGATTATTGTGCTCCTTATCTTAAGGCATATTTAGATGAAAGATTGCATATATATCGCGATGAGGGAGGACTCTCTGCAGATATTATTCATATGTTTGAAAAATTATATAATATAAAGCTACCCACTTTATATAAGACTCTTATACATCATTACAATGGAGCAAGATTAGAAAATGATTGTTTTGATTATGCCGACCTAAATTTAAACGGAGAAATTAATTCAGATACAATCGCTTTCGATTGTTTGGACAAAATAGATCATAGTATTGAAAACATAAAATCTGGAGAAGAATCAGACTGGCCGATAGAATATCGCTTTGAGGATGGCCTAATACCATTTGGTGATAATGGTGGTGGAGATATGATTTGTTTTGATTATCGAAACGATAAAACGACAGATAATCCTCCGATCGTCATCTGGAATCACGATATGGGACTGAAACATCGAGTTGTTTTTATTGCAAACAATTTTGAAGAATTTATAAATATGTTGCATGAACCTGAAGATTAAAGTCCAAAGGAGTCGAGCCATGACACAAAAACCATATAAAATCCGCATTCCGAACCGAGGAGATCTAGAGGTTGTTGTTCATGGCTTCAAAATCGGCGTGATCGATCGAAAGCGCATGACCTATCTCGAATACAGAAACGGAAAATTTATCATGCAAGAGGTCGGCGAACACATATTCGACCGCAGAATCTTCAGAAT
>JAFUZX010000094.1 GCA_017476405.1 Alphaproteobacteria bacterium | reverse complement strand
TTTGCTTCAGTATTCGGGAACTGCAAAGCTCCGTCAAAATCATCTAATTCTATTTCACAAGAATCTGAAACAATTCCGGCTTCATCTGTTGTGCGAATCGAAATGACTCGTTCTTTCGGGAAAGTATTGCTTCCATTTATCGAGACAGAAAAATCGGGAGTTAATTCCATAATCTTATTTCTCCTTCCGTTTTTTGAACTGTTTCGATATAAGGAAGTTTTATTTCGATTCCTGCAGATAATTTTTCATCCGTAATATTCGGATTCGCTTGCATAACTTTTTCTAAAACAGAAATCGTTCCGTAATGACGCAAAACAATCCAATCCAGAATATCTCCTTCTTTCGTGATATAAGTCACCATCTTAAATAACTCCTTGCTAAATTCGTGAGAGTATCAACAAATGAGTTTGAAGAATTATTATTCAAAACTGCCGAACTGTTTGTTGCGCCCGGTGATCTTTTCAAAACCAATGAAAATTCGATTTTTTGCGGTTGCCCGTTTTTATCGAAATAACTTTGGGTTTCTTTTATTGAAATAATTACAAACTTTCCGAGAATTTCTCCGTTATCGCTGATTAAGTTACTCGCGATTTTGCAAAGATTTGATTTGCGAATGTCATCGATGTTTTTATATCCACCATTTGATGAATCGAAAAGGTCAGTCACTCCCAATTTCTGAGCTATGAAATTTTGAATTTGATTTTTTGCTGTTACTATTACAAGTTTTTCGATTGAATTGTATTGCTCCCTTGCTCTGATCTTAGGATAAAACACGCCTTCAATTTCAATTTGATCTTTCGAAATTCCGAGATTTTGTAAATTCGGTAAGTCTCCGATTCGCTCCGCATCTGACCAATTAAATTCTGTCGTTCGACTAAGGCTGTTTGGACTCAAACTTTTTAAATTGAATTGAAAATCTCCGAAAATCATCACATCACCTCCGGCACTATGTCATATAAAAATGTTTTGCTGAAATCGGAAACTCGATTCATTACTTTATTCGTTATTGATTCCGAATCGTCATTTTTCGTAGCATTAATTGTTATATTGAAATTATTATTCTGAGTTCGGTTTATCTCAGAATGCATAGGTTCTATTTTCGGTAATTCTAACTTTTTAGTCGCATTCTCTTTTTTATTATCAGAACTCAACTTCTTCCAAAAGGGCGATTCTTTTATCTCTTCAACTATTGGAATTTTTACATCTTCGCCAAAAACAAATTTCTTAATTCCGCTTGATACGTTTTTGAGAACACCGCCAAAAACTTTTCCCAAAGTTCCGACCGTATCCAGAAAACCGCCTATGAAATTCCCGATTCCTTTACACCAATTCCAAATTTTCTCGAAAAAGCTTGCAACACCATTGTATAAGTCGGTGAAAAAATTTGAGATGCGCTCGCCTATATGTCCCCAATTTTCGTATATCCAATAACCGATTGTTAAAGCAGCAGTCAAAGCCGCAATTATCGGGTGAGTTTTCGTAACATTCGCGAGGATACCAAAAGCTTTTGTTACATACGGAAGAGCTTTGCCTCCGAGATACCACAACTTTTCGCTGATATCACAAAGCATTCCGCCTAATCCGGGCAAAACTGTCCCGATCAAAAACCATGACGCTTGAAACAATCCGGTAAATCCATTAATTGCGATTGGTATTAATGAAACTAATGCGACTAAAGCAGATCCGGCAACTCCGATAACATTTGGCAACACGAAAGAACTTGCAGCGAGAACAGCAATGCCTCCGGCAAGCTCGAGCGCACTCAAATTAAGATCGCTGAAAATATTTTTGGGAAGAGAAAAGTTTTTACTATCAAAAATTTCACTGAACATCGATTTTATTTTTTCAGACAGAATTGAAAAATCGACTTGGCTCAGTTTTTCTTTTAGATGCTGCGTTATTTTTGAAAAATCCGGTAACTTAAATTTTAAATCGATATTGAAATTTTGTATCTTGCCGTAAATTTCATCGAACCAAGCGAAAATATTCGGAAGCTTAAATTTAAAATCAAAAGTTTTTATTCGATCGATAATTCCGGAAATTCCCATATTTTTTAAATCATAAAAAAGAACTCTGAGTTTTTCTGTAAACGCCGGAATCTTTACATTTGTAAGGCCTTCCCAAAAAGTTTTTATTTTTGCTTTTCCGATTCCTGCGAGCCAATTAATACGAGACATTAATGTTTCGAAACTGAAAACAAGTCTGCCATCAATTCCTTTAGAAATTCCTAGAAGACCTCCTGCAATTGTTCCCGTGATTCCTGCAAATTTCAAAAAACTGAAAAGCAAGCTTTTTGCGCCGATGCCAATTACGTTTAATCCGATTCCCAAAGCTTTGCCGACTATTACCAACCTGTTCAGGCCACCGAACAAAAATGTTGAAGCATAACCGAGAATAAACATCCCGATGCGTAATCCTGCTAATATTCCCAAAACTGATGTTACAGTGCCTATCAACTTCCGATTTTCTTTCATCCACGTTCTAATCGGCTCAATAATTTCTCTGAGAGAGTCGCATATCGTCCCGACAATCGGCAGCATTGAATCACCGATTTCCCTCCATAGTGAAGACAGCGAACTTTGCAACATTGTTATTTTTGATCTCGTTGTGTCCAATACAATTCCGTAATCAATATCTCTCGATCCTTTAAAGTTCGAAATCTTCGAAACTGTTTCAATATTTTTTCTGTAAACTTTCAGCCCTTTCACAAGTGCATTTACGGTTCCTGCAGCCCCGCGTCCGAAAATATTGTAGGTCGCTGTATTTCTTTCGGCATCATTCAGTTTTGCAAGAGCGTTAAACAGAGAATTAATCGCCATTTGCGGATCTTTTGCTGCTATTTTCGAAAACTCTTTTGTCGATAATCCCATTTGTTCGAATGATTTTTGAGCTCCGGCTCCGAGTTGTGGTGCAATTGATAATTTCTGCAACATCGTATTAACAGAACTGCCTGCTTCTTCCGCTGTCATATCAAACGACATCAAAGTACTTGTCAAAGCTGTTACTTGCGGTATTGATAATTTGAAAGAAGCTATACCTTTTACGGATCTGTTTACGGAAGTCAAGATATCGCTCGCTGTTGCACCTGTTTTGTTGCCTAATTCATTGATGATATCGAAATGAAATTCTAAATCTTGCACACCAATTCCGAGGCTTTTCATCATGCTGCTGATTTTTTTAGCACCTTCCTCCGCATTCATGCCCCAAGCAATTGTCGTTTTCGAAACATTTTCTGTAAATCCTGCCAGATCTTTTAATTTAACACCATATCGCCCGCCAACTGCTGCTATTTTTGCAAGATCATTTACAGCTATCGGCACTCTTGTGGAAATCTCTGTCAGCGAATCTCCTAATTTTTTCAAGCCTTCAGGTTCAGAGAAATTTACAACGGATTTTATTCCTGCTAATGAATTTTCAAAATCCATGGCAGATTTTATCGGAGCAACTAACGCCGCTCCAAGAGCAACCATATCAAGTATTTGCGAGCGATAAAAACCTCGTTTTTGAATAATTTGTTGTTGTTTGTTTAACGAACCTAAAAAAGAATCATATCGCAACTTTA
This sequence comes from Alphaproteobacteria bacterium, assembly GCA_017476405.1. Lineage (GTDB taxonomy): Bacteria > Pseudomonadota > Alphaproteobacteria > UBA3830 > UBA3830 > BNWE01. Next base: position 2,000 of record JAFUZX010000094.1, on the reverse strand, counting down.
ATTTATCGATGGCAGATCCTGTCAATGCGGAATTTTTCTCCATATTTTTAATGGCACTGCCGATTTCTTTAAATTTAGATGTACCGGAATCAATAATCGAGTTGAATCCTTTAGCTAAACTTGCTCCGATTACGACATTAAGAGTTGTTTTATCTGCCATCTTTTACCTCTTGCGATTCAGTTCTTTTAAGGCTTCAAGCCAACAGGCGAACTCATCTGTTTCCATTTCAAGCCACTCAGAAATTCCGCCTTTGGAGTGTGAAGCCATAACAAGCACAGCTCGCCTTATTTCTGAGCTGTCGAAGCTGACAAAAAATCCTTCAGCCAATCTTGAATTTTTATGTAATCACACAGATCCAAATCCTGAATTGTTTCAGGCGATACTTCAGCGAGATTTGCAATTAAATTGACCTCCCGTTCTGATTCAGAAACATTTTTCTTTCCTGCAGCGATCAGGTCACGAACTTTCGGACGACGAAGCGATAATTCATGAACCTCAACACCTTTACTGGATTTGATAATTTTATTTTTTGCATTTTCTTTTCTCCTCTAATTTATATTTGTAGTGCTTCACGTAATTTTGATAATTGGTCGCTGCCGTTGACGTTTCTGATCATGTTGATCGGATCAATTTCGACCAACTCAACACCATCAATCGCAAGTTTGTAGTAATTACACGCAACAGAACATTTGAGAGTGGCTTTTTCTGCCGGCTTCCATGAATCAAAATCAAGCTCTTTGAAATATCCTCTGGCGTTGATAACAACAGGCGTAGTCGTTCCGTTTCCTTCCAGAGCTCCCCGAATTGTAAAAGCAACTTCTGAACCATTGGTTAAGCCAAATAATTTGAAAAGCTCAGGATCATATTCAGAAAAAGTCATGTCCATTTCGAGCTTTTCCATTCCGAGATCAATTTCGACCGGAGCTGACATTCCTGCCCCCTGAAACTCCTCAGTCTTGATTGTTAATTTCGGAAGAGTAATTTCATCAACACGTCCTGCGTAACCTCGACCATCAACGAATAAATTAAAATTTTTCAGAATCTTCGGTAACATTTTCCCCTCCTATTGCGCTAAATTTTCCATTAATATCGTTTCGATTTCATCGTTGCGTAGGTAAGCTCTGAACGTTACTTGCTCTGCCGGATATGCCGGAGTAAATTCAAAATCGAAAAATACTTTTCCCTCTGTAATGTTTGCCGCTGTGTTCAGTTCTTTATTTGCTACACATTTTCCGGCAAGAATTGCTCCTTGAGATTTTAGATTCGCAAGAAATGCATTCACACTTTCGGTTACATCTGTCAGATAATTTTTCACGATATTTCGATCAACTGCCCAAAGATGAGCTTGCAAAATCGAATCTGAAATTATATCTGCAGTTCGTCTCACACATAAAAATTTGTATGCGCCTTCAGTTGCTGTTGAACGATTCCCCCAAAGTTTGTAACCGTTTTGATTGATGATCGTTGCGATATTTTTTTCATTCAAATAATTAGCTCGACACGAAGAATCTCCGAGAGCAAAATCAATCGGTTTGCTTAAGCCTACGATTCCGTTAATTGTTTTGTTGGATGGCGACACCCAAAACCCGTTTTCGTTATCGGTTCTTGCAATGACTCCTGCGACATAAGGACTTGCAGGAACTGTTTCGTTCTTTGTATTTATTACTTCAGGATAAACTGCGTAAACTCTTGCGCTTGAGCAATCCGTTACGAACCTGAGTAAATTCTCATTTGTAGTGTTTGTTGGACAATCTGCAACAATTATCGCTCTTAATCTTCCTGCAATTGCTATCATTTCGGTAATAACTTCTTTTACGGAAAATCCCGGAGCGCATAAAATTCTCGGAGTTAATCCGAGTTTGCTTTTCGCTGCTAAGAAAGAATAAACTCCTGTGTAATTTCCATCCGTAGAAACTGAACCGATGACATTATTTATCGTCGCTTCCGCTGCTGTTATAGCATCATCACCTTCACCGCTGGCGACTCCTTCTGCAATTCT
>JAFUZX010000093.1 GCA_017476405.1 Alphaproteobacteria bacterium | reverse complement strand
TATCTGTGAAGGTTACGCAACCGGAGCGACTGTCTATGAATGCACAGGAGAGCCTGTTGTCGTTGCTTTTGATTCGGGAAATTTGAAGTCAGTCGTTCAGGCGATTCACGAAAAGCATCCGAAATTAAAAATTGCGATTTGTGCCGACAATGACTGCTACAACAGTGTAAATGCAGGTTTGGAAAAGGCGAAAGAAGCGGCTTTAATCGCAAACGCGCCTGTATTTATTCCGAAATTTAAAGATATTTCTTCAAAGCCGACTGATTTCAATGATTTATTCATTTTAGAGGGAAAAGACGCTGTCAATGCAATTCTGCATAATGCTTTTGAAGATACTGAGCAAACAAAAATCCCCGAAGGCTTTGCTCTTTCAGATGATGGCTTATTTTGTTTCGATCGTTACACAAATCAGCTTGTGCGCATTTCGAATTACATCAAAACTTTGGCTTTTACCAAAAATAACGGAGAGATCGGAAGGCTCGTTGAATTTCGAGACTACAGAAATAATTTACAACGCACTCTCATCAAGCCGAAAATGTTCACGAAAGACGGCGATCAAATTCGAGTTCATCTGATTTCCAAAGGTTTTGTGTTTTCGGGAAATGCTCTCTCGAAACGAAAATTGTATGAATACATCGCCGGCTCTGTTCCTGAAAAAGAAGCAACTTTAATCTCAAAAACAGGATTTTCCGAAAATATATACGTTCGACCTGACTGTGTAATCGGCGATGCAACTGATGAAATTATCGCTGATGAATCAATTCAAGACGATTCTTACGGCTCTTCAGGAACTTTGCAAGAATGGAATGATTTAATCGCACGCTGGTGCATCGGAAATTCACGACTGATTTTTGCGATCTGTGCAGCATTTGCAAGCATCATTTTAAAATTCTGCAATCTTCAAAATTTCGGATTTCATTTTGTCGGAAACAGCTCTTCGGGAAAAACGACCTGTTTAAATGTTGCTGCCTCCGTTTTCGGAAAACCAAAATATTTAGTTTCGTGGAAAGCAACCGACAATGCTCTTGAGGCCGTAGCAATTAAGCGAAACGATGCACTGTTAATTCTGGATGAACTTTCGGAGATGTCAGCTTCAAAAGCGGGAGAAGTCGCTTATATGCTCGCAAACGGACAAGGGAAAAAACGTCTCGATAAAAATTGCAATACTCGTGAAACGCTGTCTTGGAGGCTGATTTTTCTTTCGAGCGGAGAGGTCGACTTAAACGCTCACATGGCAGAAGCCAACAAAACTTCAAAAGCTGGTCAGAAAGTTCGTTTTTTGAATATTCCTGCAAAGGCATCTGATAAGAGCTTCGGTATTTTTGAAAATCTTATGGGCTTTCAGGATGGGGCTGAGTTTTCAGATTATCTCCGAGGAAAATCATCGAAATATTACGGAGTCGCTTCGATTGCTTTCATCAAAGAAGTTCTGAAGTATCAAGCCAACATTAAAAAATTGTACGAGGAGGAATTTCAGAGACTTAAAACATTATATTTACCGGCGAATGCTGAAGGTCAAGACATGCGAGCGTTTGAACATTTTATGTTTGTCGGATTCGCAGGTGAACTGGCGATAAAATACGGCATAATTTGCTGGAAACCAAACACAGCTTACCAAGCTGCCGTTGCATGTTTTAATTCGTGGCTTGAGGATAAAGAAGGCGTCGGAGATGATGAAAATCGCCAAATTCTAGAGCATGTGAAATCATTTTTCGAACTTCATGCTCACAGTCGTTTTTTCGATTTAGACGGTTTTAGCGATCAGAAAATCAGCAACATGGCGGGTTACAAATCCGTTTACAAAGATGCCGTAACTTTTTTCGTGTCGCCATCGGTTTTTCAAAACGAAATATGCAAAGGATTCAATCGGAAGTCAGTAATCGCTCTGTTAATCGAAAAAGGATTTTTGATGAAAGATC
>JAFUZX010000092.1 GCA_017476405.1 Alphaproteobacteria bacterium | reverse complement strand
GCAGAACGTCACCGTTTCGACCTGGTACAACGATAATAGTGACGATTCGTATGCTACCGGCAGTTCTCCACGCTATTATGCCTATGTCCTGCTGCACAACGTCTATTTGAAGAGCGTCACTCAGGCTTCCGGTACGAAATACATCCGCACATTGCGCTCGACCAAGAAAAACGACATCAAACTGGTCGTGGATAAGAGAATATCAAGCGGATTTGCCACCTGGAGTTCTAATACTAATAGTTGCTATGGTCGTAATGGAATAACCTATGGCAATGGACGCTTTATTATTGTAGGAGGCTATAATTCATCACAGACAGGAGCATATTACGCCGTAGGCAGTATTTCTTATTCGTATGTTTCTCTGTCCTACTCACTAGCTTGTGTTGCTTATGATGCCGATGACGGATATTTTTACGCATCCACAGCGGCAGGAGCTATTTACAGGACGCAAGATGGCTCATCATGGTCATCGTACAACTCATCATGCCCTGTTACAAGTGGAATTGAACGAATCGCTTGCGGAAACGGTCGTATTGTGGTGCAAAATACAAGTGGAAATTACGCATCGTTAAATAAATCATCAGGTAATTGGAATAGTGGAACCACTTCATACAATATGTATGGTTTATGCTTTGGTTCCGGAAAATTTATTTGTATGTCTACAGGTACAACATCTTATGTTTACTCCTCTACCGACGGCACTTCTTGGTCCCAAATTGGCACCACTACATTTGATTCAGCATTTACAGGAGCTGTCTGTTACGGAGACGGTCGATTTTTAGCGGTTTCCGGAGATGGGCTTAATATAAATATTTCGACAAACGGCGGATCAACTTGGTATCGAGCGTATACTTTTACCAGTTCATTCTCTGTTAGAGATATTTGTTATGGATATAGAGGTTTTATAGCTATATACAATTACAATTCCTGTAGCGGAAACAATTATTATTTATGGTATTTGAAAACACAATCAGCAGCTCAATACAAATCTAACCGTTGGCAAGTGAAAATCGGCAATCGTTCAGCAGTGCAGGTTACGAGCAGAACGACATTCAACATCTCTTCCTCGGAATTAACGCAAAACGGTGGATACTACTACATCGATTTCGACTGCGATGCCGGGTACGGCTATGTCAAGGCCGCTATATCTTACAATACAACAGAAACAGTTGATGATTTGATCGATTTTAACTCCGGCAGCATGAGCGGAAAGAACGGAATTCTCTCGGCGACAGGTAGTACGTCATACAGCAACGGATATTATCGAGCTAGCGGCGTATCGAAAGTCTCAACACCGCATCGCGGGAAATTGATACTGAAATATGGTCATGCTTTAGATAACAACAGCGGAAATAGCTCGACATCAACGGTTCAAAAAACTTCGCTGACAAATAGTGGCGGATATTACTATTATAACTGGAATTATAGTACCAGTTACGTTTTGTTGAATGTAAAGTTCGAGCACGAGCCGACGCTTTGGTATCCATACACGCTGACGAATTCGTTAGTCGTTGATTGGCGAAATAACACAGTGACGGTTCCTTCCAGCCTCAATTTGTCATCTTATTCGAATTATAATACTGAATATGGTTATCATCAGCTAAAAACCAGCGGTTGCAGTCCTGAAATATACAGGAAATATCAAACGACGTATCCTTACGCTTCGGATATTACCGCAGTACTTGATACAAGAGCGTCGCTGCTGGCAAATATAACAATGCCGGAGGTCACGAACGCCGGTGTAACTCATCTGAATGGAGTAACACGATTATTTTCACAACAGCTGCGAAGTTCAACAAGTACTCTTTGCAAAATAGAACCGAACTCGACTTCGTATGATCAGATAGCGAGTTTGATATCCACAAACTTTACAGCGCCATACAATGCCGTACTTTTCAAAAGCGGATATCAATCGACGGATGAGACTCCGACGCATGCGGTAGCTGACGTGACGGCGGCTGCGTGCGCAAAATTAAAGAGCGATTGGGGAACAAATTTAAGGATTTACGTCGTGAAATATCGAGCGCAGGAAAATTATGCGTCTTTTCCGTATTACAATAAATCATCGACATCGACAGCTCATGATTATACGGTTGTAAATAACTGCGCAACAAACGGTTTGGTCTATTCGGCGAGCAATGAGGCGGATTTGAAGGCTCGTTTGAACGAAATCGCCGCCGATATCAAGAGCTGGGCAGGATACGAGGCAGCAAAGATCAGCAACTAAGATCGCACAAACTATTAGGTATCAATGTTATCAAATATCCTATTGAGTGAAAAAATGCCCTGATTTTTGCTTTAATTAATACTTAACCAAATTTTTGGCAATAGTTTTACTTAAATTTCCAAGCAATTTACTGTGTACTTTCACCAAGTCCTCATAACGATTCCCCATAGACATGGAATCAGTGAATTTTTTACATTCCAGTACTTGTCCGTTTCCTGTTTTAATTGTATACCAAGCCTCTAATGTTCCTCTAACATTCCATAAAAATTCTAATTTAACGATATCTACAGCAACATATCGATTAAAAGAATCCGCACCTGTTGAAATTTTCACCGGAGAATTCGGTAATAAAGTACTTAAATTTTCTATCAAATAGTGAGTATAAAGAATAGAAAGAGGTTCTACCCAACGATTATATTCGGAAACGATAATTTCTGATTTTCCTTTGCTTTGACTGATAATTTGAGTTTTATCCATAAATTTCGGCATATGTACTCGTGATACGCAAACAGAATTTTTGTATTTTTCAGATATAATATCCTTGTTTTCAGATTTCAAAGTATAAAATTTCGCAGTTTGGCTTTCACCCGGAACACAAGCTGATAACAAAAAGCATAAAGCAATCGTATTTATTACTGTCTTTATACAAAATTTTTTCATTTTACTCTCCTTTCTTTCCAGCTAACAAAGATTCAGGATGTTGCTCTAAATATTCAGTTAAATTCTGAAAAGATCTAGCGGCATCAGATATGTCTTGCATTGTCTTATTCATGTTATTAATTGTTTCCCCACTTTTTACCGATACCTGAGAAAGTATTTTGTTTAAAGTAGTAATACCGGAAGTTAAAGCCGGTAACAATAGCGGAACTTCTCTCTCAAATACGCTCCAAACATGATTCAATCTATCTATTATTTCCTGACCTTTAAAACTATCTAATCCTTTTGCGATTACGCCGGCTTTCGATAAAACCGTAGGGATTTGGGGAACTTTTTCATTTTCTTCATCGGGAACTACTTTATTCTCACTGTTTGGAAGCATTACTAACTCAATCATTAACTGTCCGGTTAGATAACTTTGTACTACTAAACGAGCTCTTAATCCACGATTAATCAACATTTCTAATAACTCAGGCTTACTCTGAAACGAGTCTAAATTTGATCCATATGTCAGTGCTCCCGCTGATTTGAAATGCCCATAAACAGGTACACGAAATTTCAGATTGTTTTCATTCGCAACTATTTTTATTTCCGCCACCTTACCCACCTCTACTCCTTGAAACACAATAGGAGCACCTTCATTAAGACCTTGTAATGATTCATCAAAATACATAACAAATATATTCTTTTTTAAAGATATGTACTTACTCCATGCGACTTGACCTATAAGAAATGCGAAAATAAGAATACCGGTTATCAAAAACAGACCGACAAGACGTTTGTTTGGCTCTCGTTTCATAAGTTTACTTACTCCCTTCCTCTAGTCAAAAAAGCACGAACTCTATCATTTGGCGGTTTTTTCAATAATTCCTTTGGATTTCCTTTGGCTGAATATGTCTTAATAGTATTATCCAAAAAAATACTGTTCTTTCCGATAGCAAATAAAGACGCCAACTCATGTGTAACGACAATAATAGTTGTACCTAAATTTTTGTTAATTTCTAAAATAAGATTATCTAATCGCTTGGAGCTAAGCGGATCTAACCCCGCTGATGGCTCATCAAAATAGAGAATTTCAGGATCTAAAGCTAAAGCTCTGGCCAATCCGGCACGCTTTCGCATACCTCCGCTAATTTCAGATGGGAAAAAATTCTCGAAACCGGCTAATCCTACCAAAGCTAACTTAAATTCCACAATTTCACGAATTTCATCATACGAATAAGACGTATACTGCTGCAGAGGAAGTGCGACATTTTCAAATAAATTCATGGAACTAAAAAGAGCGCCTCCTTGATACAATATACCGAAATGCTTAACCAAATATTTTTTTTGTTCGTCAGAAGCTGTGACAATATCAATACCATTTATTCTGATATGACCACTCAATGCGGGTATTAGCCCCGTCATTGTACGCAATAATGTACTTTTGCCACATCCAGAACCTCCCATGATAATAAATATATCACCAGATTCTATTTCAAATGAAAGGTTTCTCATAACAGCATAATCTTCATAACCGATACTTAAATCTTGAACTGAGATAATTGAGGTACTATTTTTCATATTCCAAGTCCCTCACAAATAAGCGTAATAATACCGGTCATAACAATCATCCAAACAATTGCGTAAACAACTGCGTCGGTTGTTGATTTTCCTACACTGTCAGCATTTCGACCACAAGTAATACCAAAGTAACAGCCGCATACGGTAATTACGAACCCGAAAACCAATCCATGAAAAATTCCGACAAAAAAATGCTCTAAACTAAAAGCCATTGTTGAATAACGAATGTACTCACTTAATGGAATATCCCAAAAAAACACACAAACACATCCGCCTCCGAAAATTCCCATAAAATCAGAGATTAAAACTAAAACAGGCATAGATAACAATACCGCATTTATTCGTGGCAACACTATAAAATCAGATTTAGGAATTCCCATTGTCTGAAGAGCGTCCAATTCTTCATTAACTTGCATTGTTCCGATAGTCGCCGCATAAGAAGCTCCCGTTCGACCCGCCATAATGATTCCGGTCATTATCGCTCCCATGATACGTATCATCCCTATTGTTACTAAACTAGCCACATACACTTGAGCTCCAAATGTTTTCAGTTGCAGAGCTCCGACAAATGCCAATATCAAGCCAACCATAAAACTTATCAAAGAAACAATCATTATTGCATTAGGACCACAATCCTCTAGAGCTATCCAAAAATCCTTTTTTCGATAAACAGCTTCCCCTTTTAATTGATTATTCCATGCTGTAAACACTTGCCTTAAAAAAATAAAACCGCATTTAACTCGTTGAGCAATAAAAAGTCCATAGGTACCTACACGCTCCAAAAAAAACTCTTTCTGTAAAGATGTCTCCGGCTTTTTTAAAGATACCTGAAATGCCAGTAATAACAGTTTTTCCATACCTTCCGGCAAATCTTGAGTTTTTACGGCGGCAACAGATGAAAAATATTTTAAACAGCTATATAAAGTAATTACACTTGATTGATCCCAATCAGATATACCGTTATTTTTTAAAACAATATATTTCTTGCCTTTTAATGAACTAGAAATTAAATCTCTCGGAATAGAAAAGTCTTTACTTAAGTTCCCATTTAACAATAAAACAAGATTTTCTTTTTCTGATCTGACTTGTATCATTCCTTGTCCTTTTTTAATTCTGGAAATAATAATACTATCTTGTATTTTTATATCTTCTTATTTCAATAAACTCACTCATTTTCAATTTATTAAATAAGCCACAATATTATCGAAATAAATAGTATAAAATTTAATTAATTATTGCAAGTTTGAATTAATAAACAGTAAATATATTATTACAAATACAATAAAAAATTTTATTATTAT
>JAFUZX010000091.1 GCA_017476405.1 Alphaproteobacteria bacterium | reverse complement strand
TTTCTTGCGTTTATCGAGGATGAAGTAGTCGGAACTGTTTCGCTGACAGCAAACGATATTCCGACAAAATCTGACCTTAATCCTTGTGTTACGCAGCTTTTTGTTTCCGAAAAATACAGGCATCAAAGTATCGGACAAAGTTTAGTTAAGTATGCGAAACAAAAACTGAAAGATATGAATTTCCAAAAAGCGTATCTGTACACAACTAACAAAACTATTCACGAATGGTATGAAAAACTTGGATGGAAAATTATCGATGAAAGCATTGTATATGATATCGCTATAAAAATTATGGAATGCGAGTTATAAACTTTGTAGTAATATTATTTATTGAGTAATGAAGAAAATTGTGAACGAAAATTTGTGTGTAACAAGCGGAACTGCATACACCGATATCGATATTCTGGCTTGTGCGATTGCTTTTGCAGAATTAAATAATTGTATCGCAGTTCTGCCGGGAATTTTTAATGCGACAATTTCCAAAAGCATGCGAAAATCGAATTGTACGATGCGAATACTTTGCTGCAAAAATCGGAATTTTTAAAAGCTCTTAAAAAAGCAATGAACCAATATTCTTCCTGGTTGCTGACAATGCCTTCAATCAGCGACGGAAAAAATTATTTTTTTTCAAATTCCGAAAATATAAAACAGATTTTGTCTGAAAAACTGCAAACAAGTTGATAATTTAGGGCTTCAATTCGACTCAGATTCAAGAGCTAAAAATCAAGAGGAGCAAAATGATTCAGAAACTGATGAATAAGCCGTTGTTATTATCTCCGCAAGGTTTTGAATCAATCAATGCCGTTGAGTGGTTGCCGACCGAAATTGCAAATCCTTTGAACTATGAACTCCGAAACGGTGTTGCTGTTATTCCGATTCATGGCTTACTTACAAAACGAGCCGAACTTTTTTCATCTCTGATGGGCATGACTTCGTATGACGATATTTTTTCTGCGGTTTCGGATGCGATTGAAGATAAAAAAGTTGAAAGAATTTTGCTTGATATCGACAGTCCCGGCGGAAAAGTCGGAAGCTTGTTTGATTTAGTCGATTTCATTTACGACATCAGAGAATGCAAACCGATTTTTGCGGTTGCAAATGAGTATGAAAAAAATCAACAGCCTTGGCGATCTTTTAAAATATGAAGCTGATAAAAATTATTGTCGAGAAGTAATGACCGTAGCAAGCAGACAAAATTTAAAAATGGGCGCAGTTATTGGCATCAAATCAGCGACTGATGAAATAAAAATAGTTTCAATCTCAGATGAAGAAACGGACGGAAGCGATTCTACGTTTTGCTCGAAGATACAGATGCAACATCTGCAGCGAAAAAAGCTCTTGTGATTGCTCGTAATGCGATTCTCGCAAGTGATTATGTTGTATTTCCTGCAGATTCAACGGCCGATCAGAAAAAGAAAATCACAAAAGACTTGGGAAAACGCAGAATTGTAATTCGCAAATCAGCTTAGAAGGGAAAAAAATGATGATAAATCCATTTGAATCAGACTCGTTCAGTATGACTTCTCTGACAGAGTTGATCAATAATTTTACCAAATAATTACGGAAGATTAGAAGCCATGAATTTGTTTCCGCAAAAATCGGTTCGAACTCGGAATATTGCAATTTAATAACATAAAAAATAATGATATTCCAGACTTTCTCGAAATATAAGCTTAGACAGCTGACATTGATTTCATAAACAGTATATTAAATATATAATATTTTATTATTGTACCTTTTTCTTTACTTAATATTTTAAAAATAGGGATTAGATTGAATAATTTTATTTCATATAATAGAGAATAATTTGAATTCATTATGTTTTTTCCTTTATTAATTTTTATTAACAATAAATTGAAAATCCTTATTTCATTTTCAGTTCTAAATATTTTTAAAATAGGAACAATACCAAACAAGTAGAATGTCTTAGAGTACCCACTAATATTGGTGTTTTTTTCAATGATTTTTTTATGTTTATTTTTTAGAAAGTATAATATATTTGGTTTTATCCAGCTACTTCCCCACCAATGAATTGTATGTGTTTCATTTTTTATACATTCTCTGGAAAAATTTTCATGATAACGAAATGGAATAAAAACCTTTTCAGGGTAAATAGAAATATCGGAATATCTTATAACAACTTGCTGTTCTCGTTTTGGAAAGGAGACTATATTGTTCTTCTTATATAATTGCTGTAATGTATGATTAAATAAATCCGGCATAGAATAAATCGGCAATTTCCAAATATCGTTTTTATAAAATTCTACCAAATATTTCAGTACATTATTTGATTTTTGTGCTCCTAATATGGCAGGTTCCACTAAATCATATTTCCCATCTTCTTTATTATCCTGCATTCCAACAAAAGCAGAATCCTTCAGGAAACTATCAAAATTTTTTAACACACTGACATCGGTATCCAAATAAATTCCACCATTATCATATAGAACTTTTACACGAATATAATCAGCAACGTATGCCCACATTTTTCTGTCATAAACAGTTTTAAACCATCGATTACTCTTTAATTCTTCCTGAAAATTGAAATATGATACACTTTTTTCATTTATTTCTATAATTTCATAATCAGTGCACGTCTGATACCACGATTGCATACAGGCGAGAACATCTCTTTTTTTATTTTCAAATACGCTCCAAACATAAAATATTCTTCTAGGAATCATTATTGTTTCCATTTCTTAATTGATTTTATAATATATCAAAAAAATATAATATACAGGAGTTCATTACAATAATCTGAGAGAGTTTTTATGAGTAATATAAAAAAATTAAGGTTGGTTTATGACGCTACAGTACTAAAAAACGGTTTTTTAAAAGGTGGAAATCGAAGTGGTGTTTTCATTGTGGCACTCAATATCTTAAAACAACTTTTAAAAAGAAGAGATATCGATCTCTTATTATCAATTGATCCGTTATATACAGAATACGTAAAATCTATATTGGAAACTGAATTCCCAAACAATATATTCAATATTGAGTCCAATGAAATACTTAGTTTTTATAATAAACTTA
>JAFUZX010000008.1 GCA_017476405.1 Alphaproteobacteria bacterium | reverse complement strand
TTGGGTGATGGTTCGGAAAATCTTAATGCTGAACTATTTTTCAGACATATGGATGATTTCGGTCCGACCAATATTGCAAAACACGTGCCGAAATTAAATAAAATATACACAGCTCGAGTTAAATTAGCTGATTTAGTAGCAAAAATGGAAGGTAACGATCCTTTACAAGATAGAATAAAGGAAATTGTTGCGGACGCAAATCTCAAGGCATTATTAAAAAATCAAATTGAAGCTGTTTTGAAAGCTAACAAACAGACGGTTACCGCTGATTTCGCAACAACTATTGCGGCAACAGATTCGGCTCAAGTAAACTCAGTAAATCCGGGAACTGTAAAGCCGGCAGCTGATAGTTCCGCTTCAGCAGCCGCAACGACCCCACCCGCTTCTGGAACTGGCGCAGCAACAGCCGGAGCAGCGGATGCAAATGCAGCGAAAACTTCAACATCAGGTGATCGCGAGATACTAAAGGAAATGTTTACGGAAGGTAAGCTTGCTCGAGATCCTTCAGCTGAAGTTTACGCTTGTAATATGCTTGTAGAACTGCTTGTTCGGATTGAAAACGCAAAAATAACAAGCATGAAAAATCCGTTGGTATTTGTAGAGAAAACAATAGCGGATATTGATGCGCAATTGAGTACTCAAATTAATGAGATATTGCATAATCCCGCATTTCAAGAATTAGAAGGGACTTGGAGAGCTCTGCATTATTTGGTAATGAACACGGAAACAAGTACGGAATTAAAACTTCGTATAATGAATGTATCAAAGCATGATCTTTTGGCGGATCTTGAAAATGCGGTTGAATTCGACCAAAGTGCTCTTTTTAAGAAAGTATATGAAGAAGAGTACGGTACTTTCGGAGGTCATCCTTATTCTTGTTTGATAGGCGGATATGAGTTTACACGTCATCCGCAAGATATATTGTTATTGGAGAAGATTTCAAACGTAGCTGCGGCTGCTCACGCTCCATTTATAGCGGCGGCGCATCCTAGGATGTTTGATATGAATAGTTTCACACATTTGGGAGAACCTCGTGATTTAGCGAAAATTTTTGAAAGCACAGAAATGATCAAATGGAGGTCATTCAGAGATACAGAAGATTCAAGATACGCAGCTCTAGTTTTACCAAGGGTTTTGATGCGGTTACCTTATGGGCCGGATACGCTTCCTGTTGACGGTATGAATTATGTTGAAACTATTGATGGTACGGATAATTCGCAATTTTGTTGGGGAAATGCCGCATTCGTGTATGGGCAACGAATTGGAAATGCTGTAGCTCTGTATAAATGGCCGGCTGCTATAAGAGGTGTTGAAGGCGGCGGATTGGTAGAAGGTCTTCCGGCATATACATTTAAAACAACAGATGGAGATATTGCTCTGAAGTGTCCGACGGAAATAGCAATAACCGATCGTCGAGAAAAAGAATTGAGTGATATGGGGTTCTTAGCTTTGTGTCATAGTAAAGGAACGGATTATGCTGCATTTTTTGGGGGACAGACGACACAGAAACCAAAAGTTTATAATACAGATCTCGCAAATTCAAATGCGGCTTTGAGTGCCAGATTGCCTTATCTTTTGGCAGCTTCCAGATTTGCGCATTATATAAAAGCGATTATGAGAGATAAAATAGGTTCATTTCTCACTAGGGATAATGTATCTATGTATTTGAATAACTGGATTGCGAGTTATGTTTTGTTAAATGATTCGGCAAGTCAGCAATTAAAATCCAGATATCCTTTACGTGAAGCTCGTGTGGATGTATTTGATGTACCTGGCAAGCCATGGTCGTATAAAGCTACAATTTTCTTAAGGCCACATTTTCAGTTGGAAGAGCTTACTGCTTCTATACGACTTGTTGCTACGTTACCTCCTCCGGCAGCAGGATAAAGGAGTATTTATAGTGACTATTACGTGTAGTTTTAATGTGGTGGAAAATGGTAGGATTGTTTTTGTGAGGCAAGCATGAGTACTAGAGACGCTGTTTTTGGTATGTTCGGAGGAAAAGAAGCTATAGATCATGATCTTCTTAGCAAAAATTCCGGAGGAATTAATGTTCCTCACGGATCAGCTGAAACTCCTCAATATTTGATAAGAAGTAAAGATATATTTGATAGCTGTATTGATGGATTTGATCAAGATTCAGCACCTTGTTTGCATATTGAAATTGGTTACGCAAAGAAAAATACAAATGACGCATCCGGAGAAAACAGTGGAGATGGTAGAATTGTTGCCAAGACGCCGTTAGTATTTATGAGAAATGGAACTTGGGTTCCAAAACTTCTCGAAAGAATGACATTAAACAAAATAATAGAGTCTATTGAGATTTTAAGAATTCAGCCTTTAGAAGGAGCTATTAATGTTACACGTAGACAATATTATGAATCCTGCGAAATCGTATATTATAAAGAAGGCCTACAGGATATGTTTTGTTTTGCTTTCAGTTTCCTTTACATGGAATATGATCAAGATGTATTTGATAACGAAAAGCATGAAAAAATCGGTAAAATTGCCTATAATTACGATTTTGAAGTTTTAAAAGGTGAATTAACTAAGTAGTATTTTTTGTCGTTTTTGTTTCTTTTGTAATTTTTAAGTAGTATCTGTAATTTTTAAATTTTTTTAATTTTTATAGGTGAAATATGCTTGCTACTATTGATTATTTTTTTACTATAAGTCGTGAAATGTTCGAAAGAAACAGAAAACATCCGTCGAAAAAGGAAGAAGATCACGATAAACATCATACTCCTAAAGCTGTAATTCAATGCAAAGAGATATTTACCAGTAAAATGGATGGTTTTGGAGAAGCTGCGCCATGTTTAGAAATGAATACAGCTTCAGAAAGGATGCTTCAAAGTGATAGTTCAGGGCAGTTATCCGGAGATGGTCATGTTACGCTGCAAGATGTTATTGTTTGTATGAAATACGGTTCTTGGGGACCGAAAATTCAAGCAGCAGTAATTGAGGGACACAAATTAGAAAAGATCATTGTAAAGAGATTCATAACCTTACATAAGGAAATTGTAATTATACAGGAAACGACATTTTGGAACTGTTCTATGAAAAAATATACCCAAGATGGTGATTTAATTGTATTTGCTTTCAGTTTTATAAGAGGTGAAGATACAAATATTCATTACGATGAAAAAGGGCAGAAACAAGGGGTTACCAGTATGGATTTCGATACGTCGACCTTAAAAGTTTCATCAAAAGGATAATTGATTCTGTATTTTATTTTGGATTATGAAAAAAACTTGGAAAATTTTTTGTTCAGGGCTTATTGTCCCTTGAAAACTACTGGCCCAGACAATGTGGCGTTTTTTAATAAAAAAAAACACAAAATTTGTAAAAAAAATACAGAGGTTTTTTCTTGACAAATATATGAAAAAAGTGT
>JAFUZX010000090.1 GCA_017476405.1 Alphaproteobacteria bacterium | reverse complement strand
TTTATTAACGACTATTTTTTTACAGTATGTCCTTTATCTTTTGAAGAATGTTTATTTTTTTTCTGTAACGCTGTATTAGATTTATCATTTTTTTTAACTTCAATCTTATTATTATTTTTGTTTGATACTTCTTCTTGCTGAGATGTTTTCCCTAATATATCAGCAATGTAAGCTTTTAAAATGTGTACTCTTACACCTTCAGCTAATTCTAAAGATATTTCTTTGTCATTTATAACCTTATGAACGACTCCGATAAATCCACTGTTTGTAATAATTTTGTCTCCCTGTTTTACTGCGTTAATTAATTTACGCTTTTTTTCTTCACGCTTTTGTTGAGGACGTAGCAGTATAACATAAAAAGCGACTATAATAAGAAGCATTGGGGTAATGCCGGTTATAACAGATTTCATTCCTGTATTTGGAGGATAAGTTGCGGTAGTTATAGGCGTTACTTCTCCAGTAGTAGTCGTTGATGTATTAGCGGTATTCGCAATTTTTGACATTTGATTTTCTCCCTACAATAACTAAATATTAAATAAAACCTTTACTTTTTCAAATATTTTAGAGGATTAACAGGTTTTTTATCTTTCATTACCTCAAAATATAGCTGAGGTTCTTGTACATCACCAGTTTGTCCTACTGTTCCAAGTTTTTCTCCGGCAAGGATTTTTTTATCTTTTTTCACTAATGCCTTATCAAGATGCGCATATGATGTTATTAATCCATTATCATGTTGAACAATAACAACGTTTCCGTATTCTTCATCTAATTTACTTCCGACATATATTACAGTACCGTCTGCCGCAGCAATTACGTCAGTACCTTTATTGGCTTTTATATTAATTCCGTCGTTTGCTATGCCATCGCTAATATCTCCAAAATGCGAGATTATTTTTCCATTAACCGGCATTCTCATTTTATTTGAATTCGATAATGATTTATTTTTTATATTTCCAGTTGTTGCTTGCAGCTTCTCTTTCTTTTCTTTATTTGCAATTGGTTCACCTACAGCTGTGGATGTTACTTTTGGCGTAGACAAAGTTTTTACGTTTTTATCTGATGTATTTTTTTTATCTTCAATTTTATCTTTATTACTTGTTATAGTTCCCGATTTCGTTTTTTTATTTTCTTTTTGTTCATCTAAAACAATAGAATCGAAATCTTCGTCTATTTCATCTTTACTTTTTTGATTTGAGGTATTTTCGTCATTTTAATCATCATCTATTGCTACGTAGCCTACATTTTTCATCTCGATATTTTCTGTATCTGCCTCATTTGTTTGTGATTTTTTAGATAAATTCATATCAGAGGTAGGTAGCTGTAAAACTTGTCCATTTTTGAGTTGATACGGTGGATTTAACTTATTTATTTTTGCGAGATTTATGGGATCAATATTATATCTGTATGCTATGTCGTATAAAGTTTCGTTATTAAATACTGTATGCGTTCCAGATACATAATTATCTATTTTTATTTCTACCGGAGAAGGAGCTGAGCGTTCACAGCCCAACATAAAAAAGCAAAAAGCAGTGGTAAAAGATATTTTAATTAACAAAGATTTATACATTAGAAGAAAATAACTCCTCAAGTTTATCAAAACATTCCAAATAATCATGACGACATTGCAAGGCAGCTACGGATATGTATTTTTTGTTTTCTAATATACTCATATCCGCATTATCAAATTTGCTGACATTTT
Organism: Alphaproteobacteria bacterium; assembly: GCA_017476405.1. GTDB lineage: Bacteria > Pseudomonadota > Alphaproteobacteria > UBA3830 > UBA3830 > BNWE01. Next base: position 27,587 of record JAFUZX010000090.1, on the reverse strand, counting down.
TGAATGTTGCATGTAACCAATAATAAGGATCATCCACAGGATCAGCTTTTTTATGAACATTCCAAGTGATATCTAAATTACCTTGTTTTGCGACTTTAACGCCGGAAATATCTCCTATTTGGCTGTCTGGAAAATTAACATTCATACATACATTATCAGGCCATTCAAAAGACATAAGCTTTTTTATAATTTTAGGTAAGAAATGATCAACTAACGGAAATTTTGTTAATTCACTTTCTTTTTTACAGTCTTGGCTTACTGCAATTGCCTTTATTTTTTGTTGTGCAGCTGCGAAAACAGCTCCGATTGTACCTGATATACCAATGAAATCACCAATATTCGCTCCATGATTTATTCCGGATAAAACCAGGTCAGGCTTTTTATCTTTCAAAATTTCTCCTAATGCCATAAAAACGCAATCAGCGGGAGTTCCGGTTACTGAAAATTTCCTTGGAGAAAGCTGATTTACTCGTAAAATATTATCAAACGTAACAGAAAAACCTTTTCCGCTATGGACTATTTGCGGAGCAATAACCCAAACATCAGGAGTAATAGAGTTGGCGATACGTTCTAATGCTTTGACTCCATGCGAATTGATACCATCATCGTTAGTTATCAAAATTCTTAGTTCAGACAATGACTTATTTACTGCCATTTTTACTAATCTCCTTTATTCCTCCCATATATGGTATTAAAACTTCCGGTATTTTTACACTACCATCAATTTGTTGATAATTTTCTAAAATCGCAACGATCGTTCTTCCGATAGCGAGTCCTGAACCATTCAGGGTATATACAAATCCTTTGTTCCCATAATTGTCTTTGTAACGTGCTCCCATGCGTCTTGCTTGAAAATCTCCGCATAAAGAACAGCTGGAAATTTCACGGTATGTATTTTCGCTTGGAATCCATACTTCAATATCATATGTTTTTCTTGAACTGAATCCCATATCTCCTGTAGACAGAAGCATTACTCGATAAGCTAACCCCAAAGATTGTAAAATATTTTCGGCGACAGATGTCATACGTTCTAATTCTTGTTCTCCATCTTCAGGACGTACTATGCTGACAAGTTCTACTTTACTGAATTGATGATTACGAATCATTCCATGAGTATCTCTACCGGCAGCTCCGGCTTCAGATCGAAAGCATGCTGAGTACGCTGTCATTCTTATTGGAAGATCGTTTGCGTTTATAATGGAATCTCGTACAATATTTGTAAGAGGAACTTCAGCTGTCGGTATAAGCCATCGACCATCTGTAGTTACGAATGAATCTTCGGAAAATTTTGGTAATTGTCCAGTTCCATACATACACTCTTTATTAACCAGGAATGGAGGAACGATTTCTTCATATCCGAATTTTTGTGTATGATTATCCAACATAAAAGCTTTTAACGCACGTTCTATTTTTGCGATAGCTCCACGAAGAACAACAAAGCGACTTCCTGATAATTTCGAAGCGTTTTGAAAATCCATCATACCAAGAGCTTCTCCTATTTCGTAATGGGCTTTTGGCTTAAAATCGAATTTTGGAGGTTCACCAACTGTTCTTATGCGTTTATTAAATGTTTCATCTTTCCCGACAGGAACATCATCTAGAGGAATATTCGGAATATTTGATAAAATTTCATTCAATTTCGAAGAAAGCTTTTCTGTTTCTTGCTCAAAAAAAGCAATATCCTGTTTTATCTGTAAAGCTTCATTCTCATATATTGATGTGTTTTCCTTATTTTGTTTGGCACGTCCTATCAACGACGCTAATTCATTACGTCGAGATTGTAATTGCTGAAGTTTAGACATAGTTTCTCGTCTTTGAGAATCTATTTCTATTATTTTTGCGGAAATCGGAGAAGCGTTTCTTTTAAGTAATGCTTCATCTAGTTTCTGGGGAAATTCTCTAATCCATTTTATATCTAGCATTATAATTTATCTCATGTAATCTATTATCTAGGAGAATATAGCACAAACCAATGTAATACATCAATAAAGCAAAAAATAAAGAAGAAAATAGTTTAACGTTAATTTTAATTATTCGTATTCGTAAAATCCTTTTCTTGTTTTCTTTCCAAGCCATTTTTTCGCAACATATGTTTCAAGCAAAGGGCAGGGGGCATGTTTATTTTCGCCCAATTCTTTTTGAAGAGTTTTTAAAATTGCTAGAACTGTATCAAGTCAGATTAAAACAGCAAGCGCCAGAGGACCTATCGGATGATTAGCTCCGAGTTTCATAGCGGCATCTATTTGATCCGCCGTGGAAATCCTTTCTTGTAAAGCATAAATGGCTTCATTAATCATAGGAATTAAGATGCGATTTAATATAAAACCGGGAGAATTTTTGGAAGCGACCGGAATTTTTCCTAATTCTTTCGCCAGCTTCCAAAAAAATGAAAATGTTTTTTCACTGGTGTATAATCCTTTTATAATTTCTATTAATTCCATTAATGGAGGTGGGTTCATAAAGTGAAATCCAATAAATCTATCTGAATAAGGTATCAACTGGGAGAGAGCTGTTATCGAGTAAGAAGATGTATTTGACGCAATTAAGGATGTTGGTTTCAGAATTTCAGAAAGTTTTCGAAAAATGTTTTCTTTTATAGAAAAATCTTCAAAAGCGGATTCGATAAATATATCACAATCAGTAAGTTCTTCTATATTTGTTTGATATGAGATTCTCTGTTGAATTTTTTCAGAGCTCTCGACTAATAATTCTTTTGATTCCAGTTTTGTAAGAGAATTTTTAATACGATTTCGAGATATTGGGATGATTTTTTCTGAAATATCATAAATTTTTACTTCATATTTTGAAGTCGCAAACACTTGTGCAATACCGGATCCCATTTGTCCGGCTCCTATTACCGCTACTTTTGTGTTTTTATTATCCGTATTTATAATCATGGAAGATCTACCTTATCCTTTGTAAAAGGATTACAACGCAATATTCTTACTATAGATTTAATAATTCCGATGAAAAAACCATATTTTTTTATAGCTAAAATCGCATATTCAGAACAAGTCGGATAGAACTTACATCTTGCGCCTTTATTTATATAAGGTGAAATAGCGTATTTGTAGAATTTGATTAAGGCAATTGCGATTTTTTGCATGCTGAAATTTTTCGATTTAAATAAATTACAGCTGTTCGACAGGATTCTAAAATGTCCTTCCATTCAGCGAAGTATAAGGATTTTTTTGCGATAAAAACGTAATCAAAACCATCAATTCCATATTCTGAAAGAATGATTTTCGCACTGGCTCTCATTCGACGTTTACATCGATTCCTGACAACCGAGTTTCCAACTTTTTTAGAGGCAGTAAATCCAACTCGAATGTGATGACAATTATTTATATCAGCCTGCACAACAACTTCTCGAGTTCTGAAATAAAAACCCGAGTTAGAAATTTTTACAAAATCTTTTCGTGCACGTAATCTTATTTGCAACTTAACGAACTATGCGGATAAGCGAGTGCGTCCTTTCAATCTTCTGGATTTTAAAACACGTCCGCCAGCAGCAACTCTTGCTCTGTATCCGTGTCTACGCTTGCGAACTAATCTGCTCGGATTATATGTAGGCTTAGCCATATTTAAAACCTCTAATATTATCTATAATTTTTTTACCATATTACGTGAATGAGATTCTAACAACAAAGTGTCAAAAGTCAAGTAAGTAAGAACATAACTTCTTATAGGGTTGATAGAAATTTTTGTATTTCATGTTTTTTTATCTTTTCAATATTTCCAGGACGGAGCTTATCTAATTTAAAAGGTCCGTATTTTATGCGAATTAATTTATTAACTCTGCATCCGAAATATTGCATTAGTTTACGTATTTCCCGATTTTTTCCTTCGGAAAGAGTGACTTTAACCCAATGATTTTTTGATTTATTTTTCGGATTTTCTTCTTCTACTTTTGCGGAACCGTATTTTATACCTTTTATTGTTACTCCGAATTTTAATTTTTCGATGGCTTTTTCTGAAAGGTTTCCGAAAATACGTACTCGATAAGTTATTTCTAACGCCGTGCTTGGTAATTCCATCTTTCTGGCAATGTCTCCGTTATTTACGAATAAAAGTAAACCTTCAGAATTACAGTCTAATCGTCCAACATATAGAATTCGCTCATTTTTTATTTCTTTGAAATAATCAAAAACTGTAGGCCGATTGTTATTATCTGATCTGGAAGTTATAACTCCTCGTGGTTTATAAAATTTCCAAATGATTATTTCATCCGATTGCTTAGGCAGAAGTTTTTCATCTACAGTAATTAGGTTTTTTTCCGTAACAAAAAATACAGGGGTATTTACGATTTTTCCATCAACTTTTACATGCCCTGATAGTATTAAATCTTCAGCTTGTCGTCGTGAAGTTAAGCCGCTTTCTGCTATTTTTTTAGCTAATCGATATTTTTTAATGTTTGTTTCCATAATTATCCTACAATAACAGCTTTATCCATTTGCTTTTCAAGTTCTTTTAAATCTTCAGGTAGCTCTATTTCAAAACGCATAGTTTTTTTTGTAGTCGGATGCGTAAATTCCAAAAAATACGCATGTAATGCTTGTCTGGGAAAATTGTTTATATATTTCTCTATGCTTTTTGGTATTGCGTAATTTTTTTTCTTATATAAGTGATCACCTATTAGACTATGTCCCATATGAGACATGTGTACTCTTATTTGATGCGTGCGGCCGGTATGTAATTCACATTCTATTTTAGCGGCAAAAGTTGAAAATATTTTCAGAGTTTTATAAATCGTTATCGCTTTTTTTCCTTTATTATTAGATACAGACATTTTTAGGCGATTTTTTGGATCTCTGGAAATTTGAGTCTCAATTTTTCCGTTATTGATGCGAGGTACGGAATAGCAAAAACAAATATATTTTCTTTTTATTGAATGTATTTGAAATTGTTCAGCTAATATAGCATGAGCTTGATCATTTTTTGCGATAACTAAAATTCCGCTGGTATTTTTATCTATACGATGGACAATACCAGGGCGAGATTTATTACTGCCTTCGGATAAACAATCACAATGATAAACAAGTCCATTTACTAAAGTATGCGAAAAATTTCCGGCTCCGGGATGCACAACTACGCCAGCCGGTTTATTAATGACTATTATATCTTGATCTTCATATAAAATTGAAAAAACGACAGAGCAGTCAGCTTCAGGCGCAATTTCTTGTGTGTTGTCTGAATAATCAATCGTAATTTCTTCTTTTGCTTTTAAATAATAATTTGGATCGGTAATCAGTTTTTTATTAACAAAAACATGCCCTGTTTCAATTAAATTTTTTATTTTGCTGCGAGATAAATTTGATAGTTCTTGAGTTAACAATCTATCTAATCTGTTTTTTTTGATATCAGCAATTAAACAAAAACTTATTATCAAATTTGAGTACCGTTATCATCTAATTCATTTTTTTTCACTTTCGTTGTTCGTTTTTTAGGCTTCTCATTATTAGATGCCTCTTTTGCTTCAGTGTTAGATGCTTTGCTACTTGGCATTTTCGTTCTTTTGGATAATTCAGGAGGATGCTTTTTTATGTGTTTCTCAATTTTTTCTCCTTCAATTATTTTTTTTATTTCATCTCCTGTAAGGGTTTCATGTTCTAATAAACCTTGAGCGAGCAATTCAAGCGCATTTAGATTGTTTTTTATAATATTTTCAGCTCTTGCGTAGGTTCGGTCAACAATAGCGCGAATTTCTTTATCGATTATTTTTGCCGTTTCTGCTGAAATATTATCACTTGAAATTGTAGAATGTCCGAGAAAAACCTCACGAGGACTGTCATCTGTATATGATAAAAAGCCCAGTTTGTCGCTCATTCCCCATTCAACAACCATCATTTTTGCAATTCTTGTCGCTTGATTTATATCAGAAGACGCTCCTGTAGTTACTTTATCATGGCCGAAAATTATTTCTTCAGCTATTCTTCCACCAGCAGCAACAGATAAATCCGCTTCTAATTTCACTCGTGAAACAGATAAACGATCGTTAGTAGGCAAACGCATAACCATACCTAATGCGCTACCTCTTGGAATAATAGTGGCTTTATGAATAGGATCAGAATCAGGTAAATTTATAGCGACTATGGCATGACCGGCTTCATGATAAGCTGTAAGTTTTTTTTCTTCTTCAGTCATTACCATTGAACGACGCTCAGATCCCATCATAACTTTATCTTTAGCTTCTTCTAAATCTTCCATGTTTACGACTCGCTTATTGCGTCTAGCTGCCAGAAGAGCTGCTTCGTTAACTAAATTAGCTAAATCCGCACCTGAAAAGCCAGGAGTTCCTCGAGCTATTACCAATGGATCCACATCGGAGGATAGTGGAATTTTAGCTAAATGAACTTTCAAAATTTTTTCTCTTCCATTTAAATCTGGTGACGGAACGACGACTTGTCTGTCAAACCTTCCCGGACGCAGTAACGCTGGGTCTAAAACATCAGGTCTGTTTGTTGCCGCAATAATAATAACTCCGTTGTTTTCTTCGAATCCATCCATTTCAACAAGAAGTTGATTAAGGGTTTGTTCTCGTTCATCATTTCCGCCACCAAGTCCGAATCCTCTGTGACGTCCGACGGCATCAATTTCATCTATAAATATAATGCAAGGAGCGTTTTTCTTTCCTTGTTCAAACATATCTCGAACACGACTTGCGCCGACTCCTACGAACATTTCTACGAATTCGGAACCTGATATGCTAAAGAAAGGAACTCCGGCTTCTCCCGCAACTGCTCTAGCAAGAAGTGTTTTTCCTGTTCCGGGAGATCCGACAAGAAGGACACCTTTTGGAATTTTTCCGCCAAGTCTGCTAAATTTTGATGGATCTTTCAAAAAATCAACGATTTCTTCTAATTCTGCTTTAGCTTCATCGACTCCGGCAACATCTTGAAAAGTTACTTTTTGTTCTTTTTCAGTAAGTAATTTCGCTTTTGATTTTCCGAAGCCAAGAGCTTTGTTGCCACCAGCTTGCAATTGTCTCATAAAGAAAAACCAGAGAGCCATTAAAAATAGTAATGGAAGTACCATGTTGAAAAATATGTGCAGTAATGCGGAATGTTCTTCAATTGATTCAGCGTGTATTTTTATTTTTTTTGATATTAATCGATTAATTAAACCTGAATCTCCGGGATTATAAGTAGAAAACAATTTTCCATCATTTGTTATGCCATTTATATTGAGTCCTTTGATTGATACATTTGCTATTTTCCCGTTTTCTACATCACTGATAAAATCGGAATAAGCAATAGTATTCGTTCCTTCTTTTACGTTACTAAATGATTGAATAAGCAGATAGAAAATACAAACTATAGCAATCCAAACTACAGCGTTTTTTTGATTTTTGCTCAACATATACCTCTTAAAATTATTCGTACAAACTATAAAAATATATCAAATAAACCAACTTTGTTTATAAACTCGCATTTTACGGTAATATTCTCTGAAAAGATCTCATCGCTACCATAAACGAAAACCGGTGATTCATTTACGCATACACAAGGTAAACTGTATATAGCTTCATGAGGAAGTTCAGAGTTACTGCAAAGTTTCCCTAACCGTTTAACTGATAATACCATAAATTTTGTTAATTCATTCTGAAATTTATCGCATTTTATAAAAAGAGAAAAACGATTATCAAAAATATAATGTTTGTTTTTTTGCGCAATAAGTATTTCATCAAGATTCCTATTTTCACGAAATATTGATATATACTTTTTATTTATTTTTAAAAAGCATTTTCCGATGGTATTTAATTTTTTGAATGTGAAAATTTGTTTTAATATATTATCATCTATATTTGAAGTATATTTTTTCCCACCAATATTCCAAATCGCTCTTTTTAAAATTTCCGGTTTTATAAGATCATTTTCCGCTAAAAATTTTTGAGTATCAAAAGTTATAAATCCGAATTTTATATCGTTTGGATTAATATTATTTTGAAAAAAACGTACGGCATTTTCCTCAATTTCTCGTCTTTTTTTCCCCAGTAATTTTATTTCAGAACTTTTTGCTAGTAATATATTCTGGTTTAATTCCGATAAATTTTTTCGAATAGAAACTCGTTTAAAGTTTTCATTTTCATTCATCGGATCATCTTTCCATGAGACTTTTTCGCTGTTAAGAAAATCTCTGAGATGTTTTTTTGTAAATACCATTAACGGACGAATTATTTTTACGTTTTTTGATATTGATCGAATCTTGCTCATTCCTGCTAAGCCGAATTCTGAACTGTTTGCCGCCTTTCTCATTTCATATGTTTCAAGCTGATCATTCCAAGTATGTCCTGTAGCAACAATTTTTATGGAATGTTGATTACAGAATTCATTTATTAAATTGTATCTGGCGTCTCTTGCCATATTTTCTATTTTTCCTATAGAAATTTTTTCCGTAGGTCTTATCCATTTTAATGTAGTATGTTTTATTCCGATGTTTTCACAAAAATTTTTAATAAATAAAGCTTCATAAGCTGATTCGGAACGTAAATTATGGTCTACGGTAATACATGTAAGGGCAGTATTTTTTCTAATACACCAATGATTAATTAATAGTAACAACGCCATACTATCGGATCCTCCGGATACGGCGACAGAGACAGCTTCCTTTTCGGATTTTCGCAAATGACTGCAAATAAAATCCATTTCAGAAAAAAATAAATTTAATGTTATTTCTTTGTTTATAAACTCCCAAGCAATATTAGACATAATTTATTATTGTTTCAATCTTTTGAGCGCTGCGACAGCTTCTTTTGAAAATTCGGATTTAGGATAATCCGCTTTTAGCTTTTCATATGTAATTTTTGCTTTATTTTTATTGCTGTTTTTTTTATCTGCTGTTTTTTTGTTATTTGTATCCGGAATATGTTCAAAACAAAAGGCAAGTTTATACAAAGCTTCTGCAGCTTTTTTCCCATCTTTTCCTGCATTTTCTTTATATTTTTTTACAAAAATTTTCGAAGCTTCTTCATACTCTTCTTTTTTTAATAAGATATCTCCTATATCTCCTTGCTGTAATAATTCAGCGAGTTGTTCTTTTAGTTCGTCAATTTCTTTCTTTAAATTTTCGATTTCTCCGGTATTATTTCTTACAGTTTCTTCTAATGTTACAAAATCATTTATTGCCGTTGAATCATTTTTAGCTTGAGTGTTTGATAAGAAAATTGTAAATAAAATAGCAGAATATACTAAAAATCTTTTGTTCATCTTAAAAACTCCATAAGTAAAATTTAATAACAGCAAGCCAGTTTTAATGTGTTATACATTAAATACGCAACGGTCATTGGTCCTACACCATTAGGAACGGGCGTAATAGCTCCGGCGATTTCGCTGACTTCATCAAAATCTACATCTCCGATAATTTTTCGAGTTCCGTCAGCTTCTATTACTCTGGTTATGCCGACATCAATAACCGTAGCTCCCGGTTTTATAAAATTTTTCCCGACGATTTTCGGATGTCCCGTAGCGCTGACTAAAATATCAGCGGTTTTACAAACTTCCTCAAGATTCCGAGAATAAGAGTGTAACGCTGTGACTGTACAGTTGGCATTAAGGAGCAACAAAGTCATAGGTCGTCCTACAATAGAAGATCTTCCTATAACCACAGCATGTAATCCGGCTATTTTTTCGTGAACCGAATGAATTAGATGCAGTACTCCAAGGGGGGTGCATGGAACGAGTCCCGGTTCTCCGGAAAATAAACGTCCTTGGTTAACGGAAGTGAGTCCATCTACATCTTTGTTCGGGGAGATATGATTGATTAACTCACGAAATCTCAGACCTTCCATCAATGGAGATTGTAGTAAAATCGCATGGACTTTTTCATCATTATTTAGTTTTTCGATGAGTTCGATTATGTCAGCTTCTTTTGTTCCTTTCGTAAATTTATATATATCCGATTCTATTCCTACAGATGCTGCTAGTGCTTCTTTTTTTGATACATATATTTCACTTGCGGGATCATTGCTAGCGTTTATCAATGCTATTCGAGGTGATATACCTCGCATTTTTAATTCACTGACTCGATCTCTCACGGAATCGCAAAATTCTGTAGCGATTTTCTTTCCATTTATTATTTTTGCCATTTTTCCTCCCCGGATCTGTGGTTTAAACAAATCTTAACAAAATTCGAGTTATTACGTGTTCTAAAAATGTCAATAAAACTAACAGCAAAACAGGAGAAAAATCAATTCCTTCTATACTTAATGACATTCTGGATCTGATTGGATTAAGCATGCAGTTCGAAATTTTCGCAATAACATCCACGATTGAGTAAACAAACTTATTGCTTATATTCAGAACATTCAAAGCGACAAGCCAACTTAGTATAACATCCGCAACAATTACAGTAACGGTAATACCTATAATTGTTTTAATTAACATTAATAACGGTACTATTACTATATCCATAATATCTAAAACTCCTTTCTATACAACTTATTATAAAACAACTTCACTCATATTAATTTCGCCTGATGATTTATCTGTTGAGATTTGATTTATTCGCAATTGAGTAGATTCCAGAATCTGATCGCAGCGTTTTTTTAACATAATCCCACGTTCATATAAATCAACGGATTCTTTTAAAGTAGACTTTCCATTCTCTAAGATTTTTACAATTTCTTCCAGCTCTTTTAAAGCATCTTCGAATTCCATTGTATCTATATTTTTTTTCTCTGTCATTCGTTTCAGCTCCTTATATAATCCATTATACTATATTGAACGAATATATATAGAATACAAAAAGATTGAGCATTTTAACATGGGGTATCAGGAAAAAATATCTAATTTATTAACCAGGGACGTTATTTTTATTTTAAATCTTATAGAAAACAGCGGATATGAAACCAGAATTGTCGGAGGCTCTGTGCGAAATCTGTTGATGAATGAGCCTATAAGTGACATTGATATCGCATCTGTCGCTCATCCGAATGAGATAAAAAAAATTTTTCATGAAAATGGTATTAGAGTTATTGATAGCGGAATTAATTACGGTACAGTAACTATTATATATAATGGGAAATCATATGAGATTACAACATTGCGAGAAGATGTCGAAAATTTCGGACGCAGAGCTATCGTCAAGTTTACTGATTCTTTTGAGATAGATTCAAAGCGTCGAGATTTTACGATGAATGCCATATATATGGATAAGAATGGTAAACTGTATGATTATCATAACGGAATTGAAGATATTTATAATAGGAGAGTGCGCTTTATTGGTGACGCAAGCGTACGGATATCGGAAGATTATTTGAGAATTTTTAGCTATTTCAGATTTGTCGCATATTACGCAAATTTTAAGTGTAATGAAGAGTATTTAAACATAATATATTCCGTGAGAAAAAAAATTTTGCGACTTTCTTTTGAAAGGATTCTAAGCGAATTGTTAAAGATTTTGAGTCTTAAAAATGCATATAAAATAATTCCGGCAATGTATCCTATTTTGGATGAATTGTTTGAGCCGGAGATGATTCCGTTGGGTATAATGAATGAACTCGGAATTGATAATCTTACGGCAGTAGAAAAATTATGTTTTATATTGAGATTCTCAAAAAAAAGCAGAGAACAATTAAGTAGGCATTATAACTTTCCTAAGCGAATTAAGCGACTTTTGTCAATTCAAATTGAAGGTGGAAATTATAATCAAGATATTAGGAAATATTTAAAAGCGGCAAAGAAGGAAGATCGTATGTTTCTGATAAATTTTTTTGCAATAAATTTGTATTTATCGGCAAAAACGACAAAAGAAAATATAAAAATTTTTCTTAAAAAATGTTTTGATTTTTGTAATTCAAGGTATGTTGATTTTAATTTTCGAGCTTCTGATTTAAAAAATTATAATTTGTCGGAAAATGAATTAAAAAAGGTTATGATGTATACAAAAAAAATGTGGATGTTATCTGAGTATAATTTATCGGCTGATGATTGCGAAAAAATCGCAAGAAATTTTCTTATATCTTTAAGAAAAGAATGTTTTTTTCAATGAGTTTTCTTAATTTATTTTACAATTGATATATTCTTTGAATTTTTTGCCTTTTTTGGTTGAAATATTTGTTTTTTTGGTATATCATGCCACTCGTTTCAATTTATTTTTTATGAGGTATAATTATGGCAGAAACAGATAAACCTGCAGAGCCTGAGTTTACAGGAGTGAGATCCATTTTATGGCCGATTCATTCTTATTAATTTAATAAATTTCTTCCTATGGCTATATGATGATGTGTATATTGTTTACATACAGTATGTTACGTGGGATGAAAGACTCCCTGATTGTTACCACAATGGGAGCGGATACAATCCCTACTTTGAAATTGTGGTTCGTATTGCCTTCAGCGGTATTATTTATGCTTGTGTATTCCAAGCTTTCTAACGTATTCACAAAAGACCAGGTCTTTTATATGGTTACATCATTTTTCTTGATGTATTTCATTGCCTTTGCGACTGTCTTATATCCATGCCATTCATTCTTACAAGCAGATTTTTCGAGTATTGAGAATGAGACATTGAGAAGAGTAATGCGTCCGCTCGGAAATTGGATATTTTCTTCTTTTTATGTTATGGCGGAGCTTTGGGGTAGCGCAATGGTTAGCTTGATGTTTTGGCGATTTGCTAATGACGTTACTTCTTTGAAGGAATCAAAGCGTTTTTATGCTATGTTTGGGTTTGTCGCAAACGGAGCTCTTATTGTTTCAGGAATTTTCCTTAAAAATATTAATGGAGGGAATTCAAGTGGAGATGAATGGGCGGCTTTACCTTATTTAATTGCATCTGTTTCAGTTGCGTGCTTAATTATTATCGGATTGTATTATTGGTTGAATAATAGCATCTTAAAGGATCCTCGTTTCTTTAATCCTGATGAAATTAAAAAACCGAAGAAAAAAGTAAAATTATCACTTGGTGAAAGCTTAAATTATATTCTTCATTCTAAATATTTAGGTTTTATCGTTCTGTTAGTTGTTTGCTATGGTATCAGCATTAACCTGGTTGAGGTTATGTGGAAAGGACAAGCAAAGCTTATGTATCCTTCAAAAGATGCTTTCAACTCATTTATGGGAGGATTGCAAATTTGGACTGGTTTTGCGACGATTTTCTTTATGTTGGTTGGTGCGAACGTGTTACGTAGATGCAGTTGGTTCACGGGGGCTATTGCTACGCCTGCCATAATATTTGTTACAGGCTTGATTTTCTTCGGATTTGTTATTTTTAAAGACGCATTAACACCTTTCTTTTCTTCTGAAGGAGGTTTAACTGTTCTTGGAGTTATCGTTGGAGTCGGGCTTATACAAAACGTACTCAGCAAGGGGGTAAAGTACTCAATGTTTGATCCGACGAAAGAAATGAGCTATATCCCGTTAGATGACGAACTGAAATCCAAAGGAAAAGCAGCTGTCGACGTTATTGGCGGTCGTGCCGGTAAATCAGGTGGAGCGTTGATACAGTTCGTATTGTTGAATGTGCTTTTTGCTGGTTCAACTCTTGTGGAATTGGCTCCTGTTATCGCTGGTATCTTCGTGTTAATTCTTGGAGCTTGGTTTTACGCTGTTGCCGGACTTAACAAGGAGTTTTTAAAAATTACGTCAGAGCAACGTAACAAATAGTAGCAGATAATCTGTTTTTATTCTATTTATTAAAGGATCTCAGCATATCAGTGTTGAGGTCTTTTTTTATATCAAAATATTATTGTAAGTTGTATTTTAAATAGAATTAATGAACAGATTATAATATTATAAAAATACAGAATGAAAAATTGTCGGAAAAAAATCGAAAAAAGAAAAGATTATAAGTCGTTCTGGATTTTTATAAGTGGATAAAGCAGATCTTTTAGTTTATTGAGATAAGCATGAAGAAATTAAAAATATTGGCGATAATTTTAGTATTGATTAGCGGAACTGTTTATGCGTTTTATTCATTAATTAATCAAAATCATTCTGAATTAACGCTTTACGGAAATATAGAGATTCGTCAAGTAACGCTTGGTTTTCAAGTTTCTGGAAAAATAATCGAAATGCGTAAAGAGGAAGGAGACTCGGTAAAAAAAGGAGAAATTATAGCTGTTTTAGACAGCAAAGATTACGAAAATTCTTTGGAAATGGCTAGAGCTAATGTAAAGAAAACAAAAGCGATCTGTAAAGAAGCAAAATCTAAGTATGAAAAAAACGCTCCTTTATGCCGTAAAAATATCTTGGCACAGCAAGATTTTGATACACTACTCAGAAATAAAGATCAGGCGGAAGCTGATTATCAAGCTGCTGTAGCTTCTGAGAAATCAGCTGAGAATCAATTATCTTATACTAAAATATATGCTCCTGATGATGGAATTATTACTACGAGAATTCAAGAACCCGGATCAATTATTGCGGCAGGACAGGGAATTTATACGATGTGCAAGAATAATCCTGTTTGGGTACGAGCATATGTCAGTGAAATCGACTTAGGAAATATAAAATATGGCATGAAAGTTCGAATAGTAACGGATTCAGTAAATCCGGAAACAAATAAAGTCAGAGAGTATGAAGGGCAAATAGGATATATTTCACCTGTTGCGGAATTTACTCCTAAAACAGTGCAATCTACTGATCAACGAGCGAATTTAGTCTATAAAATCAGAGTTTATATCGATAACAAAGATGACTTTTTACGTCAAGGAATGCCAACAACAATAAAAATAAATCTGAAATCGATATAGGCCTAAATATGAGCGCAATTGTTGTTAATCGCCTAACAAAAACGTTTTCTGATTTAGTCGCCATTGATAATTTATCGTTGGAAGTTGAGAAAGGAAGAATTACAGGCCTTATCGGAGCAGATGGAGCTGGAAAAACTACATTAATACGTCTGATTGTCGGAATGTTAGTACCGAAAGAGGGGAAAATTTCAGTATTGGGGTTAGATCCAATTAAGCAGAAATATGAACTCAATCAAAAAATCGGATATATGCCTCAAAAATTCGGTTTGTATGAAGATTTAACTGTACTTCAGAATCTGGAACTATATGCAGATTTAAAAAATGTGCCTCATGATTTTGATAAGTTACTAAAATTTACACAACTTGAAAAGTTTCAAAATCGTTTGGCGGGAGCATTATCAGGCGGAATGAAACAAAAATTAGGTTTGGCAGTTGTATTATTAACTTCTCCTGAACTGTTGATACTTGATGAACCATCTGTTGGAGTAGATCCGATATCTCGCAGAGATCTTATGCAAATGGTGCGTGATTTGATTTCGCCCAAAACAACGGTATTGTGGTCAACAGCATATTTGGATGAGGCTCATAGTTTCGATACAGCAATTGTTTTGGATAAAGGAAAAGTAATTTTTCAAGGGAAACCTACTGAACTGGCGAAAACTTCTCAAGAATTTGAAGATAAGGTTATCGATTTAATGGGAGGTTATCAAAAAAAAGTATCCAAAATTGCGGAAAATTATACTTGTTCAAATGCAAATAACGTTCAATATACGGTTATTGCGGAAAATTTAGAAAAAAAATATGGTGATTTTTATGCGGTTCGAAACAATTCATTCAACATAAGAAAAGGAGAAATTTTTGGATTGCTCGGTCCAAATGGAGCGGGGAAATCGACGTCATTTAAAATGATGTGCGGACTTGCTCGACCTACTTCAGGGACTGCGAAAATTATGGGAGTGGATATAATTGAAAATCCGGAGAAAGCTCGCTCATATCTTGGGTATATGGCACAAAAATTTTCGCTTTATGAGATGTTAACAGTTGAACAAAATTTGGAATTTTTTGCGTCAGCATATGGTTTACACGATAATGAATTAAAACGACGTTTGGAAGAAATCATAGACATATTTAATTTTGAAGAAATAAGAAATCAGGATACAGGAGAACTTCCTTTAGGATTTAAGCAAAAGTTATCAATGGCATGTGCTTTGATCCATAATCCACCTATTTTATTTTTGGATGAACCGACGTCCGGAGTGGATGTTGTAACTCGTCGAGAATTCTGGAATCACATTACTTCGCTGGCAAAAAAAGGCGCAACGGTCTTAGTTACAACTCACTTTATGGATGAGGCTGAATACTCAGATCGAATAAGTCTGTTTTATAAAGGAGAAGCAGTTGCGATAGGAACACCAGGGGAGTTAAAGCAAAAAGTCGGAGCAAAAAATATGGAAGAAGCTTTTGTAAAATTAATAAAAGAGTCAAATAGATGAAAATATTACGAGCGCTTATTAAAAAAGAATTTTATCAGATTATTCGAGATTCAAGCAGTATTATTGTCGCTTTTTTGCTTCCATTAGTCTGTATCTTAATATATATGTACGGAATCAATATGGATTCCGTGCATGTAACAATTGGCATAAAAAATGATGACAATTCTCCGGAGATCGCTCAGTTGGTGAATTCTTTTAACAGTAGTGAGTATATTAGTTCTATTTGTTCCGATGATATAAAAAGTTTAGAAAACAAAATTCTTAGATCAAAATTAAAAGGATTATTGATAATTCCAAATGATTTTTCTAAAAAATTGGAACGTGAACAATCTGCTGATTTATTTATAGTCACAGATGGTTCAGAGGTAAATACCGCAAATTATATACAAAATTACACGATACAAATAGCGAATCAATGGCTTTCAAATAGTAAATACAGAGCCGCTCCATATGTTGTGACACCTCTACATCGATGCTGGTATAATCAAGAAATGAATGGATATTTTTTTATTCTTCCTGGATCAATCGCTGTTACTATGACTATGATAGGAATTCTACTTACTGCGTTAGTTGTTGCTCGAGAATGGGAACGTGGAACAATGGAATCTTTGTTGAATACTAATGTTACTCGAATGCAATTGGTTCTCGGAAAATATATTCCATATTTTATTCTTGGAATGGCGTCAGTAATTTTTAATCTGATTATCTGTATAGGTATTTTTAACATACCATTTCGAGGAAATTATATTATTTTGCTATTTATTAGCTCATTGTTTTTATTCGCTTCTCTTGGAATTGGACTCTTAATTTCAAGTATTTTGAAAAGTCAGTTTTTGGCTTCACAAATAGCGATTGGCGTTGGCTTCCTTCCTGCGTTATTGCTTTCCGGATTAGTTTTTCCGATTGCGTCTATGCCGAAATTTTTTCAACATCTTACGAAAATACTTCCACCAAGGTATTACATTACGTTCATTGAAAGTGAATTTATGGCAGGAACTGTTTGGACAATTGTTTTCAAAGCTTCTGTATTTTTAATAACTATAGGAAGTATTTTATTTTTAGCTGTTTATAAAAATACAGATATGAGGCTTTCAAATGATTGATAGATTTAAGAAAATTATTGCTCTTATAAAAAAAGAGTTTCTTATTATATGGAAAGATCCGAAGAGTAGGGGAATAATTATTGCGCTTCCTATTGTGCAGCTTATTTTGTTTGCAAATGCTATTACAATGGAAGTGAAAAATATAAATGTAGCTATTATTGATTTAGATAAAACTGTCGAGTCTAGAGAATTAATTGCGAAATTTGAAAATTCACCGCAATTTGAGAAAGTTGAACGAATTGACAATATACATCAAATGCAAAAATTAATAGATAATCAGGAAGTTGAGATGGGATTGTATATTCAAAATGATTTTTCAACAGCAATAAAATCAAAAACTCCTACGGAAGTATTAATAATTACTGACGGTCGTCAAACGAATTCAGCTGCTATTATCGCCGGGTATGCCTCACAAATTATAATGTCTTATAGTCAGGAAGTATCACAAACAAACGGAGCGGTTATTAATATAATTCCACGACATTGGTATAATCCGAATCTTGAGTATCGTTGGTTTATTCTTACAATAATTGTTGTTATGCTTGCCGTAGTCGTGACATTGCTTTTAACTGCGCTTTCTATTGCTCGTGAAAGAGAAATGGGTACATTTGATCAATTAATAGTTAGTCCTCTTTCTTCAGTTGATATTTTAATTGGGAAAACTGTTCCGCCTTTATGTATTGCAATGCTATTATCTTGTTTTATGAGCTTTACTGTAACTTATTGTTTCGGAGTTCCGTTTGTTGGTTCTGTTTTTTCATTTTTAATTGCGATGTTTATATCTTTAATGTCAATGGTAGGTGTCGGACTTTATATTTCATCTATTTGTAATACTCAACAGCAAGCGGTTTTCGGAATTATCGCATTTTTAATGCCGGCAGTTTTGCTTTCTGGTTTTATTTCTCCGATAGAGGATATGCCAAAAATTTTGCAATATATTACTTATGCAAATCCCATACGATTTTTCATGTCATTGGCTCGAGAAATTTGTTTAAAGGGAATTAGTATAACGGATTTATGTATAAATTCTATTCCATTGATTTTTATATCAATTGTAACATTATCATTGGCGAGCTGGAGCTTTAAACAGCAAAGAGGTTAGATAAACCATAATTGTTCCAAAATATCGTAAGCTTTTTTATAAAGTTTTTGTATTGTCTTTTGATTTTATAAGATAAAGAAAACCTTTTAGCGACTAACTTTTTTATTTTTATCCTTGAGAAAGTTTCTAATTCTTTTTTTGCGATAGTAACTGTATTTCGTGCTATATATGCAAAATTGGCTATGGTAAGTAATTTCTCACCCAATTCAAAGATAGCACAGACATATTTATTAACATCTTCTTCGGAATAACCTTTTTCTTCAACTAAATAATCAATTAAATATTCTTTTCCTTTAGCGATCAGCTGAACGATGCCATATATTATTAAAGATGCGGCTAAACTGATTGATGTCGCAATTGGATTAATTATGAAAGCCGGTATAATTAAAAGCAATCCTCCGATAATTATCGTATATTTCGCAAAATTTATAAGAGAAGGATATTCTTCGATCCATTTATTGATTTTATCATTAACTTCAACAATTTTATCAAGAGTTGATTTCGCAAGACTACCTTCAGAAAAGAGAGGAGAACTTTCTAAAATCTGACCATCATTTTTATTAAAATTTATTACATCATCAGTAATTGCTATATGTGTTCTGTTTTCTTTATAATCTATATTATCAGAAGCATTTGCAAAACAGTAAGTCATAGCGGCAAAGGTTGAAAGTGTAATAAATAATTTTTTCATTTGCGTTCTCTTTTTTATTAACTATATTTTTTTCATGACAATTTTTTAAGTCTTTTAAATTTAATATGACACTATTTGCTATTGATTTTTTATTTGTACCATGCAGAATATCCTCCCTCATGCGGAGTATTTTTATGGATTTCCTCCGGTATGGCTTGCATCATACCGAATTTTTGGTGGTGGTGCCAGGTATATCCCGGAATTTTTTCTTCACCGGCATTAATTGCTTTTAATTGTACAGAATTAAATTTTGATGAATCTATTTTTCCTTGCTCTATTCCTTTTCTTAATATTCTTGTCGCCACTCTGAAATGTAAATTTCTGTCTTTTTCTGTCGCAATATTTTTTGGTAGTTGCAGGTTACATACGGAAACTTTCTCAAATATCGGATATCCTTTAATGTTGTATCGTATTCCTGTCTTAGGGCATAGTTTTCCTGCCAAATGCACATATCGAGAGATGGTTTTATTTGACGTAATTTGTTGTTTTTGAATTTTTTGATAATTAATTATTTTATTGATATTTAAGTTATCAGTTAGCATATTGGGGATTGATCTTACGAATACTGCTATAGGTGAAGCCATTAACGGTGGAAAGTTTGATCCTATAATTATATGACAGAATAATAATAGTACGACTATTTTCTTTTTGTTCATATTTACCTCTAAATTTATTGTATTTATATACAGGAAAATTATCTACTTTTCAATATTTTTTATAAATCTTGTATAATAAGAAAAAAATATTTATTGAACATTAGGTCTTGTTATATAGTAACTTGAACTCTTGCTTAATTTTACATTTTGTTGTACCCTATAAAAGTATTGATATGTTAACTGAGATAAATGTCATATAATTATACTTATAACACTATTGCATTTCTGTATTCTTCCCACATTTGGTGGCGTTAATCGCCGTATATTCTTTTTTTATTTATTATTATTTATTAAAAGTTACTGAAATTTTTTCAGTGTCGTTTTAGTACGTTATTTTTTCTGACAAAATTGATTTATTAAGGATGATTATTATGAAAAATATAGGAAAATTATTCAATGCTGTTTTTTTGATATCCGGAACGGCAATCGGGGCAGGATTAATTGCTCTTCCGCTGGTTGCTGTAAATCTGGGAATGCTTTTTTTAATATTTATTATCGTTTTTTCCGCTTTTATAGCTTATCAAAGTTCTATGATGGCAATCGATTTAAATAAAAAAAATGGAAAATCTGCTTCTATAGTTGAACTTAGTAATAATAGAGTGACACGAATTTTATCACTCTTGAGTTTTTATATTTTATCTTTTGCTTTATTAACTGTATATGTTTCTGCTATTGCTGATTCTTTAGGAGCATTTTTTAATATAAATAATGATTTTTTAGTGATTTTGTGTGGATTGTTTTTATTTATTGTTTTAAATATAAGATTTTCATATTTTCAAAGAATAAATTCAGTACTTGTGACAATACTATTATTGATAATTATTATTTCAATAGTAAATATCTATGTCGAATCAACAGGGATTGATACTAGATTACTATTATCGACATCAACAGTACAACTATCTGAAATTGTTGTTTTTTTACCTATAATATTTACATCATTCGGAGTGCAAAATATATGTCCATATGTATATGATTATCTTCACGGTGATAAAAAAATGATTAAATGCGCATTTATTGTTGGGATAATCATTCCAACGATATTTTACATAGTATATATTTACAGTGTATTTGAAAATGTTTTAACACGAGATATAGTATTTTTTAATAAATTGCAAAATCATCAGGTCTCAGTAGGGGAGCTAATTACTTTTTTGTGTAATTCTTCATCAGAAATACATATGGAAATTTTGTTTAAAGTATTAAGTGTATTGGCAATAGTAACATCAGCTATTGGTATAGGATTAGGTTTGCTGAAATCTGTGCAAGAAATAATGAAAGGATCAAAAAAGTTATCATCGGCAATTATATGCGTTGTACCGATTTTATTTGGAATAATTGTACCAAATGCTTTTATAAATGTACTTTCATTTGGAGGAATGATTGCTACTATGTTTGTCATATTTATTCCATATTATTTATTAACTAGTCAGTATGTAAATACAAATAGTGGTAAATATAATGTATGTCTGCTATTCGGTATGATAATTATTTTATGTGAACTTTTGCATTGCATAAAATAAAAGTACATATAAATAGAAGTTACTGAGTTCAGGTTAATATAAAAATAGCGCAAACAAAATTCTGTATTTGCGTCGGAAAAAATTCGTGATATCAATGTCAGTATTACATATATCTAGAGGAAATGATATGAAAATAAAAGCAGTAAAATTTACGGAAAACGGTTTTATGATGAAGTCATTTGCGTTTGGCGGAGGTTTAGAAAAAGGAGCGATATCGCCTGATGAAAAAATGCCATCTTGCTTGCAAAATTATTTAATTGATACAGGTTCGGAAGTAATTTTGGTCGATACCGGCTTGCCTGCGGAGACTCCTGATATATCACCACGTGAAGGAGCCCTTATTTATGTCGGAAAACCGATTCAAAGTTATATATCCGCACTGAAAGAACTCGGATATAGTCCTGAACAGGTAACTAAAATTTTAGTGACTCATAAACATCCGGATCACACAGGTGAGTTGCGCAGTTTTCCGAACGCCAAAATTTACATCTCAAGAATTGAAGCTGACGCAATGAAATTGCAGGGCGAAAATGTCGTAAGAGTAGATTTTACCGATGGCGCATATCATAATTTCGAAAAATCTCAAAAAATTGCGGATGGAATTTACTATATTTTTGCTCCAGGACATACATTAGGAAACAGTATTGTCATTGTTGAATCCGATGGTCTCTATTATTTAATTCACGGTGATGTCACTTATACCGACGAAGCTTTGCATGAAAATCATCAGTCTGTGGTTTTTGAAAATTTGGATCAAGCTCGTGATACGCTTAATCGAGTTCGAGAATTTGTAAAGAAAAATCCGACAATTTATTTATCGACGCATACACCTCAAGGGTATCAAAATCTGGAATCGAGAAAAATCATGCGACTTTCGGATGAAAACATTTCGAGAATTGATACGCAAAATTTAGAAGTAGTTAAAGAAAATCACCAAGGTAAAAAATGGATTTGCAGTATTTGCGGATATGAACACTGTGGCGATGAACCTCCGAAAGAATGTCCTATATGCGGTCAATCCCGTGAAGTTTTTAAATTGCGAAATTGAGATTTTTAAAAATGTCGTATACAGAAAATGATGTATCACAAAAAATATTATCGACAACGTTTGAACTTTTATCCAAAAAGGGATATGCAAATGTTTCGATGAGAGATATCGCCAAAAAATCAGATATTGCTGTGAGTCAGATTACATATTATTACAAGACAAAAGAAAATCTGCTTGTTGAAGTTATAAAAAAAGCCAGTTGTGAATATTTAGATGAATTGAAACAAAAATTAGAAACGATAGAATCTTCTCATGAAAAAATACTGTTTTTCTTTGATTGGATAGAAAAATTAATAGTCGAAAATACAGCTCTTTACAGATTGCTGCTGGATTTTTACAGCCTTGCTACGTGGAATAAAGAAGTACAAAAAGTATTTAAACTGATTTTTAATAATACAATTGCATTGTTGTGCGAAATTTTAAAACAGATTCCACTGAAAAATATTCCTTTGAATTCAAACTGTTATGAGCAGATAGCGAAATTAATTGTCGGAGCTTATTTGGGAGTCGCAATGCAGTACGTTATGGATGAAAATGACAATGAAGCTGTTTCATCATTAAAAATAATGCGAAATTTTTTCTCTTGATCGTTTCGTACAAATGTACTAATAATTAATTGTTAGATTTAGTTTTTGTATTTTTTTGGGAGTTAGAATTATGAGCGAAAAATCAGAGAAACAATGGGTTTGCAGTGTTTGCGGATATGTTCACACAGGTGATACTCCACCTGAGAAATGTCCGAAATGCAAAAAGCCTAAAGAAGTTTTCAAAGAAAAAACGGCTTGCGATACTTGTAAAGAGTAATCAGTAATGAGTTAGAATATGTCAGAAAATAATGAAGTTATTGCGGGATTGCAGGCGATTGTGACAGGACTTTCGCAACAGGCGACAGGGCATGCGATTCAATCTAGAATTTTTGCGAGTCAGGGATTTTCAAAATTGGCCGCAAAATATGCTGAGCATACGGAAGAAGAGCAGAAATATGTAAATCTTTGTATTGATCGTTTGCTGGATTTGGGAGCCGAGGTTAAGAACGAGGCGAAACCAGAAACTCCTGTTTATGGAGATGTTGTTGAATGGCTCAAATACGATTTGAAAATTTCAAAAGAAGGACTTCCTTGGCTTGCAAAAATTATGGAAGCAGCAAAATGTGATGTTTCAACTTATGATATGCTGAAAGATTATTACAAAGACGAAGAAGAAGACATGTATTGGGCGGAGCTGCAGCTCGAGTTGATCGAAAAAATCGGTCTGCAAAACTGGCTGACGAAGCAAATATAAAATCGAGGAAAATAGTATGGCAATCAAAGGCGATTTTTTAAAAAATCATTTTAAAGAAAAAATTGAAAAAGGTGAATGTCCTCTCGGAGTCGGGATGGAAACAACTTCTCCTGATGTGGCGGAAGTTTTTGCGACAACAGATTATGATTGGCTTTTTATCGATGGTGAGCATGGTCCTCATACTGTTCAAACGATTTTGCAAGTCGCCCGTACTATCTCTCCTTATGAAATGACTCCGGTTGTTCGTATCGGTGAGCCAGGAACGGGAATTATTAAGCAGCTGATGGATTCGGGAATCCAAAATTTAATTTTTCCGAAAGTTGAAAGCAAAGAAGAAGCTGAAAAAATTGTGTATTGGTCATCTTATCCACCGTTTGGAAATCGAGGCATGGGGGCGGGAGCCGTAAGAGCAGCACGCTTCGGAAAAATCGAAAATTATCAGGAACGTATAGCGGACGAAACGGTTTTGCTGATACAATTGGAGAGCAAAAAAGGATTCGATAACTTAGATGAGATTGTTCAAACAAAAGGAATCGGCGGAATTTTTCTCGGCCCTGTCGATTTAGCTGTTGATTTGGGACACGGTACTAATATTTTTCATCCGCAAGTTGTTGAAATGATGGAGAATGCGATAAAACGCCTCAAAGAATTAGGAGTCATTGTAGGAACAATTGCTGTAACACCTGAACAAGCGAAACATTATCGCAATTTGGGGGCGAGTTTCTTGGCGATCGGAACGGATACTCTTTTCCTGAGGATGACCGCCGATGCGACTATAAAGCAGTATAAAGATGTTTTATTGTGAAAGGAGTTTATGATGAACATATACGAATATTCGGTTTTCGATTCAAAAGGGAATGAAATTTCTTTAGCTGATTTCAAAGATAAAGTAATTATGATTGTTAACACAGCGACAGGCTGCGGATTCACGCCGCAATATGAATCGATTGAATCGCTTTACGAAAAATATCATGAAAAAGGTTTAGAAATTCTAGACATTCCTTGTAATCAGTTTGGTCAGCAAGCTCCAGGGACGGATGATGAGATTCACGAATTCTGCCAACTCCATTATAATACAAAGTTTTCGCAAATGAGGAAATCCGATGTGAACGGTGCCGATGAATTGCCTCTGTATACGTTTTTGAAATCTCAAAAAGGTTTCAAGGGGTTCGGTGAACATAAATTAAAACCGATACTTGAAGACATGCTGAAAAAAACTGACGAAAATTGGGATAAAAAACCTGATATCAAGTGGAATTTCACAAAATTTATCATTGATCGCAAAGGTAACGTTGTCGCAAGATTTGAACAGACTGATTCTTTCGAATTGATTGAAAATTGTATCATATCTTTAATATAATATAGTAAAGGAGAATTATTATGAGCGAAAAAGAAACAATCTTAGAAGCAATGAAAAAAGCAGGTGAACCGGTAAGTGCGGGAAAAGTTGCGGAATTAACCGGCCTTGACAGAAAAGTCGTGGATAAAGCATTTGCTGAAATGAAAAAAGACGGAATCATCGTCTCTCCTGTCCGCTGCAAATGGGAACCTGCAAAAAAATAGAAAAAATTTCTGCCTTTTGTAAATTTTTTTGATATTTATATTTACAGAATAAAAATGAGTAGCGTGTGCCGTTGTATCGGATTTCCGTATTCTTCCACAATTGTAGTTGAATGTTCTCTCATAATCCCTTCAAAAAAACAGATCATATGTGGGTGAAACATTCCGCCATCCATTTGCGTATATAAAAAAGAAATTTTTGACATAATCATCTCTGTTCTGCATAAACGTGCTGAAACACATCAAACGAAACATTTTTTCCGTTTCTCGCCTATCTTGCGTCAGCATTTGTGTAGACTTCATCAGTCCTCTTGCGAAAGTGAATTTTGCGATGGAATTGTACGAAATGATTTGAGTTGAGCGAAGACGTGCTCGACGAAAACTCGTTTGAAAGAAAGTAATGTGTTATGAACTTTTTGCTCTGGAGTGAGAGGAACTTTTCGTCGTCGTTTGTGATGCAGAAGGGGTTTCGTAAGAAGTTTTTGCGGTCCTTGACACTCTGAATCGGCAAGCACAGGGGCATCATGCGACACATAATCTGACATTTTCCGATTTTTTTAAATCATGAGTTTTTCTGTTATAACTCCTTGAAATACCGATGATTTTCGGATATCAGTTTAAATTTCAAACTTCATCGTATGGCGTTTTTTCTTACCCGAATAGTATTTTCGTTGATTTTTCGATGGTCTTTGAATCAGCGTTGCATCAATTATACCCTTTCTCCTATGAAAAGCAGTTAGTTAAAGCATCTTAAATGGAAGAAGAATTTAGTGGAATAGAGGCCAATTTTCTTTTTGTATTCGCTCAAAGATTTTCTATAGGAGTCAAATCTGGAGAGTCCGAGGAAGGAAAAGTAGCTTGCAATTAGCCTTCTCAATTAAACTTCGAGTTGTGTTTATCTTATGGATCGAGGCGTTATCTATTATGATGGTTTGCCCCGGTTTCAAACATGGAATTAGCATTTTTTTTAACCAAAAATTAAATAAGTTCGCATCACAAGTTCCTGAATATCCAAACGGCGCTAAAACAGTTTTCCAGCACCAGGTTGCAACTATGGATTGTTTTTTTTAATTTCTTTCCTACTACTTCATCTATAATTTTTTCCCCTCTTTTCGCTCTGCCATATTCTTTATATAAAAATGTGCCTATTTCGGATTCATCCAGAAAAACAAGCTGATCTTCAGGTGTTCCATTTATTTTATCAATAAATATTTTCCTTTGCGATTCATTCCTTTCCCTGTAAATTTTTTTGTTTTTTTCCGAGTAAACCCCAGCTTTTTTAAAGCTCTCGCTACAGCGTCTTTACCACAACTAAAATGCGAACCAATTTCTCTTAAAAACGCATCTGGATGTTCTTTTTCGTATTTTTCTAAGGCATCTAACGGAAGCTTATGCGGGCTTCTCGGCACTGCTACGGCCTTTAAACTTCCAGTTGTTCTTTTTAACTTTATCCATCTACTTATCGTTCCCGGATACAATTTGAATTGTCTTGCCTCCTCCGCTTGTGTATGGCCTTCTTCCACAAACGCCACCACCAATTTTCTTAAATCTAAACTATACGCATTCATAATGGTTTATTCTAACATATCTATCCCGCTTTTCATAAGAGAAAGACTATATACTCCCAACGCTAACAGTTTTTCTTTTCTGGCGTAATGGCCAATATTTGCTTCCATCCGATTTAATCGGCAAAAACATACCTCTGCCATCGAATATTTTTTGTAATTCTTTTCTTTTGCTTCAAAATTCTTATATTTCAATTCTGTCAGCATTTCTGTTTACCATTATTAGCTATTTTAGAATAGTACTCCTTTTTATATGCAGCTTTGGAAAGTTGTTTAAAGCTTTTTTCAGACTAACTGTTACTATTATACACGGAAATCCTAAATGGTATATAGACTAAAACAAATTTAATTGGATTAGTATAGACACAAACTTGGCGTCCCCAACGTACTCCTATTCATCGTTTAACAGTTCTGATATTTCAGTATTTTTAATTTTAAGTTTTCAAAAAATACCCCTAAAAGTACCCCTTAAATGTCGATGCTACAAAGTAAAAACTACCTCGGATTAAAAAAGATTTTTTCAGACCAACCGCAGATTATTATATAGATATTGAGTACTTGCTAAAAGAAAAAACTCATTAAATCGGTCCTAATAGCATTGGGAATATTAATTTTGTTGATTACTCTTTTGCTCCTTCGCTTATTCGGAATAAAGTCGCCCTTATTTCATCCCTTAGAAGTTGATTGATTGCTCTTATATCCGTCATTGAGGCTATTGTATCAGCTACCCTGTCAAGAATTTTAAGCACAGCATTGCGAACAGTGTTCGCTCGCTCTTCAAATACAGCTATTGCTTCTTTCCTCGGAATATATTTGCTTTCGCTTTCTTTTACTCGCCCTCTCAAAAGCTCGCCTTTCAGCTCCTCATTATGTAATT
>JAFUZX010000089.1 GCA_017476405.1 Alphaproteobacteria bacterium | reverse complement strand
TATTTGTGACTTTCGGCTTCGTGTTTGCTGTCCAGTTTTGATAAACCTGTGCAAGAATCAACTGACCGTTCGGAGCTTTCGGAATGACAGGCGTCCAAGGATGTGCAAAACCTTTAATTCTGCGAACAATACCCTCTGCATCAATTGTAATTATATCGTAGCGAGGCATTTTCCAAGAATAAGTCACCAAAACCATCGTTCCATCTACAGCCCCTGAAATATCAAAGCTTGTGTCAGTAATATTTGTCGGAGTTACTTGAGTCCGATGACGATAAATTATCTCGTATGAACTTCCCGGCGAAGGTTCAGAGCCTGAAAGCGACCAATCGACTTGTCCTGCAGTGAGTTTGTAATCTGTTCCTTTAACGTAAATTGTGTTTCCTTGCTTGATTTGAATAATTTCAAGAACAGCAGTCGAAGGAATCGGATCAAGTGCGCCTGAATAACTTCCGTGAGTGAGATTTACTTTCTTTTCGGCTGTGATATCAACAGTTCTAACCTCAGCAAGAGGTGTGTAATTCAGATGAATCGTCATGTTCCCAAGCGCGTCAGGTTCAAAAATGTAAGGATCGGAATCTACTGTTTGAATGTCGTATTCGTTCGAAAAAACTGATCTGAGCGAGTGATCTAAACCGACTTCGTAACCATTTACATGAGCTTTTCCTTCATTTATTGAGAAAATTTGTTCCTCTGAATCTGCTGAAAGACAAGTAACATTCATGCCTTTCACGACATAACTTCCGTTGCTTTCGTCATCATAACGAGCCAATGCAGAACTGACAGAATCAAGTTGAGGTGCAAGAGCTTTTTGAACTAAAACTCCGTTCTCAACATTATATATTGTATAAAATTCTCCTAATTCGGAATCGTTTTC
This sequence comes from Alphaproteobacteria bacterium, assembly GCA_017476405.1. Classification (GTDB taxonomy): domain Bacteria; phylum Pseudomonadota; class Alphaproteobacteria; order UBA3830; family UBA3830; genus BNWE01. The sequence goes on along the minus strand of JAFUZX010000089.1, from coordinate 2,695 downwards.
CGAAGTTTCCGCTAATTGATAGCCCCAAATCGTTGTATATTGAAGTCTCGCTGCTCCGGGGTTTTGATAGTTTGTTGTTCCGACTGCAGGATCTCGCAATTCCGGATCTTCAAGCTCCGTTATCGTTCTTTCTTTGAAATAAACGCCGATTTTCACCGAAACATTAGTCGGAATTTCTAAATTTCCTTCATGAACATCGCGAACCAAGCCATTGAGATAAATCTTGCCTGCCTCAACTGTAACTGCGCCTGTGTCTGAGTCGATTACGCAAGTGCATCCGCTGATAACATCACCGCTTTTGAAAAGCGCATCGCCCATTTCTTTGATTGCGTGATTTGCGTATTCCTGTAAATCGTTTAATTCTGTTGCTTGAAGACATCAACTTGTTAAAAACAATCTAAAATTATCGGTAAGTATTTTTTTTGTGTCTACAGATAAAATAGAAAATATTTTTTAGAACATAAGAAGATAGCTATAAATTTTAACCTTTTATTTAAATTTGGATATTAGAATGTAATTGCAAGAGAATAAGGAGTTTTTATGTTTCTAAGGATATGTATGGCAGCTATAGCAATAGTATGCTCAAATGTTTTTTTGGGGATTAATGCTATGCAATATGGAGGAAGAGTTTACGATATAGGCGATTCTCAAAATCCTGAAAAAATGACCAAAGATGCATTACTAATAAGTTGGCGCATATTGTCAGCGAATAAAGGAATCATTTGGCCATTACGTCCTCCAAGTAAATATATGGAGTTGAAAGGAGAAAAAGTGTTATTGGTAGGTTCTGGATATTCGTACCTTGGAGTAGATGCCTTTGAAAATAAGGACAACTATCCATTTTATACAATAGATTTAAATAAAGAGATGGTGTCGAGTGGTATAACTTGGCCTATGTCGATCCCTGATTATGTCGCAGATATTCTTGAAATAGATGAAAAGCAAGATATAAGTGAGGCTTTTCTTGAAAAGATAGATACTATTATCTTAGAGCGATTGCCTATTCATGTTACATTCCGTGATGACGGAAAGGTTTTTTCTAATTGCTTGCCTTTGTTAAAAGAAGGAGGACGAATCGTACTAGGGACTCCGCCTGCTACAATACGACACGGTGAAGCAGATGGCGTAATCCCTGCCCCTGAATTAAGAGCTCCATTTACCATCGATTTGAAAAGCTGCGCCTCAGATACTAGTATTGCTTTACGTGAAATTGGAGAAGAAGAACCAGAATGCAATATGTCTTTACGAGAACAAGCATTGCGAGTAATGGTCGAATATATCAAGAATATTCTAGAAACAAAAGGATTGTCTGCAGATGTGTTCGTTAAAAAAATTGATCCAGGTGAAAATTCTTCACTGTGGATAAAAAAATCATCAAAACCACAATTTGTATTTGTTATACAAAAAAAATGATGTATACTAATTTTCGGTTAGTTGGAGTATATGAATGCTGAGGAAGATTGGTGTTGCGTTATTGTTTTATGGCAGTTGTGTTTGCGCGATGGATCAAGTTGAATTGGCTAATGCTGTTGCTGTAAAATGTTCTAGAGACCTGAAAGTTGTCTCTTATGACGTACCTTGTAGATATGAACGCATCGTAAAAGATATCGGTGGTGCTGATATTGGGAATGGTTGGGGGCTTAAGATTTGGGATAATGTTGAAGGGGTATTATCGGAACTTATAGCCAACGGAGTTTCGAAATCCATAAGGTATCTCGATATCAGATACGGTATGACGAGTTCAGTGTTCAGAAAGTTGAGTGATTTTAATTGCTTGGAATACTTGATCTTAAGAAAGTGTTTTCTTGGTAGTTCAGATTTGTCTTTGGTACCACCATGTGTGAAGTTCTTGGATTTGTCTGAATGTTTACCTTTGTCAGGCAAACTAGACAGCTTAAATTTATCATCATTGAGATCTAATGATCAATTACAGTTTCTTTCTCTCGCTGGTACCACATTAGGCCAGAAAGATGTATCAGATTTATCTTTGCTAAAGTCACTGAAATATCTTGATTTGTCTTATTCAAATTTTACAGCAGCGATATATAAAATGAGATTTCCGAATACTAAATTAAATATCATTGATGACAGAAAGGCAGCTGATGTATATGGTGGAGATATTTCTTAGATTATTTGCTCGTCTCTATTTAAAAGCCATGTTAGAGGAAAAGAATGAAGTTTGATGATCGATATCCGTCTATGAATCTGCGTTGGCTTCCTTTACTCTCGGATCGGAATTCAAAGCATGAAATTTATAAGCCTCTCGACTTCCTGCGCTAGACCATCCAACGATTTTCGCTTGTGTTCGAGTTCTGAGTTCATCATCAGTTTCGTTTTCTAATCGAGTAATTCCGTAAAATGCTGCAAGGTTATCTAAGTCACTTCCTGTAGCAAAAGCCAGTAAATTTGCTTTGGCCGCTTGATTAATTCTTTGGCGCAAAAGTAATTCTCGATACGCAGCAACTTCCATGAGTTTTATTAAAGGATCGCTTTCGAGATAAGCGGTAAATTCCGGTTCAATTTCTATAAGCTTGTTTCGCATCTGCTCGAGAATTTCATTCAAGCTGAGTTCTTCAATAATTTGCGGAGTTTCTAAGTCAGATAGATTCATATGACCAAATCCTCCAATGAAATTTTTTGTTGCGTGATTCTGTAAAGTCCGATGAGAGACAATATAATATGTCCTTCTTTGATT
>JAFUZX010000007.1 GCA_017476405.1 Alphaproteobacteria bacterium | reverse complement strand
GAAAGGAATCCATGACAAGCACCAACGAGATCCGCTTGTATCATTAAATCCCCATATTTCAGGTCCCATTCCGACAGAAAAAGTCAGAACCTTTACTCCTATTTTTCTGGCAGCTAAATAATGTCCAAACTCATGTACGATAACTATTACATTTATGATTATCAAAAATGAAATCAAATAATAAAAAAATGTCATAAACAAACCCTAGATAAAGAAATGTATCATATACAGAAATACAGAAACTCCTACCAAACTATCTAAGCGATCTAATACCCCGCCATGTCCTGGGAACCAATTTCCCATATCTTTTACTCCGATTTTTCTTTTAAACCACGATTCTAATAAATCCCCAAGAACAGCGGACAAAATCACGCACTGTACAATAAAAAAATTATCCGCATATCGAGGTAAAAAAGCGATTTGATCAGAGGACATCTGCATAAAGAAAGGACTTAAACAATAGCAAGCTACATTTGCGAGGAAAACTCCTCCCCAAAATCCCGCCCATGTTTTATTTGGACTGATTTTAGGACATAACTTCGGTCCTTTTAAGGCTTTTCCCATGCAATATGCGCCAATATCTGAAAAACTTGCCATACAAACCAGAAAAATACACCATGAAATACCGTAAATATTTCTGCAATACATAAAACTGAAAATACCAAATGCGCAAAACGCAAACATTGCGATTCTCAGTTTATTATGTCCTTTTATATCCAAAGAAAATATTTCATATGCCATAACTGCTAAGGCAATGACACTAAAAGCAGCAAGAACTTCAAAAGAAGCAAAATAAAGTAATATAATCGCCGGAACAAATAAAAACGATGAGAGTATACGAGTAATCAGTTCTTTTTGCTCTGATATTCTGCGTTTTTTCTCTTTCATTTTAACTATAATTCCCTCACCTACCATACCGTCTATTCCTATTTAAAAATTCATCAAGAATTCTATCAAGATCATTTTCAGAAAAATCAGGCCAGTATTTATCTACAAAAAACAGCTCCGAATAAGCACACTGCCATAAAAGAAAATTACTAATACGTCGCTCACTAGTTCTTATCAAAATATCAGGATAAGGGATCCCTTTAGTATCTAAATTCAAGGCGAACGAATCCTCATTTATATCTTCAAGAGCCATTTCTTTATTTTGAATTTTTTTCGCAATTTTCTTCGTGGCTCTTACTATATCATCTCTTCCAGAATAACTTATTGCGGCAATAAGCGTCAAGCCATTATGTTCTTTTGTTGCTTCTTCTATTTCTTTCACTTTCTTGTAAAGATCATTCGGCAACTTTTCTAAATTACCGATCGCAATTAATCGAATATTTTTTTCTTGAAAATAACTTATCGAATCTTTAAAAAAATTACGAAATAAATCCATTAAATAAGAAACTTCGTCCGTAGATCTATTCCAATTCTCTGAAGAAAACAAGAAATAAGTTACATATTTAATATTTCTGTTGATAAAGAAATCTACAAGAGATTTTGCCCGTTCATATCCTTTTTTATGCCCAATCAATGAAGGCAAATTATTCTCTTTTGCCCACCTTCGATTTCCATCAAGAATAAATGCCAGATGTTCAGGCAACAATACGGTCATTAATTCTTAAACTTTCATAATGTCTTTTTCTTTTGACGCAAGAGCATTATCTATTTTTTCGACGAATTCATCTGTAAGCTTTTGAATATCATCCGCTATCTTTTTATGAACGTCTTCCGTAATTTCTTTCGCTTTTTCTTGACGTTTTATATGATCCATACCATCTCTGCGAATATTTCTTATTGCGACTTTTGTTTGCTCAGCATATTTTCCGGCAAGTTTACAAATTTCCTTCCTACGCTCTTCGCTAAGATCAGGTATAGCTATACGAATTAAAGAACCATCAACCATAGGACTAAGTCCAATAGGTGCGTTTCTGATCGCAAGCTCAGTTGCTTTTAACAATGATGAATCCCATACTTGTACGGTAAGTAATCTGGCCTCAGGGACACTGACTGTACCAACCTGCTGTATAGGAACCATATTTCCATAAGCTTCAACCATAATATTATCTAGAATAGTTACCGAGGCTCTTCCGGTTCTAAGCCCACTGAAATCTTTTAACAAACTATCGAAACTCGTTAACATTCTTTTTCTTAAATCATCTAACAGCATATTCATGTCTCCTTATTAAGATATAATGGAACAACAACCTTCACCTGACAAGACTTTTTCAAAATTTCCATGTTCTTTTATTGAAAAAACGATTATAGGCATATTATTTTCTTTTGCCAAAGTAATAGCGGTTTGATCCATTACTTTTATATCTTTATCAAGAACATCTTTATATGAAATTTTTTCAATAAATTTCGCATCAGAATGTTTTTCAGGATCTGTAGTAAATACTCCGGCGACTTTTGTCGCTTTTATCAACACATTACATCCAAGTTCAAGCGCTCGTAAAGCCGCAGCTGTATCTGTTGTAAAATATGGATTACCTGACCCCGCAGCACAAATTATTACACGTCGCTTTTCAAGATGTCTGAGAGCTTTACGACGAATATACGGCTCGCAAACATTCGGCATCGTAATAGCGGAAAGTACCCTAGTCGGAACATCTAATTTTTCGAGAGAAGCTTGAAAAGTCACAGCATTCATAACTGTAGCAAGCATACCAACACTATCAGCGGCAGCTCGATGCATACCATAGGCAGCGGCAGAAATTCCGCGAAATATATTCCCACCGCCTATAACCATACAAATTTCATAACCTTTTCGATAAGCAGATGCGACTTCTCCCGCAACACGGTCTACGGCTTTTACATCTACACCGTAATTCTGATCACCCATAAGGAATTCGCCTGAAAGTTTTAACAAAACTCTCTTATATTTTTTCGTACCACTCATAACAGTTAACTATCAAAAACCTTAAAATATAATCAGAATAACAAAGCTACTAAATCTTACTAAGATAATTGAGCGGCAACTTCAGCGGCAAAATCTACCACTTGCTTTTCAATACCTTCACCAAGAACAAATTTACGGAATCCTTTAACTTTCACCGGAGTTCCGAGTTCTTTTGACAGATTTTCAACCACTTCTTTTACTCTACTGGTTCCGTCAATAACGAAAACTTGCTCAAGTAAAACCGCATCTTCGTAAAATTTCCTTAAACGGCCTTCGACTATTT
>JAFUZX010000088.1 GCA_017476405.1 Alphaproteobacteria bacterium | reverse complement strand
TTGATTATAATTTTTACTTAATAGTTCCTGATTCTCTTTGTATGTTAATCTTACTTCTTTTTCACCATATTGCGACATATACATTGAGGTATTGAGGCTAGAGTTATTTGAAGACGCATACCCCATTCCTCCCATTCCTGGAACTGCATTATACGTTGAGGTATTGAGGCTAGAGTTATTTGAAGACGCATACCCCATTCCTCCCATTCCTGGAGCTGCATTATACGTTGAATTATATAGAGATTGGGTAGTCGAAAGTGATGGTGCCGTTGTTGGTCCGCTAACAAATCCAGGTGTTCCTATTGATGGAAATGGATTGCTTGAAGTCGAAAATGACGGAGTAAAAGGTAGCGGCTGATTGTTATTTTGACCCCACGTATTCGGAAATGACTGTGTCTGCGTAAATGGTGCCATTCCTCCAGACTGCATGAATGAACTTGTTGTCATATTGTTATTAACTGATTGTCCTGTCGGCATATTACTGCTCCCAAATGCGTTCCCAGAAAACTGCGCTTGCACACTTAGAGTTGACATAGCTGTGTTGATAACTAAAGACCATAATAAGTATTTATTTTTCATAATTTTTCTCCTTGTTTATCTATGATTAAAAATACTAACTAACGTAAATATAGTGATTAATTTGTAAATGTCAAATACTTTTTTATTTTTTTATGCCAAATAAAAAACTAAAGAATTATTATTAATATTATAGAAAAATTTTTATTTCTTATCTTTTGATTATTAATTATTTTTTCCCGGATTTTGATTTTGAGATAGCTTCTTTAAACTCAGGCGTTTTTACTTCTTCTTTAAAATTCTCGAAAACGTTGTGGAAAATATCCTCATATTCTTTTCGCCCCAATCCGACATTTTGAGAAGTTAAGGTTGAAAGCAGAAGTTCAAAAGTTTCTATTGTCTCCGCAATTTCATCTTCTTGTGAATTTTTTATATTTTCAGCGGTTGATGATGAATTTTCTTGATTTTTAACGAACTCAATATTTTGTTGTTTGTCCTTATCTTTCGGAAAATCAGGTAATTGAGCCATCGAAAAACCAAAAGAAAATAGGAAACAAAACGCAAAATTTCTCATAACGAACCTTCTATAAAAACTAAATCACACTTTTTATATAACATTTATCTAAAATTTTGTAAATATTATTCGCTATTTTGTTTCAGATATTCTTTCTAAGAAGTGAATATCAAAATTTGCGTTAATTACATCTTTATTATTTGCGAGACGTAAATGAAGAGGAATTAAAGTATCGACACCTTCTATAACATACTCATTTAACGCACGCCTCAAACGTTCCAAACATTGTTCACGATTACGAGCGTATATGATTAGTTTTGCGATTAAGCTATCGTAGTAAGGGGGAATTTTGCAACCATCGAAAATGGCGCTATCGACACGAACGCCTGGCCCTCCCGGACAATGGTAATTGGTAATTTTTCCGGCAGACGGCATGAATGTATCTGAATTTTCAGCATTAATACGACATTCTATAGCATGCCCTCTGAAAGTAATATCTTCTTGCTTAAATGATAGTTTTTCTCCTGAAGCGATAAGAATCTGTTCACGAATTAAATCAACTCCACTGATCATCTCAGTAATAGGATGTTCAACTTGAATTCTGGTATTCATTTCTATAAAGAATAATTGACCGTTTTCGTATAGAAACTCAAGCGTTCCAACACCTAAATATCCTAATTCGGACATGGATTTTGCGATTTTTCGACCAAATTTTTCTCTAAATTCAGGAGTAAGCACTGTACTTGGAGCTTCTTCCCATACTTTTTGATTCCTGCGTTGTAATGAGCAATCTCTTTCCCCGAGATGAGCCGCATTACCATATTTATCCACAATTACTTGAAATTCTATATGACGTGGATTAGCGAGGTATTTTTCCAAGTAAACTCTATCATTTCCAAATGATATTCCGGCTTCTCTACGTGCGGTCTCATACGCTTGTACGAAGTCTTCTTTTGTATGAGCGACTTTCATACCACGACCTCCGCCACCACCGGCTGCTTTTATTAAAACTGGATATCCTATTTCATCCGCAAGGTATATAGCTTTATCAATTTTTGTTACAGCACCTTCAGATCCCGGAACTGTAGGTAATCCAAGACGAGCAATTGTTTTTTTCGCCATTATTTTATCGCCCATCATCGCAATATGTTCAGCTTTAGGACCTATAAAAGTAAGACCATGTTCCTCTACCATATGAGCAAATGTAGCATTTTCACTAAGAAAACCGAATCCCGGGTGAATTGCGTCCGCTCCAGTAATACAAGCCGCTGAAATAATTGAAGGAATATTTAAATAACTTTCACGAGGTGGGGGAGGGCCCACGCAAACACTTTCATCCGCAAGTCTGACATACATTGCGTCAGCATCAGCTGTCGAATGTACCGCAACCGTACTTATGCCCAAATCTTTACAAGCTCTTAAAATACGAAGAGCAATTTCGCCTCTGTTAGCTATTAATATTTTTTTTATCATTTATATCAATCCACAATGACGATCGGATCACCGTATTCAACAGGCTGAGCATCTTTTACAAAAATATGCTTTACGGTTCCCGAACGTGGCGCTTTTATCATATTCATAACCTTCATAGCTTCAATTATGAACAATGTTTGTCCTTGCGTAACTGTATCTCCCAAAGAAATAAATGGAGCAGCTTCCGGTCCCGGTGAAAGATACACTGTACCGACCATTTGAGCTTCAATAACTCCGGGATGATTTTCAAGCTGCTCTCCAGCACTTTTTGACTCAAAATTACCGTTATTTTCAATGGATGATTGAGGAAATTGTTGAGGTTGAGCGACCGGAGGAATCGAAACAGGGACGACCGCTTGCGGTACAGAACGCAACACCTTAATTCTTAGCGAATCAACTTGATACTCTATTTCTGTTAAATCAGTTTCTCTTAAAAGTTCTGCCAAAGCTCTTACAGCTTCCGGATCTATTTTGAC
>JAFUZX010000087.1 GCA_017476405.1 Alphaproteobacteria bacterium | reverse complement strand
TGATACTCCCGGTTTTCCGTATAACGCTTCAAAAGTATCAGAATCAGTATCTAAAATCACATGGGACGCTTCTCGAGAAACTGATTATATAATCTTTGTAATAGATGTGAGCAAAAAAAAATTAGATACAAGTATTAATATACTAAAAAAAATTTCAACTGAAAAAAAAGTAGTACTGGTTATGAATAAAATAGACCTAATTCATAAACCGGAACTTTTAAAAATCGCTGATTTTTTCAGCAAAATCAGAGAATTCGAAAAGATATTTATGATATCAAGCATAAACGGAAGCGGAACAGACGATTTTCTAAAATATTGCGCAAACATTATTCCAGATGGCGAATGGATTTATCCGGAAGATGAGATTACTGACTCTTCATTTGAAAAATATACATCAGAAATTACAAGAGAACATATTTATCATAGACTACATCATGAAATACCCTATAAATGCACGGTTGAAACAGAAAATTATCAGCAACAATCTGATGGCAGTATAAAAATCGTCCAAAATATATACGTAAAAAATAATGCGCATAAGATTATATTTTTAGGGCATAATGGTGAAAAGATAAAAGCTATTGGCAAGGCAACACGAAAAGAATTATCAAATTTACTTAACCGCAATGTACATCTGTTCTTAAATGTAGTAGTAAAAGAGAAATAATGCGATTACATGAAGTTAGTATAATCTTATCGGTAAAACCATTTTCTGAAAACGCTCGCATTGTAACTTTATTTAATAAATCATTAGGAAAAATTCCAGCATTTTTTAAAAACACAAAAACATCTCTGCAAATAGGTGATATATGCGATATATATTGGAAAAGTCGTTCATCTGAACATCTCGGTCAAATAAAAATAGAAGAAAATATATTTTCACCATTTTGCAGGATATTAACAGATTCGGCCAGAATTTTCGCAATAGAAAGTGCTTGCACAATGTGTTCAAACGCATTATTAATTGCGGCTCCACATGAATCATTATTTACATCACTTATTAATTTTCTTTTTTCTATTACCAAAAATAATTGGATTATTAATTATGTTTTTTTTGAAATGTCATTGTTATCAGCGATAGGATACGGTTTAGATCTTTCAAAATGCGCAGTAACTGGAGCTAAGAATGGTCTCAGTTATGTTTCTCCAAAAACAGGTTGCGCTGTAACAAAAGATATCGGATGGAATTACAGAGAAAAATTATTTCCATTACCGCAATTTATGCTATCAGAAAATACTCCGGCGAATAAATATGATATTTTTTGCGCATTAAATATAACAGGGCATTTTTTAAAGTCATACTTTTATGGTATAAACGAAAATGATCTTCCGCTTTCAAGACGATATATGATAGAAATCGTTACAGATAATTATAATGAACAAAAAGCGGTATAGAAAAAAGTAAATTGTGTCTGTAGTTTTGTATTATAAAGGATAAAGATAATGAAAATTAGTTCTGTTATTGATTCAAAAGAAAAACGCATCGCAATAACACCGGAAACTGTGAAAAAATATATTCAACTGGGTCTCGAAGTCGTTCTTCCAAAAAATATTGGAACTGAAGCCGGTTTTGATGATGAAGAATACAAAACTGCCGGAGCCATAATAAAAAAAGGTCCAATAAAAGATGCTGATATTTATGTGTGCGTTAAGCCATCTGATTTAAATAAAATAGATATAAAAGAAGGAGCTTCGCTAATCGCTCTGCTATCTCCATTTAAAAATGAAAAAGCTCTTGAAAAGCTCACAGAACGTGGAATAAAAGCATATGCTCTGGAACGTATTCCTAGAATTACCAGAGCACAAGCTATGGACGTTCTTTCATCACAAGCTAATATTGTTGGATATCGAGCTGTTATTGATGCCATCTTTTTTTATAATAAAATTGTACCGCTAATGATGACTGCGGCAGGAACTATACGACCGGCAAGAGTACTAATTCTCGGTGCCGGTGTAGCAGGATTGCAAGCAATAGCAACAGCGAAAAGAATCGGTGCGGTCGTATCTGCCTTTGATGTTCGCTCGGCAGCAAAAGAGCAAGTTGAAAGTCTGGGAGCGACATTTGTCTCTGTTGATAGTGAAGAAAGTGGAGATAGCGACAATGGTTACGCAAAAGAAATGAGCGAAGATTATAAAAAACGTCAAGCTAAGAAATTAACAGAGGTTATAGCCTCTTCTGATATTGTTATCACAACTGCGCAAATCCCCGGAAAACCAGCTCCAATCCTAATAACAAAAAAAATGGTGGAAAGTATGCAAAGAGGATCTGTTATTGTTGATATCGCAACTGAAACCGGAGGAAATTGTGAG
>JAFUZX010000086.1 GCA_017476405.1 Alphaproteobacteria bacterium | reverse complement strand
GTTCTGACACTAGTACGAGAGGACCGTGTTGGACATACCTCTGGTTTATCGGTTGTGACGCCAGTTGCATTGCCGAGTAGCCATAACACGGAAGAGATAACTGCTGAAAGCATCTAAGTAGGAAACTCGCCTCAAAACTAGTTCTCGCTATCAGGGACGTGGGAGACCACCACGTTGATAGGTCAGGTGTGGAAGCACTGTAAGGTGTGAAGCTAACTGATACTAATATCCCGATTGGCTTGATACACACGACAATCAGTCGTAAGTTTCTTTACTTACGTTTTCTCCTTTTGTTGTTTGTTTTTCAGGTTTTTCTGATTTTACTTGGCTTGGTGGCCATAGCGAGGAATTACACGCTCCATCCCATCCCGAACTGGAAAGCGAAAGGCCTCTGCGGCAATGGTACTGCATTCTTGAAATGCGGGAGAGTAGCACGCTGCCAGGCTTAGTAAAATCAGAAAAACTTTTCTCTTATTTTTAATTTTATGCCGTCCCATTGATTCTATTTATGGGACGGTTTTTTTGTATATAAATTTCTATAAGAATAAATTTAACAAAAGAAAAAATCGAAAAATACGTTATTTTTTATCATGTCATAATGATAATTACCTCAATATTATCTCTTATTAGTCAGATTATATCGTTTTTTCTTTTAAATTGGTTTAAGTTAAATCACTCTATGAAAAATAACTATAAATAATAGATTAATGTGTTTTTTATTCTTCAATATAGCTTTTCTTACTTTTGAATCGGGCAAATATTACGTATATTATAGGAACAATAAATAGCGTAAACAATGTTCCAAAGGACATTCCGCCAACAATCGCCCATCCGATTTGTCTGCGCGCGGCTGCTCCTGCGCCGTTTGCCATTGCCAAAGGTATGGATCCTATAACCATAGCAAATGTTGTCATAAGAATTGGACGAAGTCTTAGGTGTGCTGCTTCTTTCACAGCATCGATTGCTTCTTTTCCTTTATCTCTTAGAGCATTAGCAAAATCTACGATTAAAATACCATGTTTTGTTATTAATCCTATGAGAGTAACCAGTCCAATTTTTGAATAAATATTTAAAGTACCTCCCGGAACAATGTATAAAGTTATTAAAGCCCCGGTTAGTGAAAATGGAACCGTCAGCATTATTATAAATGGATCTATAAAACTTTCAAACTGAGCAGCTAATACCAAAAACACGAAAATTAAAGCTAATAAAAATACGAAAACAATTTGCCTGCTTTCTTCTAAGTAATTTTTAGTTGCTCCAGAGAACGTAAGTTGTATTGTTTCGGGAAGAAATTTAGTCTTCATATCATTTAGATCGTTTATAACAGTACCTACGGTATATCCGCTTGCTATATCAGCGACTGCCATAATAGACATCATTTGGTTATAATGATTAACTCCCATAGGAGACTGGCGTTCTCTTATAGTGATCAAATCTGAAACTGAAACCATTTTTGGTTCATTGTCATTTGTTTGTAATTTAGATCTTACAAACATTCGAGAGAGATCTTCAGGAGTTTGTCGCAGATTTTTTTCAACTTGAATGAATAGTTCGTCACGTTTAGCTTCTCTTTGAACATTTGCGGCTTTTTGTCCTCTGACAAAATAAGCAATGGTACTTACAACATCATCGATAGATACACCAAGTGATGCTGCTTTATTGCGATCAACTTCTATAACATATTCTCGTTGAGGTGTTAATAAGCTTGATTGTATAGAAGGTTGCAAACCTTGATAATTACTATGTAAAGAACTTAAAAAACGGCGTCCGAAGCGTTCAAGATATTCCAAATTTTGGTTAGTTTGCAGAACAAACTCTATAGATTCTTTATCAGATGAACTAACTCCCGCACTTGCTGAACAAGGTACACCTGTAACTTTTTGTAATTCAGGAGCAATTATTGCCGCAATTTCTTTTGTGGATTTATCTCGTTCTTCCCAATCTACTACTTGAACCCAGCCGCTAATTTTATTAGTATCCGCTTTTAACCACCGATTTTGGATAAAAGGAGTTTGCGAGGCTATAGCATCAACAACTTCAGCATTTTTTTTCATAAATTCATATGAAGCACCGACAGGACCATTTCCTTCAAAGGATATGTATCCGACATCTTCCGCTGGCCAACTTTCTGAAGGTATAAAATGAGCGGCTAGTATTCCGACAATGGAAATTATAACACCTATTCCAAGTATTATATTGCGATGTAGCATAGATATATTTAGAAGATCAGAATATTTTTTTTCTATAAAATATAGCGTTTTTTCTTGAATTACAGAGGCAATTCGCCAGAATCTGGAGTTTGTTTTTCTACGTTCAGTTTTGAGAAGTTTCGAACACATCATTGGCGAAAGGGTTATAGCTATAAAGCCCGAAATAATCACTGCGCCGGCCAAAGTTAGCGCAAATTCTTTGAAATATTTTCCTACTTTTCCTGGAGTTAAGCCAATCGGTATATATGCGATCGCAAGGGTTGATGTCATGGCTATAATTGAAAAAAATATTTCTTTTGAACCAACTATTGCGGCTTTCATCCGAGAAAGTCCACGTTCTATATGCCTGTGAATATTTTCCAGAACGACTATTGCGTCATCAACGACAAGTCCAACAGCTAATACCATCGCTAACATAGTAAAAGTATTTATTGAACAATCAAAAGTATATAATAAAGAAAACGTTCCCAGCAGTGATACAGGAATAGTTATAATTGGAATTAATGTTGCTCTAAATGACCATAAAAATAAGAAAACTACTAAAATAACTAAAAAAGAGGATTCAAAAATAGCTCTGTAAACGTTATTCATAGAAGCAGTTATATCTTTTGCTTCGTCCATAGCTATAACAACAGTTGTTCCTGACGGTAATAATTCTTCTATTTCAGGCATTATTTTCTTAACACCGGAGCTTAAATCAATTGGATTCGCTGTTGATTGTTTTGTTAAAGAGAGTGTTACGCATTCTTTACCATTAAACCAAGAGCCTTCCCTTATATCGTCAGGAACAAGCATAGTTTTTCCGACATCTTTTATCCTAACGATTTTTTCTCTTCCATGTGCTGGTAGTACAATTTCATCAAAATCTTCTGGACGAGAAAGCTCTCCGTTAACTGTTAACATATACTCCCGATCTTTGCTTATTAGGCGTCCACAAGGTCTTTGAACATGTTGAGTTGGTATAGCTTCAACTACTTCGGCAGGTGTGTATCCGTAAGCTGCAAGTTTCTGCGGATCAAGGAAAATCCTCATACTTTTTATATTACCACCGCTTAAAAATGCTCGTCCTACGCCGGGAATAACCTCAAAACGTGATTTTACATATCTATCTATGTAATCATGCAAATCATCGGTAGATCGTTTATCACTGGTAAAACCAATGACAATACTGGAACTACTGTCAGAACTGTCTTTTCTTATAATAGGTTCAGGAATACCATGAGGAAGTTGATTACGAACAAGGGATAATCTATCTCTGACATCAGCTGCGGCTCCATCTGGATTACGATCCGGCGAAAATTCGATTTTTATTTCGCTTTTTTCATTACTACTATGTGATGTTATAAGTTCAGCTCCTGGGATTGTTGCGAATTGCCCTTCCAAAATCTTTGTTATTTGAGCTTCTACTACTTTTGGACTGGCTCCGTGAAATTCTGTTTCTATAGATATATGAGATTTTTCAATTTTCGGATTTTTTTGAACAGGAAGACGACTTTGACACACAAGGCCAAGTACAACTATTATCAACGTTAACACAGTTGAAAATACAGGGCGTCTAATACAAAGTTCAGTAACTTCCATTGTCTATCTCTTTGCTTTTTTTTGATTATTCTTTTTTGCGACTTGGCTTCTCATGCGGTTCATAAGTTGCTCAAGATATTCTCGTGTTTGGATAGATACTCCACGGCCATCAAGTACTCCTTGTTGACCTGCTGTAACAACAGTTTCTCCCTCATTGACTCCTGTGATTATTTCTATCATACCATTCTTACGAACACCTGTTGTCACCAGAGTTCTTACAGCAATTCCTTCAATAATACGATACAAAAATTCCTCGTCTCCGTTTTTTTCAATTGCTGATTCAGGAACCAAGATGCCTTGTTGGCTTTCGTCGGGGATTACTTTTATACTTACGAATCTTCCGGGTTTCAAGGTCGGAATAGATTCAGCGACTTCATCTAAAATTCCAAGTTCGGCCCTTACATTAAAACTATGTGAAATTTTATCACTTTCCGGATCTATTGCTATTATTTTTGCGCTTACTTCTTGAGTTTTATCTCCACCTACCAAAACTTTTACTTCTTGTCCGACATATACATGGTTTATATCAGCTTCTATTACTTTGAAATCTACTTTTAACGGATTTGCGTCGACTAATTTTACTAATTCGTTTCCAGGACTGACAAATTGCCCTTCACTTATCTCCTTTAATCCTATAATTCCATTAAATGGCGCAAATATTTTATGTTTAGAAAGAGTATTTTTACAAGATTCGACTTTTGCGGCGCATACATCTACTTCGGCTTTCAATTTATCTCTACCAACTCGGGCCATTACACCTCTGTCAGCTAATTTTTCTACAGGTTCGAACTCGCTTTTAGCTTTACGGTAATAGGCTTCAGCTTCCATCAAAGCAGCTCTGGCTGCCGCATCATCTAACTCTATTAAAAGATCTCCTTTTTTTACGGTTGTTCCTTCTGTAAAATGAATTTTTGATATTGTTGAACTCGCTTCAGATTTTATAATAACAGAATTATGCGGACGTAGAGTTCCTATTGCGTCAATATATCGAATAACAGATCCTAATTCAGCTTTTTCTACGGTTACAAAAGGCAGATTATTTTCTATTCTGTTTATTTTTTTATTCAACATCTTATATGTCAACATAATGATTACTAATATTGCGAATAAAAAAATATATACGATTTTTTTGTTTTTGAAAAAGTCAGGAATTTTTCTTAATTTCTTTATC
>JAFUZX010000085.1 GCA_017476405.1 Alphaproteobacteria bacterium | reverse complement strand
CTATTAATACTTTAGGTGTTCTGTTCGTCTTCATAAATTCTACTATATCAGCGATTGTTCCTTGCTTAACTTCGGAATACGCTAAATTCATATCTTTTATGACGTTGTTTACAATTTGCTCTGATACTGGATCGCATACAAACGCCATAAGGTTATGTGGTAAATCTGAACTATTAGTAGTAGCCATATCAGCTTCTCCATATCAATATATAATCACAAACATTAAACAAATTTTTTCGCACGGATTAATCTCCTCCGCTGCTGTTTTCCATACCGCTTACAGCAGTAGATGCTATTACTCCTTTGTAAATTCTAGGAGAGACAAGATCAGCTTTGTTTGCTATCATTTGCTGTAAATTGTACACACGTGATACACCGTGTTTCGGTAAATTTTTATTTGTATCTGTATCTCCTATATATTCTGACCATGCACTACAATCAGGTTCTTTTAAATTATATTGAAGTATACCAATGCGAATTCCTGTTTTCGCTCCTTCATAAACACATACACCTTTATCGGTTATTCTGCTCGGTATAAAACCGTTTTTGTACATTATATATAAAATAATTTTCTTGATTTTTTCTTGATATCCCACAGGAACAGGATGATTAGATATAATCATGAATTCAAGGTTTTCAACATCAGATACTTTTGCGTCTTTCAAAAGCCTTTCAATTCTTGCGCAAGTATCTTTTGATATGTCAAATGCGTCGTTAGTCGGGAAAAAATGCGGCTCGCAAAATTCTTCAGCTTGCATTTCCGCAACTTCATGGACATATCCATCTTCAATTTTCATTTGTTTATCACATCCGCAAACGAAAATTAATGCAGATAGTAGCGTGATCCAACTAAGTTTTCTGTTTATCGCTTTCTTTTTCAACATAATTACAACTCCATTCACTACTTACTTTATAGAGAATCCTGCGGTACGTACTTTATTAATACGCTTGTGGAATTTCCTCGCTAATATCGACTCTAACGGCGAAAGCATTTTTGGAACCATATCTGTCGGAGCTTTCAAAGGCTTAGAGGATGGCTTAACCACATACGGCGTCACTATAATAACTAACTCTCTCTCAGTTTTTGTAACGTTTGAATTTCTGAATAAGGCTCCTATAAAAGGTATATCCGCTAAAAATGGTGTCTCATTTGATGATGTATTTGTATTTGTTTGAAGTAATCCGGCAATCGCTAAACTTTGACCACTACCAAGTTCTACCGTAGTACTTGCTTCTTTTGTAGTTAACGAAGGAGCTTTCGTTGTATCAGAACCTTCTATCGTACTTACCTTTGGAGAAACTGTTATGTTAATTCTGTCTTCAGATAGAACAACAGGAGTAAACTCAACTGATGTACCCCAATCTTTAAATTCTGTTGTCGTAATATTATCTCCAGGTTGAGTTACAGTATAACCATATTCACCACCAACTTCAAATTTCGCAGTTTTTCCTGATAACGCCATTATAGTCGGTTCAGCTAAAATTGAAGCAAATGATTCAGAGGCGAGAGCGTCTATAAGACCTGAAAAACTGTTTCCTGAGGAACTATGCATAAGCCAACGACTGTTTTTATCCGAAGCCAAAATTCCATCTGCCGAAAGTAGCTTTTCAGTTAATTCATCCGTATCAGCTATTTTTTCAAAGAAATTGGATGAATTTCCTCCGGCAAAACCATATGCCATACCATTTAAACTTTTTGGTGCTGAAACAGCTCTCCAGCTTACACCCAAACTTTTTGTTAATTCTCTTGAAACTTCAGCAATCTTTACTTTCAATAATACTTGCGCTGATGTTTGCACAGTCAATTTGTTAATAATATTATCGCTTTCAACAAATTTCGCCGCAATTGCTTGTGCGTCGGTCGCAACTTCCGGAGAAGGAACTCGACCTCGCAATATAATCGATTTATCAATGGATACTATATCTATGTCCGATTCAGGATACATATCCATAATAGCTGCTTTTATCGCTTTTACCGGATGTGTTACTCTAACTTTACAGTCAACCATGATATTTCCTCGTTTATCATTGATAACTACTGAGGTTATACCTGGAGCTAATCCTATAAGATATAACGAATTGTCGCTTAACATTTGTACATCAACAATATCAGGGTTTGTAATGAAAACCTCATTCGCTTTGTTTTTTAATTTGATGAAGTTTACAGAGTTCACTTCTATATCTTTAATCCCATTATTTGTTAAATCTTTCAAAGAAATATTTGATTGAGATTGTTTTTGTTTTTTTACGACTTTTTTGGAAATGTTTACCTTTTCAGGTACATCATTTGCGTTTACATCGAACACATTAAATAAGCTAAATGAAAGTAGAATGAGTCCTATACTGCCAAAATTACTTTTTTTCATTCTAAACTCCTATAAAACACACATAACAAATACACTAACCATCTAATAAACTAACAACTTAATTTCCGCTATTTTTCTCTCCGGTACTAACCTTTCCGTATTCATCAAATTCTACCTTTGTTGGGGTTAATTTTCTGTATACAGTAGCCGTTTTTTCGTCAGAATCATCAAAATCATCTCCGACAACTTTTCCACTGATTATTTCGTACTGTCCCGATAAATTATTTGAACTACCAAACGAACTACCTTCATCATTTGAGTTCATTAGTAATATATTGTCTATTACCATCTTCATATTATCATCATCTTTCTTACGTTCGGCGTCTTCTTTTAATTGAATAGTGCTTGGGTCATTGTCATTTATATCCAAAATATTTTGCAACATATAGTCAAATTCATCATTAGTAGCGGTTCCGATGTTTGAATTATCAGTATCCGTTACCTTTTCTAACTGACTACGTAAGGAAAGTATAATACCGTTTGAACTCGCTTGTCTTAACAAGGTTTCAACTAGATTCTCCGGAACTTCGAGAGTAACATTTTTCGGTGTCATTAATCCGCTGACATTAACAACGTTGCTTAAAAAGCCATTATCTTCTTGCGATTTATTAGCTGTGGAGTCAAATTTAGTTACACCATCAATTGCTAATATTTTTAATGCCTTGTATTTATAAGTCTTTGTACGTTCTCCGCGTTGCTCCATAATTAACACATCGACTAAGTCTCCTGCTTTTAACATCGTTGTTGCGCTTGCTGAACGTTGATCTATTGGGAATGTTACAGCTCTCATACCTCTTTTAATAAAATCTTCTTCCTTTTCTTTTTGTATTTTTTTCATCTCTTCTTCTTTTTTCTTTTTACGCTATTCTTCTCTCTTTTTTTCAGGATCTGTATTAGTCAGCATAGACATAGTTAGAGGAACTCCATTAGGAATGTCTGTATTAGCCCACATTTTTTAAGCATTTGAATAATCAGAACCATTGTTCAGAGGTATTCCTTCATGATTTTTAGCAATGAAATAAGGTTGCATTGCTTCTGCTGGCCATTTTTCCCATTTCAAATTCTCAAGTGTAATTTTTGCGTCTTTTCTAAACGGCCTTGAAACAAATAAAACGTAATCTTCTTCCTTCTTTTTCTTATTTTGCTTTACCATAAGAGGGATTTCTGGCATAGAAATCTCCTGTTGCCTATTTTGTTGCGTAGGCACAGAAGACGCTCCGGGTAAAAGAAATTTGACTAATAAAGTGATCGCTAATGCTATAACCGCAGCTATAATTATTGGAAGTGCATCTTTTTTATTCATATCATCACCTAGACAACAAATTCTCCAATATCACACAAAAACCACCGTAGGATAATGCTATTCCATACGGAATTTCCTGCTGCCAAATATTAGTAACATTATAATTTAATACAGCAGCTCTATTAGTAATCCTACTCAAAGAAAGTAAAACAATATTTAATAAAAATATTTTTTTTCTTTTTTTTCTGATTATCATTAATTTTTGTATTATTTTTTTTCGTAATTCAAAGATTCTTTTGCTGAAAAGAACATATACTAACGCAAGTACAATTCCAGCGACTGAAACAGCCATAAGAAACACGTATAATTTGCTTTCTGAAAATAAAATCAGCGGAAATAATAATTTTACATCTCCTCCGCCAATCATATCAAAACGATTTAGTATCAGCGTTATTACGAATATTATCACTGCTACGGATACAGTAAAAATCCAATCTTCGTTTCCTAATTCTCTAAATAAACAAGCTATTACATACAGCCCGAATAACGCAAATACAGGCTCATCTTCTATTCTGAAGAATAAAAAATCGTTAATTGCTATTAGTAATAGAATTATTCCAAATAAAAACCAGACAACCAAAATACATTCCTTCAATGGGATAAGTTTTTATAAATTACGTTTCTAATTATGAACCTATACTAACAAGGTAAAAAAGTCGTTAACTTCTATTAAAAACTTGTTTTTTTTTTGCTAAAATTATAATAAGCTATCACCGTGATAATTATTGTAGTTTTGTATTTGGCAGAAGGGAGATAGATCTAACTATGCCTATGTTTTCATTTGATAAGTCATCGTATGAATCCAGACTTATGCAGCTTTTGCAGGAAAAATTTTTCAGAAATTCATGGAGAAATAAAGTTATTGCGAAATGGGTTGCGGGACGTCTCGGATATAAAGGCGATGAGATGAATTCTTATGTTAGAAATTTTATATTCGCTTGTTTAGCTGTTCCTAATGAAAGAAAAATGATAGATAGGATTCTTGCCGATTTTGAAGTGGCAGGTATTCCTATGACTGAGAATGATATATTGCGAAAAATTCGATCTGTGGAAGAAAGAATGAAAAATAAAACAGGATTACTATATAATGCTGACTAAATTGTTTTATGATGAAAAAAATATAGCGGTTTTAACTCTTGATAATCCAAGAAAATTGAATGCTCTTTCTTCAGAATTTGTTGCAGAAATTTATGGACAAATAAGTTCGCTGAAAGAGACAACGAAAGTTCTTATTATAAAATCAAGTAATCCGAAAGCCTTTGCTGCTGGTGTAAATGTTCAGGAAATACACGATAACACATATGAAAACGCATATCTCAATAACTTCATTGATCAAAGATGGGAAGCTGTAGCGAATTTGAAAATACCGGTAATTGCCGCTGTTTCAGGTTATGCTCTCGGAGGAGGTTTCGAGCTGGCTCTTATGTGTGACATAATCGTAGCATCAAAAAATGCAACTTTCGGATTTCCGGAAGTTAATTTAGGAATTATGCCTGGGATGGGCGGAACTCAGTTTCTTACACGCACAGTCGGAATGAAAATCGCAAGCGAAATACTTATGACTGGTAGATTTGTAAAAGCAGAAGAAGCTGCTGAACTCGGAATTATCAATTATATCGAAGAAAATGATGTCGATATGGAGCGTAAAGCTCATGAAATAGCGGAAGAAATAGCAAAAAAATCTATCATGAGTACCCGAATAATTAAAGAAGCAATCCGTTTGTCGCAAGATGTCGGATTATCACAAGGAATAAAATCGGAAAGACAAATGTTTCGCTCTCTATTTTCAACAAGTTTTAAGACTGAGGGAACAGAGGCGTTTTTAAATAAGAAAAAATGATTTTTGATCATATATATTTGTTGTATTTTGCAAGTTATGTTGTTATGAGAGGCTGATAATATGGCGGTAGTTACACCTATTAAAGGAGCCGTAGCTCTGACGAATCAAAAAGAACTTGTAGCGCAACTTGAAACATCCCTTGGCGAATCTAATCTTGTCTTAAAATCGTTACATGGCATAGAAAAAATTTCGGAATTGTTTGAATTTCGTGTAGTGTTTCAATCTGAAAATCCTGCTTTAGATCAAGATAAAGCTTTAGGAACAAGTTTCACAATCAAAATAAAAGCGGACAAAGAAGAACGTATTATAAACGGTATCGTAGCAGAGTTTTCGCAAGGAGCTACTCAAACTGAAAACGGTATTGATCTTACTGAATATATTGCGGTTTTACGTCCTAAATTATGGTATCTTACGCTGGATAGAAATTACTTAATTTTTCAAAAAAAAACAGCTATTGATATTATTAAGCAAGTACTAAAAGACGGTGGAGTTACAGATGTCGATGATAAAACGAAATCTCGAGGAAAAATAAAGCGTGAATATTGCGTACAATATGGTGAAAGCAGCTTCAATTTTGTATCTCGACTTATGGAAGATGAGGGAATTTTTTACTTTTTTGAGCATTCGTCAGGAAAACACGTAATGGTTTTAGCTGATAGTTCAGTAGCTCATAAGCCAATTTCTGGAGACAAAAAAATAGAATTCATTCAAGGAGTTCAAAGCGTTTTTCCTTTGGGCATAGTTTTTAATACCAGTATGACTACAGCTTTTAATACAGGAGGATACATAACAGCTGATTATAATTACACCATCTCTAAAACTAAATTATACAGTAAACTGGATTCTCAATATAAAGATGGTCCAAAATATTATGAATATCCGGGAAATTACGAAAAATCAAATGAGGGAGATGATCTGGCTAAATTACGGGTAGAGGGATTCGAACTCAGTCATTGTCTTCTTAAAGCCTCATCTACGGTTCCCAGAATAACTCCCGGATTCGCAATTGAAATATCAGGACATCATGCGGATAAATTCAATTCTGAGTTTGTCGCTTACAATGTAGAACATTTTTATGATTTTACTG
>JAFUZX010000006.1 GCA_017476405.1 Alphaproteobacteria bacterium | reverse complement strand
TCCCTGACTGTAAATCGCAAATCGCTTTTTCTACTGCTTCCAAATATTCCTGCGTATACATAAAACACCATCGTGCTACATATACTTATTCAGTTTTTCTTGAAAAAATGTTCAGGAAAAATTCAATTTTTTAAAAAATTTGATGATATTCATTGCGGAATAAAATGTATTCGATAATATTTCCTGAAATATCAGTAAATGTTATAAATTTCTGGCTTTTATCGGAATAAAATAAGCTATGTTTTGTTTATATTATATGTTATATTGTTCCGAACGGAGAGTAGTCATGAAATATATTTCAATAAAAGAAGCTTCTGAAATCTGGAATTTATCAGAGCGGAGAATCAGAGTTTTATGTTCAGAAAGCCGAATAGTGGGAATTAAAAAAGACGGAAGAGCTTGGCTTATTCCTGAAGATGCCAAAAAGCCTTTAGATATCAGATCATATAAAAATGTAAGTCTGAGTCGAAAATTTAAAAATCAAATAGCAGAGCTTGATAAAAAACTGGAATTTTTGAAGCAGAAAGATAATTTAACGAGTCTTGAAAAAGAGCGTTTGAGAGAAGAATTTGTTGTGCAATACACTTATGATTCAAACGCAATTGAAGGCAGTACCGTGACTCTGCAAGAAACCACTCTTATTCTTGAAGGTGTTACAATCGATCAAAAACCTTTGAAAGAACACCTTGACGCTATCGGTCATAAAGAAGCTTACGATTATATTGAACAGCTTGTTCGTGAGAATATTGCTCTTGATACCTTCACTATTAAGCAGATTCATGGATTGGTTTTAGCACACCGTCCTGAAGATCGCGGAAAATTTCGCAGTGTAGAAGTGCATATTACCGGAACTGATTTTCAAACGAGTGATCCTTTGCATATTGAGGAAGATATAAATAGACTTTTAAAAGATTACAAGCAACAAAGAAAAACTCATTTGATTGAAAAAGTTGCGGATTTTCATCGGAAATTTGAAAAAATTCATCCTTTTATAGATGGGAACGGAAGAACGGGACGATTGCTGATAAATATGGAGCTGATGAAAGCCGGATATCCTGCAATCAATATTAAATATCGAGACAGAGCCAAATACTTTAATGCGTTTTCGTCTCTTGAAGCTATGACGTCGTTAATTATTGAATGCCTTGAAGAATCTATAAATAAGCGTATCGGAATTGTTTTAAAAAAACAGAAAATAAGCGGATAAGCTTAGGCGAGTAGAAGAGCCCATTGCTGAGCTCCCCCCTCTTAGAACCGTACTTGAGGATTTCCCTCATACGGCTCCCCAAAAAGTCTCAAAGTTTGCGGTGTTGCTGAGCAGATCTTCGCCTTTGCAATTGGCATTACTTTAAGAAGCTTACTAAACTTCTCCCAGGTAAAGCTCTTGCGTTGGCTCCTCCGGTTTAGGATCTTAAAAATAATTCTAATTACCTTTTCCCGAAAATTGTTTATCGATCTGTAGTTAGAGGTAATCCCGTAGTAGTTAAAATGTCCTGTAAGTGATAAATTCACTCTTCGGAATATTTCTTTTATATCGAGATTTCTGTGATCATATAACCATTTTGTTAACCGTTTCAGTTTATCAGCAACTTTCTTCCTATCTGTTTTTACCTTAACCGTAAACTTGTTGTTCCGGGTTTGGGAACAGTAGAAAGTGAATCCTAGAAAGTTAAATGTTTCTGGCTTACTTTTGCCTCTGCATTTTGCGTCACGTATGGCAAATCTGCCGAATTCTAATAAGTTGGTTTTTGTCGGTTCTAAACTGAGATGATATTTCTTCATTCTCAGATTAAGGGCCTTCATATACCTCTCGGCATCGCTCTTATTTTGGAACATACAAACGAAATCGTCTGCATATCTTACTATGTACGCCTCGCCTTTGCAGTATTTCTTAACGATTTGTTCGAACCATAGATCCAGAACGTAATGAAGGTAGACATTAGCTAACATCGGAGACATGGCATTTCTTCTTCCTTCGTCAGTAATTTCCCTTTCTCCATTATTCCTGCTTTTAGAAATTTGAGCCTAATGAACTTTTTATTCTCTATATCAAGCTCCAGAAATTTTATCAGCTGTTCATGATCAACCGTATCAAAGAACGACTTAATGTCGGCTTCTGCTATCCAGTTAATCTTTCCAGTAGTTATTATTTTCCGTACTGCTCCAATTGCTTGGTGCCAGCTTTTGTCTGGTCTAAATCCATAGGAAAAATCCATGAACCTAGATTCGTATACTCAAGATAATATTAAGGCTACACAACCTTCTACTAGCTTATCCTCTCATAGCAAGAAATACCTAATGGTCTCATTTTGCCATTGAATTTTGGAATATACGTTCTTCTGGTCGGCTTTGGATTATACGTTTCTCTCTTTAGTCTTTCGACCAAAAATGAAATGTTTACTTCCAAGTTCTTGGCGTAATCGTCTTTGGCTATACCATCAATACCCTTGGCCTTATTTTTATCCATCCCTTGATGCATTCCTATCAGGTTGCGACTATTGATCCTCCAGCTAAGACTTCTTATCCTTAAACCTGGATGCATAAACGCAAAGTCTTTGACTTTATCATAATCATTTTTAATCATATCAGTCTTATACTCCTGCATTAAAATAATTATCATAAACTGACCTTTTGTGCGCCCCTTCGCTCCGCATAGTTTCCTATATTTCTTCGCTACTATGAGCACATTCGACTTCCCATATCCTGTCCTTGACATCTCTCTTTATAGGAGTTCTGCTTTCGTACCATCTCTGGGGAATATGGGATCTCAACAGTTCCGTGTATTCATTGTACCGCTGTGCCTCATGACTCCGGCCGAGTTCGATGGCTCTTGCGTAACGATCCATCTCATGCTGCCTGCTTCCTGGATAAAGGAGTCGGCCTCGACGATATTAGCCATTTCGGAGCTATAAGCTTCAACTATTGTTTACGGCTCGTCAGTTCCCCTGAGAGATTACTCTCTTCTTTCTCATAGTGTTTAATTCCTGCCCTTGCGGGCTCGGAACCCTACGCAGAGTAACGGCTGCTTGCTAGGCTTTACCGTGCCAGTCTATCTCTGGCTATAAATACACAGTTTTCCAAATGATACTTTTCGTATCAAGTGCAACTTCTATTCGCTCTTTATGTAATCACATATTGATCTCCTTTCCATCGACTGTTCACACAATCCAACTGCTTTTTATAATTTTCTTACGTGATTTTTTCACGTTAAAGCCGGTGTTTTCATCGTTTTCAGACTAAATGCTTGCGATCTGTTCCCACTTTTGCTCACTCCAGCGATCGATTCCGAGAGCAATTGCAGCAGCTCTCGCGTAAATGCGACAATCGAGAGCTTCGTTTCGGTCGCGTGTTTTCTGCCATTTGCGTTTTGGATAGCCTTTTACGATTTTTGCAGCCAAAGTTTTCGCATCATACAATTCGATTTGAGCAACTGCCCATCCGTAAAAATTTGTGCCGGAATATATTTCGGATTGCTCGTGTCAACAATAATGACTTTATCATACGATTTTTTAAATTCCGTCTGAAAATTTAAATTCCAATTTCGCATGTTTTTGGAAATTGTCGCATTAAAAATTCCCGGCAGAACTGCGATACAATTATTTAATTCTGCAAAAGCAATCGCACAAGCCAGAACATCGATATCAGTGTATGCTGTTCCGCTTGTTACACACAAATTTTCGTTCACAATTTTCTTCATTACTCAATAAATAATATTACTACAAAGTTTATAACTCGCATTCCATAATTTTTATAGCGATATCATATACAATACCTTCATCGATAATTTTCCATCCAAGTTTTTCATACCATTCGTGAATAGTTTTGTTGGTTGTATAAAGATACGCTTTTTGGAAATTCATATCTTTCAGTTTTTGTTTCGCATACTTAACTAAACTTTGTCCGATACCTTGATGCCTGTATTTTTCGGAAACAAAAAGCTGCGTAACACAAGGATTAAGGTCAGATTTTGTCGGAATATCGTTTGCTGTCAGCGAAACAGTTCCGACTACTTCATCCTCGATAAACG
>JAFUZX010000084.1 GCA_017476405.1 Alphaproteobacteria bacterium | reverse complement strand
GAACCCTCGAAATGGAACACGACGGCCATGGCTTCCGCTCTACGCAAATCGACTTCGACCAAACGGAGTTCAACTACGTCATCGATTCGGTCAAGGCAAAAGTCTTCGACGAAGCTCTCGACAAAGGCCTGCCTACGCAAGAAGCTGTGCAGATGGCAGAACAACAAAAGCAGAAACTCATTCAAGACTTGAATACTGAAAAAGCAAAAATCGGAGAAACATCGGATTTCATCGAGAAAACCGGAAATGATGCAGTTGAAGAAATAAAAGCTGAAATCGGCGAGTCTGAAGCAGCTAAATTAGCTAACAAACAACCGGTTTCCGCAGAAACTCGAGCCGTAGTTGCCAAACACTTTAAGAGTGCAGCACATAAGTTGAGAGCAAAAAAGAACAAACTCAACTTTGAGGCGCCTTTGCATGAAGATCCCGTAACTCAAGCATCCAGGGAAACACAGAATCAGTTAATCGATGCGCAATTGCTTGTATATGACAATATGCTGTCGTTTTTATCAACGGAACAACCAAGGCTACGCCGTTCCAATTCTTCCGATAATCTCTTGCAAGACACTTATATTCGTCAAGGTATGCGTTTTGTCGGAGAATTGACAGCTCCTGTTACAGAAGTCGCATCAGAAGTTTTAAGACCCCATGATATTCCAAGCGATATACAAGATAATCCGGACGCTATAGCCGAATTTGGTCAGGGACAGCTGCTGGCAAGTGCGATAAGAGGAGGATTGAGTCTGGTCGGCGAAGCTCTGGATTGGGTCGGTACTCACACTAGAAGATTCATGAGGGATGATTTAGGCTTCAGTCAAAGAGTTGCCCAAAATGTCGGAGATGGAGCAGAACTTATAGCCGGATTTTTCGCTCCAAGTGCTATTGCAAAAGGAGTCGGTTCTGTAAGTAAAATTGTTGGGGCTTCAAAATTTAGAGCGACACTTGGCGAAAAGTTAGGATTATATAAAGGCGATGTCTCAGCATCTAAAATCGGACTGAATTGGAATGGAGCAATAGGCGGAGAAACAGGTTACGGCATGGCTTTTGAAAATTATCTTGCAACATTGCCTGAATTTTCAGGAATCAGATTACCGAAGAATTTTAAGACCTTCGATTTTTGGGATGAAATCTCGGGTAGAGCTGTTAGTGCCAAAACTTTAAATACAAATACACCAGCAAGGCTATTGAATCCGGAAAGCATTTATAATACCTTGCAGGGGTATGTAAATAAAACTTTGGATTTTACACATTATGGAAAGGGACTGGAAAAACCTATAACAGGTGCTGATATTGTGTCCCGAGAAATTCAATTGGGTATCCCTGCAAATACAGGGAGAACGCAGATGGAGCAGATTCAGAGAGCTGTTGATTATGGTAAGTTAAATAATGTAAAAGTAATAATTACAAGGATCGGGAAATGAGACCTAAAGAAGCGGTAATTTATTGTAATGAAAAATTTTTGAGAATATTGACATGTTCTTACTCGGGTTGGAGTCAGGGTGATCCGTATGGAGAAGATATATATCTGAATCCATTGGCCGATTATAAAGTCATCGGAGAATCCTTGTTAAAGGCGCTTGCGAAAAGCAGAGACGTATCAATTTCCGAGGAAGATAGACAATTGTACATAGACAAAAAGCTTACTAGAGAAGATATTTTAAAAAAGTACCCCGATCAGGAAATGTTCGAAATTGCAGCGTGCATGGAGCGCTATAAGGACTGGCAGCAAAGAATGATGAAAGAGTACGAATACAAAACAAAAACGGCGTTGCTAAAGAATATGCAACATGTGTCGGTTGAGAATGATAGTGACTCAATAACGTTTAGTTCATTATGGCACCTGACAACTGACAGTTGGGGAGATCCGGACGGAAAAACTCCGTCAGTAGAAATGAAAATTGCATCAACAAGCAGCATTGAGGTAATTGGGGCGGCTGTTCGCTATGCTATAGGCAATTGCCAAGGAAAAGGAGCAGACTTTATACGCAAATTGCTCTTTCCTGATGGCCAACCTGAAACATTCGAGCAATATTTAGAATCATTAGGACTTTCTATGAAAGGGTAACTAAAGAGGAGTCGAGCCATGACGCAAAAACCATACAAAATCCGCATACCAAACCGAGGAGATCTCGAGGTTGTCGTTCATGGCTTCAAAATCGGCGTAATTGATCGCAAGCGCATAACCTATCTCGAATACAGAAACGGGAAATTTCTCATGCAAGAGGTCGGTGAACACATTTTCGACCGCAAAATCTTCAGAGTTGCTACAGAAGATGAGATTCGACGTGCTGGAATATGGGATTTAATCATAAACAGGGATGAATCTCCCAGAGAAGGATTGCGAAGAGTCACCTCTTATATGATTCCAAAATACGCATATTAGCAATTATTAATAGATAAAACTTACAAAAACAACCAATCTTCGGTGATTAAGCCAATTCCCGAACATCATCCAGCGCCAACCCTGTTGCTTCAGATATCTGTTCGATAGACAACCTTGTTTATAACATCGCCTTCGCTACTTTTCCATATCAATCTTTTCGCCTTTATTAAATCAAGCTCTCTCGGTTGCATATATACTATTCATTTCCTTAATCAGAGTTTCGTACTCGGCATGAGTGTTTCTGTATGCTCATGATTTAGTTCTTTGATTCTTGCAATTTTTATAGATTTGAACGGAAAAATCAAGGAGTTATTCAGGTTGGAATCAAAACATCAGGAATAAAACAATAAAAAAAATGCACTGTATCACATATTTTCCCCTTGAAAAAATGTTAGGTATGACATAAATATAAGCGGAGATAATGTATTACAGGAATGTTATGAAACGAAAAATAATGCAAGATCTGATGGTTTGGAAAAATAATTCGAACCGAATGCCCCTGATAATAGAGGGAGCAAGACAAGTCGGAAAAACTTGGCTAATGAAAGAATTCGGGACGACTCAATATAAAAACACTGTTTATTTTAACTTTGATGACAACAAAAAGCTGCATAAATTGTTTGATCAGGATTTGGATACGAATCGTTTGATTTATGAACTCGAATTGGTGAGCGGAAGAAAAATAACTCCGCATGAAACTCTGATCATATTTGATGAAATTCAAGAATGTAATAGGGCGTTAATTTCATTGAAGTATTTCTGTGAAAACGCTCCTGAATATCATATTATTTCGGCAGGAAGTCTGCTTGGCGTCGCGATTCACGGAGAAAATTCGTTTCCCGTCGGAAAAGTCAATACACTTCAGCTTTATCCAATGACATTTGCTGAATTTTTAGACGCTGTCGGCGAAACTCGATATCAGAAAATAATCGAAAACAGAGCGTATAATTCTGCATACGCTATTGCGGACGATCTTATTAACCATTTGAAATATTATTATTTTGTCGGAGGAATGCCAAAAGCGGTTCAGACATTTGTGAACCGAAAAAATTTAGAAGAAGTCCGAAAAATTCAGAAAAATATATTGGCTGACTACGAAAGGGACTTTTCCAAACATATTGATGCGCCGTCTATTCCGAAGGTTGGTTTGATTTGGAACTCAATTCCAAGTCAATTGGCCAAAGAAAATAAGCAATTCATATACAAGGAGATGAAACAAGGAGCGCGTGCGAGTCAATTTGAGCATGCGTTTTACTGGCTTTCGAAAGTCGGGCTTATTCATATCGTGAATCGGGTCGAAACTCCGAATTTACCTCTCGCTGCGTACAAAAAAGAGGCCTTTAAAGTTTATATGCTAGATGTTGGGCTTTTATCCGCTCAATCGGGACTTACAATACAAAATCTTACAAATCCGGATCCTGAAGTTTTCAATCATTTTAAAGGTGCATTGACGGAACAATACGTTTTGCAAGAGCTGAAAGCTGCAACTAACGAGAATGTTTTCTATTGGATGAACGATCGCAAAAAAGGTGTTGCCGAAGTCGATTTTTTGCTGCAGTGCGAAGGCGACATCATTCCGATAGAAGCGAAAGCATCCGTAAACCTGAGAGCAAAGAGTCTAAAGGCGTACATGGATTATTACGAACCGCCGGTAGCATTGCGGACATCCCTCGCTCGCCTCGGCAGAAATGCAAACTTGTACGATATTCCTTTGTATTTGTTAGGAGAATTTCACAATATTATTAAGAAATGGTAATTAAATAGAATGATAAATCCGAAGAACTTATTTAGGATCTTCTATTGTTTTGAATCTGAATAACACGATAGATTTTAATTATTAGCTTTAAAAATTAATTGATAAATGAGCTATTTAGAGACTATAAAAATTTATTTTATTGAAAACACTGAATAAAATCGGAATTTTCCATTTTCTGTCCGCAGGAGTGGTCATTTTTGTATTGTCATAACTTATTGAAATCAAAGAGGAAGTGCCTAAAAGTTCTCCAATGACGAGTTATGAAGTAGATACCATCCACTCCACCATTTTCGTTGTAAATAACTGTGTTTTGGAATTTGTCGTGTATGTAATGCTCGTTTGAAAACTCTCTGGATCAGAGTCTTTGTGAAGTTTTACATTTGCATTTAATGCTAATTTAACCTAATTTGTATGTTCTCCAAAACGTAAAAATGTTCTCCAAAAGCCCGATTTTCCTCCAAATGAAGTATAGTGGAGAATTTGCTTACTATACCTTGCGTAGATGCGATACAGTGATTTTTGTTAAAATACGATTAAATTTTCTGTGACTTTCGATCGGGGTAGCGGGTCGTAGTTAAAACAGAGTTACGATTTGTATTATAATATCTTCGATTCTTGATAGTAGTAAGTACGAACAATTCGCAAATTGCTATTATTCTCTGAAGCATTAAGATTTTTATTAACAAGCAAAGAAGAAGCTGAAAAAAATAATAGATGAGACGTATTTCATGATAAAAAATTCTTGCTATTCGGTTGTACGATTCGGCAGCCATACGGAATGGAGTGCGAAAAAAGAAAATCTGTGTTCGCATATGAAGGATTCAATTATAAATTCGAGTAAGTTTCATCATCCATATCCATTTTATTTTTGCGACCGCATGATTCCCAATTCAAGGAGGCCGTTAGTAAGCAGTATATAAAGACCTGGTAACACTGACACAGCAGAAAATAAACTTCTTATTTTTGCGCAAAAGTTTTTTGAAAAATTATATAAATTTTGTTATAGATGAATTATCGCTTAATTGAGGGAGTCAAAAATGTTCCATAACATTTATTCACTCAGCAAGACTTTGCGATTTGAGCTCAAGCCTCTTGCTGTTAATGATAAGGAAGAGCTTATAGAAAACAAGAAAATTATGGAGCCATTTGTAAGCGCAGATGAGAAAAAAGCTACAGCCTATAAAGAAGTAAAAGGTTATCTTGATAAATTGCACCAAGAATTTATCTGTAAAACTTTTACAAATTTCGAGATACCATCTGAAGAATTGGAAGCCGCTTATAAAGCGTTCTGCAGTAGCAGCCACAATGATAATAAAAAAGAAATTTTTGAAAAGATTACAGAAAAATTGCGCAAGCAAATTAAAAAACATCTAAACAAAAACGAAGAGAAAAAAGATCTGTTTGGAAAAAAAGTTATAGTTTTGTTAAAAAACAAGTTTCAGTCTAACGAAAAAGCTATGAAGATGATCAGTGAATTTGATAAATTCACAATTTATTTCGGCGGATATAACCAAAGTCGCAAAAACATATATGACCAGAAGATTCCTGAAAGATTGATAAATGATAATCTGCCGAAACATTACAAAAATGTAAAGGACTATCAAAAGATAAGAGAACTACTATCCAATGAACTAAGACAATTAAGCCAAGATTTTGGAATAAATACAGATGTTCTGTTCTCTGTTAATTACTTCAATAAAATAATGACTCAAACCGAAATTAATAAATATAATGAGATTATAGGAGGGCGTTCTGAAAAAGAAGGACAAAAAACCAAAGAATTAAATGAGTATATCAACGAATATAACTCTATTCATAAAAAAGAAAAAATATCCCTGCAAAAATTTCAACAATTATATAAGCAAATTTTAAGTGAGGTTGAATCTAAATCATTTAGATATAGTGAATTGAAAGACATAGACGAATTAACTAAAGAAATAGATACGTACTACGAAGAATTAAATCAAAAGGTATTAAAGCCAAAAACATTAGTGAAATTACTTGAGGACTTAGCTTCAGAAAATTATGAGCTGGACAATATTTATATCAGTATGCCTTATATAAATTCTATATCAAGCAGAGTATTTTACCGTTGGGATTATATCGCAACTGAAATAAAAAATGCATTTTCTGATTCTAAGGATAAAAGCATAAAAAAGACGATTAAGGCTTTAGAATCGGAAGATAATGATAGCAAGAATAAAAAATTCATATCGTTTGGCTTATTGCGACAAGCTTTATTAAAGGACGATAAAGACCGCTTTGCAAAACTAATGAAATACTTTGCAGAAATGAAGGCGGATCAGAAAATCTCTCAAAAACGAAATCTAAACTTATTCGAAAACATAAATGAAGCACATGAAAAATATCTCGGAAATAAAAAAGACATCTCAAACATAAAAGTATTACTGGATGCCATAAAGGGTTTGCAAGAATTTATACGAGTTTTTGCTTTCAATGAAGCCATAGATACTGACGCCGCTTTTTATAACGTGTTAAACGAACAATACGCTGTTTTAAGAAAAATTATTTACCTTTATAATAGAGCTCGAAATTTGGCGACAAAGAAACCGTATTCCCTCGAAAAATTTAAGCTTAACTTTGATTGCCCGACACTTCTTGCTGGATGGGATGTCAATAAAGAACAAGATAATTTATCTATTTTATTGAAAAAAGATGGACTTTATTATCTAGGGATAATTAGTTCAAATTCAAAACATAAGAAAGATGTGTTTGAAAAATTAAATCAAGAATTATCTGAAAATACAAAAGAATGCTATGAGAAAATAGAATACAAACTACTGCCAGGTGCAAATAAAATGCTTCCGAAAGTATTTTTTTCACAAAAAGGTATAGAAGAATTTTATCCGAGCGCAGATTTATTGGAAAAATACGAAAAAGGATATCACAAGAAAGGTGAATCATTCGATATAAATTTTTGTCATGAACTGATAGATTTCTTCAAATCCGCAATTAGCAAACATGAGGATTGGAGTAAATTTGATTTTCATTTTTCGCCGACTGAATCTTATGAAGATATGAGCGGTTTTTATAGAGAAGTGGAAGAACAAGGATACAAAATAACGTTTAGGAATATTGCGGCAACTAACATTTATGACTTAGTGAAAACGGGAAAATTATATTTGTTTAAAATTCATAATAAAGATTTTTCGGAATACAGCCACGGAACACCAAATTTACATACGATATATTGGCGAGCATTATTTGATGAAGATAACTTGAAAAACGTCGTTTATAAATTAAACGGAGAAGCTGAGATGTTTTTTCGGAAAAGGAGTATAGATGAAAATAAAATCATAAAGCATAAAGCTAATGAACCGATTCCGCAAAGAAGAAATGAAAACAAAAGTTCTATATTCGCTTTTGATTTAATTAAAGATAAAAGATTTACAGTAGATAAATTTCAGTTTCACGTACCAATCACATTAAATTTTAAAGCACAAGGTAAAGATAATATTAACGATCTTGTTCGTGAGTATATTAAAAATTCTGATGATATTTCCATAATTGGTATCGATAGAGGAGAAAGAAATCTATTGTATTACTCTTTGATAGACCCAAAAGGAAATATTAAAGAACAGGGCTCATTAAATATTATAAAAGAAAAGTTTCAAACGAATTATCATCATTTATTAGGTGAAAAAGAGGTGGATCGAAAAAAAGCTCGAGAAGAATGGCAAGAAATTGAGAAAATTAAAGATCTGAAAACAGGTTATTTGAGTCAAGCCATTCATAAAATTACTGAGCTTATGATTAAAAACAAGGCAATTGTTGTTCTCGAAAATTTAAACGGAGGTTTTAAGAGATCGAGAATAAAAATTGAAAAGCGAATCTACCAGAATTTCGAGAAAATGCTGATCGAAAAACTGAATTATTTAGTTATCAAAAATAAAGAAGAAAAAACAGAAGAAGGAGGTATTCTGAATGCATATCAACTAACCAGTAAATTCGTTTCGTTTAAAAAACTGGGAATACAATCCGGATTTTTGTTTTATATTTCACCATGGAACACAAGCAATATCGATCCAACTACCGGTTTTGTAAATTTGTTCCAGACGAAATATCAAAATATCGAAAAAACAAAGCAGTTTATCAGTAAATTCAAGGATATTCGATACAATGAAAAAGAAGGTTACTTTGAATTTGAAGTTGATGATTACGAGAAATTCACTGATAAGGCTACAGGCAATAAGAAAGATTGGATAATATGCACTTACGGCGATAAAATCATTCATGAAAGAATAAATGGAAAATGGAACACCAAGAATTGTGACATTACCAATGAATTTCACAAGTTACTTAAGGATAATAATGTCAGCTTGGATAATATAAAAGAAGATTGTGCAAGTATAACAGACGCAAATTTCTTTAGAAAGTTTTTGAAACTTTTTGAATACACCGTTCAGTTGCGCAATAGCGATAAGACAGAAGAAAGGAATCTGACTCGCAGTATTGATACAGATAATTATAAAGATATAGTGAAGAAGGAACGTAAAAAAGATTACATTTTATCTCCTGTAAAAAATAAGAACGGAGAATTTTTCGACAGTAGAAAAAACTTTCATTCTTTACCAATTGATGCTGATGCCAACGGAGCTTATAACATAGCGAGAAAAGGATTGATGGTCATTGAGCAAATTAAAAGAGATGAAAAAATAAAAATATCTAATGAAGATTGGCTAAATTTTGCGCAGAAAAACTGCTAGAAGATGTCAGAAGAAAACTATAAGTACGATACATATCAAGAACAACTTTCTTTGGGCTGGAAAGATAGCACAAACTTTTTAGAGAATATTTTAAACGAAATAGTAAGACATCAGGAGCTAATATTTATTTATATACAACAATATTATAGATGGTTTATGAAAGACCAAAATATAAATACTTTTCCTGAGGTAAATTTGAATGTTGATTATTAGCTATGATATAAAAAGTGATAAACTTAGAACAAAATTCTCGAATTTTATAAAAAAATACGGACATCGTTTACAATATTCAGTTTTTGAGATTGATAATAGCAAAAGAATATTGAATAATATCAAATGTGAGATCACTAATACGTTTGAAAAAGATTTTGATCAAACGGATAGTGTTATGGTCATTGAAACGAGTGAAAATTGCAAGATTACCAAATGGGGTTACGCAAAGAATGAGGAAAGTAGCGTTATTGTAACAATTTAACGCTTGCAAACCTTAGTCTTAATTTTTACATTTTAATGAATTGAGGCATTAGATTGACTGTTGTAAATAAAAAATCGTTTATTAGTAATAATATATTGGACAAGTAGGGCAAAAAACTCCGAAGAGGGGGCTAATGCCTTATAAGAATTTCTACTGTTGTAGATCCGTTTCCGTAACATACAGACTGCCAGGGCTAATGCCTTATAAGAATTTCTACTGTTGTAGATCCGTTTCCGTAACATACAGACTGCCAGGGCTAATGCCTTATAAGAATTTCTACCGTTGTAGATCTATCATAATTGTTTTGGTTAAATGTTCAAAATTCTAAATTACCAATTTTGTAAAATAAAACATCACATACACCCTAAAGTTATATTTTCAGTATACCTTGGTAAGCAATCTAATTTATTTTTCGCATAACCTATTGAAAACAAAAAAATTCTCAATTTCTCCAGAAAAAAAGTTATGTTTTAATTATGACCTCCTCCACCATTTCTTTTATAACCTCAATTTCGTATAAGGAGGTTTTTATGAATATGGATAGAGGGTTTGAGAGGTTGAATAACAAAGGGGAAAGTGAGGAGAACTGGTTTAAAAAATCCATTCAGAGAAACTGCGCAATTTTGTGTTCTGCAGTCCCCAGGCCTTCATCTGCCTGAATGTTGTTTCGATGATTGATCTGCGACTCAGGAAGAATTTTTCTCTGTAAGTCCGAGGTTTCGGTTTCATGTTTTTGTGAGTCTTGGTTATCAACTTCAGGTTTTGTTTTTTCAAATATTTTTCCCCCTACTGACTGATGTATCCTTTGTCTCCCAGGAGTAAGCCTTCTAAATTTTTCATCATCTCTAATCCTTTGATATCAGAGGTATTCCCTCTTGTAACTTTAAGTTTTACAAGCTCTCCGTCATTGTTTATTATCACGTGTAGTTTTACCAATCCATCGAATGATGCCCCCTTGAAGCTAACACTTTTGAAAGTCTTATGTATTTTGATGCGTTTGTTGTGACATACTTTGATTGGAGTTGAGCCGATTATACTTCAGATAGAAAAGCAAGTCCATAAAAATTCTCTGTCTTAGTCAAATGAACCACGAATACGAAACAAAATTTTGAAAGTGCTTTTTCATGTATCGACGGACGATTCTCTGATAAAACATGCGGAAATTGCCGTCGCAAAACAGGTGACTCAAAATCATAATCGCCATGATGTGGATATTTGGCTTTTTTTCAACCTGCGGCTGCGACTACTCAGCGCTCTCGACAACAAATGTTGATCCCTAAACGAGAGATATATCTTGCAAAATTTGCGCAAATCTTGCATTACAAATTCGAGAGAAAATGGCATATCAAACTCCGTTATCTTATTGTAAATAAAAAGAATTATATCCCCTTCTTTTTTAGTTTTTGTATTCTTGTCCAAAATTCAGGCTTTGTAAATAACTGTGTTGTTGAATTTTTCTTATATGATATGAGTATTGTGAGAATCTCTGTAACAGAGCTTTTATAGACTTTTATATTTGCATTTAATGCTAATTTGATTTAATTTGTGCATTCTCCAAAACGTAAAAACGTTCTCCAAAAGCCCTATTTTTCTCCAAATGAAGTATAGTGGAGAATTTTCTTACTATACCTCGCGCAGAGGCGATATGACGAATTTTGTTAAAATACGATTAAATTTTCCGCAACTTTTGATCGGGGTAGCGGATGATACTAAAAACAGGAATGAGATTTTCGCTGATATTTTAGGCATTAGATGCGATGTTAGTTCAGAAAATTTAATAATAGCCTTGAAAGAGTTTTGAATTACGAAAATGCAATAAGCCTCAAATTACAGAAATTTCTAAAATCATAAGGAGTTCGAATCTTATCCGTAAATTACGAATATTGCCAATATTTGAAGTTATTATTTAAGACAGTTAATTCGAAATTAATGATCAATTTGATGAATTTGAACTAAGAGGAACTACTGGAGCTTAAAGAAGGCATTTTAACAGCCAATAAAGCGAATGAATCACTATGCAACACCCAGTGAGTCAGTGTATAAACATCTGTCAATTTATCTTGTTTTGGGACTTCAAAATCAATACTTTCTTTTATTGGATACTCCATGAATTTTTCCGAAACCACCTTTTCGGAAGAGCATTTGGTTTTTTTAGAAGTAACGTAAACTTCCTGCCACTCTGGATCTGCATGAATAATTACTCTCGGATAACCAGGGATTGCTGGTTGTTTTTCCTCATTAAGTGCTCCACGAATATCTTTGGTATTTGACTGAATAATATGGATCGGAGCATTAACACTTTCTTTTTGATTTACACGAGCATAACCTAGATCATAGCAAATTTGTGTAGACACAATATCAAAAAATGCATTATCTACAGATACATCTTTGTCAATTCTAAATCTATATGTCTATTTCGATTTAGACATTTATGGCAAAAGCATCCAGCTTAATGCAGATGGACTTTCATCAAAATACGAGGATTTTGTATACACTTGAACAAGCTCTCTCCCCACTCTATAAAAAGAGACATTCCTAAATGAGAGATTTTCTGTTTCATTTTTTTGCTCAAAGGTTTCTCTCTTGAGTTCATACGAAGAATATCTACCATTATCTTCTGGGATTTGCCTTGGCAGGTATGTGACAATAGTTTTTTGTAAAAAATTTATGCACGATAAGACATTTCCAGGAGCTGGCGGAATAAAACTTGAGTATTCTAGTGGCAAAACATAATCCTTCCCAAAAAAAAGCTCATTCGAAACAAAAATACATGGACAGTTTTTTATACATGCTCCTGAAAGCTTTTTTTTGAAATTAAGATACAGTGATATATAATCTTCTTTTTTTTTCTGCGTTAGCTGTCGGTATACATTCAGGAGCTGATCATCAGATTCGATTTCTGCATCTATTTTGTTCAGAAGAGTAGCTAATTTTTTTAGTTGATTATCTAATATTCTCTCCTGCTTCCCTTCTGAAAGGTCAATTACGTAAAATAGATCAACCGAATAAGTTCCTTGAGAATTTATTTTTACGTTCTGATCTGCAAGATGAACTGTCAGAGCAGTCCCTTTTCCTGCTAAAATGTTTCTTACTTTTGTAGACTTATCGTCTGAATTTAAAAATTTGTCTTTTAATTTTAATTCCTCCCCAATATTTTTGATGTTTACATACGCAAACGCAATCTTTATTTCTCCATTTGATAATGCCGACTGTAACAATATATCTTTGACTGTTTGCAATGGCAATCCCGTTGCAGCTACATCTTTTTCAAGAAGGTTTTCTATTTTTTCCTTCTTTTTATCAGGTCTACTTTTATTAAAATTAGTAACTTTTAAGAATGCTATCTCATCAAATTTGATAGCTTTGTCAAGCGTATTTAAAAAACAACCTTCGTCTTCTTCTCCCAAAAACAAATTTGCAACAGCAAATAATGTGCACGCTTCAGCTGCCGTAATCGGGCTATAAGTACTCCGTTCCCGCCCGCCATTTTGCCGCTTTGCTGTCTCGTTAAGGTAACAATATGCAAAGGCTCTTGGCTAGAGAACGATATTGAAGAAAGAATTCTACTTGCTAACGCTCCATCACCATCACTACCTTCTACAAAAGGCAGAAACAAAATGCAAACTGCTAGGAATCTCTTCACTTTTTTCTCCTTGCTACAGTTGATCACTTATCCCCGAGCACCTAATAATATCTTTTTCGCATATAGATTGCTGTGAATACCTATTCCTATCCAACTTTTCTTTTGTTTTCTTAACTAACTTACCTATCACCTCTGGCGAATCCTTAAAAAACGAAAAAATTACCGAAGTAGCATCTGTATCTTCATTGAGTCTGTATAGACGTGCCACTATGTAACTATCTGAATAAATGCCATTTGTTCCCCATCTGATTAATATAGGTCTGTATTCTTCGAGTTCATCATCGAATATACTCAAACAAACATAATTCTGCTTGGGATCACATTCGGGAACAGTAAAACGCATACTTATGCTTTTCTGTTTTCCGTCGGCAATAACTGGATCATCTAAGAGCAGCTCTTTTGATAAGACAAAAGAACCAGCAGTTTGACAAGCGTCTACG
Source organism: Alphaproteobacteria bacterium (assembly GCA_017476405.1). Lineage (GTDB taxonomy): Bacteria > Pseudomonadota > Alphaproteobacteria > UBA3830 > UBA3830 > BNWE01. The sequence goes on along the minus strand of JAFUZX010000084.1, from coordinate 902 downwards.
TATATGTCTCGTCCTGTTTCATTTTTTATGATAATATTGTACATCCCTTCTACGCTATTAAAACAAATGATAGCTTTTAAGATTAACAAAAAACCAACAACACCTTTTTCCATAGCAATCTCCTAATATCTCTACAACTGATAGTTGTATCAAGTTGGTTCTATACATTCAATGCTATAATATTTGATTAGGATTAAAATTATACTAATTGGAAATAAATTTTATTGAAATTAAGTCGTAAAGAATATCGATACTTTTCAGCTATAGAACATAAGTTTATAGAAAACCAGAATTATCATGCTATTCTTTAAACATTAAATATCTTGGTCTAATGCTTCAAAAACATCCACTCCTCTTGCTCCGTCCACAGCACAGGCACATTTCCGGCGATAATGTCTTGAATTGATACATTTTTTGGCTGATATCCTTCCATAATCATGCGCTTGAGATTATGAGAGAGTTTGTTCAGCTGCAGAATACCGCTCAGATATCGAGGCGTGATGTTGTTGAGCTTGCAAAACTCACGAAATGTCAGATCAGGATTTTGCTTCAGACGTTTGTCAATGCTGTAAGCTTTCACAAGAAGCTTCGACAGTGGCGTTACAACGTAAAAATCTTTCGGATGCATGAAATACGTATGACTTCCCGATTTTTTCTTGCAGATTTTGATCGAAATGACCATCTCTTGCCACAAACCTGAGGTTTGATGCGTTTCTTTCGCTCAAATTTTCGGCTAGTACATATACAGTGGAACAGTGGTAAAAAAATAATAAATTAGGGAGTGCTAAACTCCCTTTTCTCTTTCTATCTTTATTTTTTTTATAATTGTAAGACATATTAATGCGCATATTGACATGTAGAGTCCGTTGCTGAGGGTGGTTTATGTTTTTAAAGTTAAAAAT
>JAFUZX010000083.1 GCA_017476405.1 Alphaproteobacteria bacterium | reverse complement strand
ATCCGGAGCGAATTCGGAAGATGGCCTCGTAACAAAATTTTATATGGCAATGTTTGGTCTGATCAAATGGGAAGGCGAATATCTCGAGATGGGATTCGATGAGCGAAATCAGGTTTGTAGAATTTTTGATTTATCATCGCTCGACAAAAAAACACGTCGAGCTTTCACTACCAATTTCCGAAAAATCGTGTCCTGCCCCCCTAAAATTGCTCCACAAATAAGCTCGTAAAAGGATGATAAAATTCGAGCAAGAATTAAATAGGAGAAAATGATAAGGCGATTATTCGATTAGCATCAAAATACGGAAGATATGGTTATCGAAGGATAGCTGCGATGTTGAAATCTGAGGGGTGGCAAGTGAATCACAAAAGGGTGGAAAGGATTTGGCGCAAGGAAGGACTGTGCATGCCGAAAAAACAGAAGAAACGAGGGCGGATTTGTCTGAACAACGGCTCAAGTATCAGATTTAGGCCGCTATATTAAAATCATGTTTGGTCGTATGATTGCGTCGAAGATCGACTGGCCAACAGAATGAAAATTAAATGCTTGACGGTAATCGATGAGTTCACGAGAGAATCACTGGCTATCAGGGGTGAGAGGATGATTAACTCGAAACACGTTTTGGATACAATTTCGGAATTGTTTTTAATAAGAGGAATTCCAGAATATATCAGGAGCGATAATGGCTCTGAATTTACAGAAAAAATGTTGAGAAAATTCATCGAAGATGTCGGAGCAAAAACAGCTTATATTACTCCGGGAAGTCCTTGGAAGAACGGATTTATCGAAAGGTTCAACGGTACTTTACGAGAGCTCAACCGAGAAGTGTTTTATTCACTCAAAGAAGCCCGAGCCATGATCGAAAATTTCCGCTGCGAATACAATTCTGTTCGACCTCATTCTTCTTTCAAATATTCTGCCCCTCTTTCCTTTATTTCTTCTTCATAACAAAATACGAGCTTTCAACTGGTTCAATCTTCGGGTGGCTTGACAAAAATTAACGACAGGCTGATGAAAGCCTTAAATTGGCACTCTCCTGCCGATGTTTTCCTCCGTCTCCGTTCGAGTTATTAGTTTAATGTGCCTCATTTTAAAATATTGTCCTTCCCATTGATTACACCGAACATAGCCATGTAAGATTTTGTTACAAGACTGTCTTCCAAATTCTCCCTGGATAATTGAACAACTTCTTCTGCTGACATTTGGCATTCATCAGTCGGAAATAGGATTTCAGTTCCTGAAGATAATTTTGTTCGTATGAAATTTTTCCGAAAAAAGAATAATGATCTGTTTGACATTTAGCTATGATCGGCAATAAAAAATTAGTCGTTTTTTCTTCTGATATTTTGGCTTTTATATCCGCTATTATTTGTTCCGCATTTGATTGAAAAACAGCAACATTTGAACTAGATTATATACAGCTTTTAGTTGCAAATTGATCTGCGTAATGTTAATATGTAGAATGTCTTCAGAGAGGAGGTTAGATCATGAAAAAGATAATGTTGTGTATTGTTTCTTCAATTATGCTACAGGAAGCTAGTTTTGCTAGCGATGCATGTGGAGTGATGGTATTGCCGCAAATGCAAAAGGACAGTTTTTCGGATAAGCATTATCAAGTTAGCAATTCTGTTTCGAAAGGGGAGAATGATTTATTGAAGAAAAAGTCTTTAAGTGCTTCTGAATCTATAAGTACAAAAAAACAGCCAATGGACGATTGCGTAATTATTCTCAAAGACCGCATGAACGATGCTGAAGCTCAGATTGAAAGTATGTTAAGTGGCTTTGGCACTCCAGAAGAAAATGTAAAGACTGTTGAGAGTATCTTTGAACGATTAAGTTATTACAAAAGTAAGTATGGTGAGAAACTGTTGGAAATTCCAGAAGTTTGTATTGTGCTGAATATGTTGGCAAGTGATGATTTCTTTAAGTACTACGAGAGTATTGTACGAGAATAAGCATCTATTTGGACAAAACTTATATCAAGATTGGATGCTTGCAATGTTAAAGTGGATGGGTTTTTTTGTTCTTGTGTTTCGTATGCTTGCTTTTCTTTTACAATATTTGCAATGGAGAGGATTCCTCGTAGCAAAGTCACAGAAGTATTGTCATATGAAGAAGTAAAGGCTATAGCGAGAGAAGGTGGGATTCTAGAAGAATTTCAGATTGTCAGTTCTTGGGCCCCAAGGGATGGAGGCAATCGTGGAACCAGAAACTTAGCTGCTTATAACAAAAAATATTATGTAAACAACATTTTTCCGATAAGCGGAGTATGTGAAAATTTTCGAGGTCATGAGTGCTTGCAAGTATGCGATGTCATTTATGGTAACTTTCCTGTTGAACAGAGAATCGCAAAAAAAGTTGAACTAAAGAAGCTCACAGCAATGGAGGATTATATTGCTTATGATCGTACTTTTGATGGAGAAGAACCTAAATGGGAAAATTTTAAAAACTTAATGCCAAATAGCATATTAGAAGGACTGAGAGTGAAGTGTAATGCTTTTATAGGCGATCTCAATAAATATTTAAGTGTATTCAGTAGTGCAGGAGTCCCATCTATATCTGAGGACAAAGTCTTTCCTGTTACGACGATGAAGTGTTCGATTAGACAATTTTATGACTACGCTCATTCTGAACGTATCCTTTGGTATGATTCAACTAAAGGAGGTACGAATGATCTGAGTTCAAAGGTTAATTTTGTAACTTACTTCCAAATGTGTGAAGAGTGTGAGGAGTGGTGGGATTGGAATTCAGGAGCCAGTGAAGTTTATGTTCTTGCTATCAAACCATATGGTAGTGAAAAAATTTATTCTCCTACTACTCGTCGCAACCCGAATCTGTGTCAGTTTATTTCATCATCTCCTGGTGGGGTATCTTCTAGCGGAGGTGTGGCAGTCAGTTCTTATGGGCGAATGTCCCATTCTCAGCTCTACGCTCCAGGGCTTACAACTAAAACAAGTAGTTCTTCTCTTACCTTAGCTGCTAGAAGCTTGTTCGAAAACTTGGGGACTAGCAAACAAAGTCATAGCAGTGGTAGTTCGTCGTCTAGTTCCACTTTATCATCTGGTTTATCTCCTTTTCAACGACTTCAAATAGCCAGGGCTACAAGCCGAGATCGAACCAGTAGTTCTAGTTCCACTTCATCATCTAGTCCATCTCCTCTTCAGCTACCTCAAAAAGCAGGAGCTGCAAATGTAAGATCTTTATTGCCAAATGGCTCATTTGAGAAACAAGAAGGTAAAAAAGAAGGCTTTTCGTTACTACCAGACGGAAGTAAAGGAAAAGAAAGAGAACAGCATGATAGCGCTGCTCCTTCTTCGTCCCACACATCTCATATTCCTACAATTCAAGAGAAGGAATTTTGTTCTACTCCAGATTTAGAGTCATCTAGAGGAGCCATTCAGCCTTAGAAAAGTTGCAAGTAGGGAAGAAAAATCGGAATGAAAAAAGAGTGTGTTTTTTTCTATCACATAGCATCAGTTAACAAAATATTTAATAATATAATGAATAAACAAGGAAGCCTCTTCAAAAGCTAGCAAAAATTACAAATATTCCAAGAACAATATTGCCGTGTTTTTTAAAAGATTTATAGAATTAAAAAAATTTCGCTATCAACTTTAGTTAAAATTTTTGGCTTTGAACTTTAAATTTAAAGATTTATTCAGGAAAAAATCCGCAAATTAAAAAATAAAACCACAGAAAAATAAACGTTATTTTAGATAAATATGCATTTTACATAAAATATGAAATATAAAGAGCAGCATCATACTGAAAATCTAAATTTTTTTATATTTAGCAAGGAATCTCTTAAGATGATGCCGTTTTTTCTAACTATTTTTTACAAATACCCAACAGGAATAGCAATAATTTCACGAGAGAGCGGAATATCTTTTTCGCGCAGGCAGATAACAGCTCCTGTGCTGACCTCTTTTTTCAAAGAATTTAAAGCATTAAAGCTTTTTGCGGCAGTTAATGAAGGTGTAGCTGTTTTTTTTACTTCCACAGGGTATAAACCCCCGTTTTGCTCGATCACGAAATCAATTTCTCGCTGATCGGCGTCTCTGTAAAAATAAATATTTGGCGTTTTCCCGTTGTGCCAATAGCTTTTTAAAATTTCACCAAAAGCATACGTTTCTAAAATTGCTCCGCTCATAGCTCCCAGAGATAAGTTTTTCGGACTATCCCATCCTGTAAGAAAAGCGCAAAGCCCTGTATCTAAAAAATATAATTTTGGAGTCTTTATGATGCGTTTCGTAATATTGTTGTAATAAGGTTCAAGTAAATAAACCAGCCCTGATGCTACCAAAATTGAAAGCCAAGACTTTGCTGTCTTTGAATCAATATCGACGTCTCGGGCCAACTCCGAATAATTCAATAATTGCCCCGTTCTCGCTGCTGTCGCTCTCAAAAATTTGTAAAATGACAATTCATTACTGATTCCTAAAATATCTTTTACATCTCTCTCAATATATGTTTGAACGTAGGATTTGAAGAAAATATCTCTGTATTTTCCGTTTTCCGTAACCATTTTTGGAAACGATCCAAGCCATATTTTCTCAAAAATATTATCAATATTCGAAGCGTATGATTGATTTTCTCCGGCGTTATTTATCCATTCAGAAGTAGGTACGAATGGTTTTGATTTATCAGCCTTTTCCGATATTTCCTTCGCAGATAAACCAAGCATATCAATCACAGCAACACGTCCGGCCAAAGATTCAGTAATCCCTTTCATGAGCTGGAAACGCTGTGAACCGGTTAGCCAAAAATCCCCAGGTTTTTGATTTTTATCTACATGCATTTTTATATATGAGAATAATTCCGGAGCATATTGAATTTCATCGATAATAAGCGGTGTTTTATGCATTTGTAAAAATAAACTCGGATCATTTTTTGCAATAGCTCGCTCTTCCAAATCATCTAAGGTAACGTACGCTCGATTTTCATTGGCACATGATTCCATCAGAGTTGTTTTGCCGATTTGCCTTGAACCTGTTAAAAGCAAAACGGGAAATGCTTGTGATAAATCTTCGACTACATTTTTTAATGAACGTTTTAACACTATACACCTCGTATGATTAGGAATCTAAATCCAATATACACGATTCGTTGTTTTTTGTCTACAATATACTGAGAAAATATTTTTGTTGATTACTTGAAATCTAATAACGACAATTTAATTACTGGCATGAAGTATTTCCTGATAAATGAGCCAGTTGGAGACTATAAAAATTTATCTCATTGAAAATAAAGGATAAAATCGGCATTTTTTCCATTTTTCGTCTGCAGGAGCAGTCATTTTTGTATCGTCATAACTTATTGAAAATGAAGAGAAAGTGCCAAAAAGCTCTCCAATAAGGAGTTATGAAGTAGGTACCATCCGCTCCTGCGGACGGAAAATGCCGATTTTATTCAATGTTTTCAATGAGATAATTTTTTATAGTCTCCAACCAGCTCATTTATCAGGAATATTTTAAGATAATACTCAAATCACTATATATTAGAATCATCTTCTGAAAGTCAATCACTAATTCGGTAATCTATCTTTTCTAATATATCTATAACCTGACTATTAGTGTCATCAAAGTCTAAGTGAAACGTCTTATGCGGATCTAGTAAGCTACCAGTAGTCTCTAAAAAGTTATACCATTTTTCTGTTTTGTAGCTATATTCATATATTTTTTCTAAGCATTGAGCAACAAGCTCATATCGATGCGGATTTTTTTTTGAATAGCTATATCTGCTAATTTTTTCAACATTTTTCGTTCCGTTTCCTTAAAAGTTTCACATCGCCTCTGGGCATATGCTTTATATTTACTTTCCCAATCGACTTCGGCATCCATAGCAATACAATTCGTAATCGTGAAAAATAAACTTATTAAAATCCCATATTTCATAGAAACAGCTCCCTAATACACTTATGATACTAAGGAGCCATTTATTAATAAATAGTTAATGATTTTTAATTTTATAATTTTTCAATACGTTGTCATAAAAGTTTTTCGCTCTATTCGCTACTTCAATCGGGATCGTTGTTTCTTTTGTTACATGACCATACCTTAGTTGCTGTCCAACACATAATCTGTATAAGCTTTCAGATAAATCATCACCGTTAAGGACTTCTTCTGCTGAATATGAAATAGTTTTTTCATCAATAGTTATCAAGAAATTAAACGTATATCCAATGATAGTACGAACTTCCTCCATCTTTAAAATTAGTTCAGATGAAGAATTTCCTTTTTCTTCTCTTCCTATCCATAATTCTAATTTCTCTGATTCCATTAATGCTTTTGAAATTAGTAATTCTTTATCATTTGTTTCGCATTGTATTTGCGATTCTCTGTTTTTTCTTTCAGGATCACGTAACATAGGGAACTAATGCAGCATTTCATGGAAGAGGCCAACATCATCTGTACGAGAAGATTTTATTATTTCAATTTCATCATCTTTTTTAACCCCGAAAATACTTGTTTTTTTCTTATCT
>JAFUZX010000082.1 GCA_017476405.1 Alphaproteobacteria bacterium | reverse complement strand
TAAACGAAGATAAAAGTTCAAATGGCATTATACTATCTATCTTTTCACTATAATAAATACATTACAAAAAAGAATAAAAAAGTTCAAAAACATTTTTTTATATAAATTTTATGAAAAAGTTGTTTCAAAATAATTGATATGATATTTTAACTATAATTATACAAAATGGAGTCGAAAATGAAAAAATTAATACTATTTATGTTTATTGCGTATAGTATCAATTCAGATATTTGCACAGCTTCAATGTCATTGCCATCAGAAAAAACAAATAGTAAATCGGCAGATAGCGACCAGTTAAGTAAATTAGAAGACAACGATCCGCTAAATGATATAGAAGATACTAATCAATTATTAGAAATCATGGATAATGAAGTTAAAGGACTATCTTCTGATTTAACAACTTTTGCTCTTTTACAAAAGGATCTAAATTCATATAAAACTGATTCTATAAATATTATGCTTTCTGAATTTAATTCTATGCATATAAGATTTATAAATCGCTATATAAATCCTCCAAAAATGACGACAATTACTGAAAAATTATATCAAAAGAATAAAACATTAATAGATGAATTAACTAAAAGGCTTGTAAAGCAAACAATAAATTACATAAAAGGCAGTGATGCTTTTGATGAAACGTATATAGATTTATTTCAAAATATATTTTCACGTTCTCTTCCATGGGTAATTACGAAAGAGTCAGATGAAGAAATACAACAAATTCAAAATTCATTACGAACTCAGTTTGATAAGCTAAAATATCCGCAAAAAATATCTATTTTATTAACTCAGCAAACGGCAAGTAAAACATATCTGAATAGTCTTATAACTTCATTTGAAAAAAAGACATATGAAAGATGTAATAATCTTATAAATTTGTTACTTTCACAAAACATTAATGAGTGCATAGATAATAACAGCAGCATTTCTCTTTCAAAAACAGCACAAACAAAATTAAAATCTAAATTTCATAACTTATGGAATGATAATCTAAAATTATTTATGAAATGTCTTAATGAAGAAATGCTCGTTATCCAACATAGTTACATTTTAAAATATGATAATGAATGTAGTATAACGACTTTTCAAGAAATAATAGCAGTTCAAGAATTAGATGAACTCGGTTGGCCTAAAAGTATAACGTCAATTATCCCTGATCCGGAAATTCGCTTACAAAACACCCAAATATGTCTTGATTTGGAAACAGAAATAGAAAATATAGAAGAAAATATAACATTATTACATAAAAGATTAGAAGAATTGAAAGGTCATATAACATCAGATAATGAGCCATTAATAGACCCTAAAGAGCCAATAAACGATCTGATATCTTACATGCAAGATTTCAAAGAAAACGCACAATATTTTTTGGAATGTTTACAAAAAGAAAATGAAAAAATTTTACAAAAAATAAATGATTTTACAAAACTATCCGAGAAACTACATAAAATAATTGAAAAAAGAACGCTTCCTGCAATTGATAACAGTTACAAAAAAAGCTTATTAAATAGCTAATCTATCATGTGAATTATGATTTTTTAGCTAATGGATGAAATTTATTAACTACCTCATGTAATTTTTTGCTTGTTACATGTGTATAAATTTCAGTGGTTGATATATCTTGATGCCCAAGCATTTTTTTTACGCTTAATAAATCAGCCCCATTATCGAGAATATGTGTAGCGAATGCATGTCTTAAAACATGCGGAGATATTTTTGTTGTATCAACTCCGGAAATTGAAGCGATATGTTTTAATATTTGAAATACTCGTTGGCGAGTTATATGTTTTTCGGAATTAACCGATGGAAACAGCCACACAGAATTTTTGCAATTAACAAACCAATCCGGAAGCAAAGAAATAATGCGTGAGGATATTGGCACAATTCTCTCTTTACTGCCTTTTCCAAAAACTCGTATAAATTTATTTTCTACAATTGAATTGCGTTTTAAAGCGATTAATTCACTGACTCTCAATCCGCTACCATATAATATTAATAATATCAATTCCGCTCTTAAATCTTCAGGATAAGGTAAAGAAGTTACGGCGTTTTGCAATTTTGAAATAACTTCCTCGCTGATAATTTTCGGAAGTGGACGCCTACTCTTAGGCTGATGAATAAATTGTGTAGGATCCCGATGTATTAATTCTTCTTGATATAAAAATTTAAAAAATTGTTTTAACGCTGATAATTTTCGCTTTACAGATGAAATTTTTAATTGTTTTTCATCAAGCTCAGCCAGATAAGAATTAATATTTTCCTCAGATATTTCGTTATTTAAATCAACATACCTCGAAAAATCAATTAAATCCGCAACATAGGACTGAAATGTATTTTCTGATACATTTCTCTCACTTTTCAGATATTCAATAAATAATTCAATATATCTGTGCGGCATTTTTATTCCTTTTTTTTTAATAATTCCTTTACCAGATTACATTATAAACTTATAATAGTTTAGTAGTTAGGTTTGTGTGCAAAATAATTTATGCAGATTCATTATTTTTTTTCTTTTATTCGCAACTGCGATAAGTTTATGTTTTCAAATGCCATTTTTTCAGTAAATTATAATATTGGTT
>JAFUZX010000081.1 GCA_017476405.1 Alphaproteobacteria bacterium | reverse complement strand
TATTACATCTGAATTATCCGCTAAAGATATTTTTAACAAATATTATAGCGAAACAAAAAAAAGATTCGGACAGAATTTTTTATTCAACTCAAGTCTAAATAAAAAAATTGTATCGCTCGCCGGTTCGCTAGATTCAAAAATTATTGCGGAAATAGGACCGGGTCCTGGTGGACTTACTCTCGAAATATTAAAACAGAACATAAAAAAGTTATATATACTGGAATATGATAAACATTGGATAACAGTTTGGAAAGAACTTCAACCTCTTTTCAACAATAAATTGGAAATTATTGAATGTGATGCTCTGAAATTTGATATATCTGCTATATCTCCACAAATAATCATTTCTAATCTTCCGTATAACATATCGACTCAATTGCTTTTTAAATGGCTTCCGAATTTCAAATTATTCGATAAATTAATACTAATGTTTCAAAAAGAAGTCGCTGAACGCATATGCGCAAAAAACAAAACAAAAGCATATGGAAAGTTATCTGTACTTGCTCAATGGAAATCATCGGCTACTAAAAAATTTGATCTTGAACCGGGCTGTTTTACACCTCCACCGAAAATAAAATCATCCGTTGTTGAATTCATTCCTTACTCTGAAAAAATATATGATCCGAAAATAGATTTTCAATTATTCTCCAACTTTCTTACTAATATATTCGCTCACAGAAGAAAAATTGTTATAAAGCCGATGCGTAAATACTTCGAGCAACCTGAAAATATTATAAAACAATTAGGATATAATGAAACAACTCGTGCTGAAGATATATCGGTTTCTGATTACATAAAAATATTCAATTCAATTTCTTGTTGAAAAAATAAACTCATCTCTAAAAATTCAAATGTAATAAAAAATTAACATCTGCTATATATAATTTCTAAGTCTTAAAAAAGGTGAAAAAATGTTAGAAGTCGGCAGCATTTTCCTATCTATAGCATTGTTGGTATTTTTTGCTTACCGTGGATTCTCAGTACTTATTTTAGCTCCTTCAATTGCCTTATTTACTGTTTTGATCAATTTCGGTGAACCACTTCTTGCAAATTATACTCAAATATTTATGGTAAAATTAGGAGAATTCGCTACAGCTTATTTTCCGCTGTTCTTACTTAGCGCTATTTTTGGAAAACTTATGGAAAGTTCCGGTAGTGCTCGCTCGATAGCTAATTATGTATCTGAAAAAATAGGTGAAGAAAACGCAATATTGGCAGTTGTTCTCTCATGTTCTGTTCTAACATATGGAGGTGTGTCCCTATTCGTTGTGGCATTTGCGGTTTATCCAATTGCTGTCGAATTATTCAAAAAATCAGAAACACCAAAAAGACTTATTCCGGGAGCTATCGGGCTTGGTTCTTTTACATTTACTATGGTTTCACTTCCGGGAACTCCCGCTATTCAAAACGCTATTCCTTCACAATATTTTGGGACAAACACTTTTGCGGCACCGGGAATCGGACTTATATGTTCAGTAATAATGTTTGTTTTAGGAATGCTTTGGTTCAAACTTCAATTAAAACAATCGAAATTATCAAAAGAAAGTTATGGAAATCATCGTGATAATATAATGGAAATTTCAGAGAATGATCTTCCTAATTTCTGGATTGCTATTACTCCAATAGTTATTGTAATTCTACTGAACTACCTATGTGTAGCTCATATATTTCCAAATATTGATACATCTTACTTAGCTCAAAAAAAATATGGCCCAACGACACTAAAAACCGTTGCGAGTAATTGGGCAATTATTGTCGCACTTTTTGCCTCTATAATATTTCTACTTATATTGCATTTCAAAAAAATTGAAATAATAAAATGCTTAAATCTCGGGGCAATTGACTCATTAGCTCCAATATTTAACACAGGATCCGTAGTCGGATATGGCGCAGTCATAAACAGCTTAGCAGGATTTGCGATAATTCGTGATTACGTTTTGGAAATGTCTTCAGGAAATCCGCTTATATCCAGCTCATTTGTAACAGGAATTTTAAGTGGAATAACAGGATCAGCATCAGGCGGAATGAGTATATCGCTTGAAATGCTCGGAGCAAAATATCTGGAAATGGCAAATACCGCAGGCATTAATCCAGAAATATTACACAGAATAGTTTCAATGGCTTCAGCAAGTTTAAACATGATGCCACACAACGGCGCTCTAATAACATTGCTTGCAATTTGCGGACTAACACATAAAGATTCATATAAAGATTTATTTGTCGTTGGCCTAATTGTTCCGACTTTCACTCTGATTATTGCGATAATTATACATGCTATATTCGGCTGCTTCTAAAGAACTGACTGTATAACAAATAAAATTATGTTTGAAATATTCAACATAGTACTATAATAAATATGTATAATAATGAAGAAAAAAAATGAATCCGAATAAAATGACACAAGCTGTTCTTTTAATTCTTCAAAAAGCTCAAGAACTGGCTCTGCAAAAAAATCATCAACAATTAACGCCATTTCATTTATTAAATGGCATACTCGAAAACACATCTGAATACGTAATTGAAAAATGCCTAGAAGGATGCAATTTAAATAAATTCAAACAGTTATGTAATGAAAAAATAACCAAAATCCCAGAAATTTACGGAGAACAAAATTTACATCTCTCAAACGAAACAGCTCTGCTTTTTGCGAAAATGGATCAACGAGCAACAAAATTTGAAGACAAATTCATCAGTTTAGATAACCTAATATATGTCTTATTTACAAATGAACCGATTAAACCTTTATTTATAGAATCAAACGGGAATCTGGAAAATTTGGAAAAAATAATAGGAGTTTTTAGAATGAATAACAAGAAAGTAGAATCAGATAATGCTGAAAGTGAATACGATGCTTTAAATAGATACGCAAAAGATGTTACAAAAGCGGCAAGCGAAGGAAAACTTGACCCTGTTATAGGTCGTGATGAAGAAATCCGTCGTACTATTCAAGTTCTTTCACGACGCACAAAAAATAATCCTATTTTAATCGGAGAACCTGGAGTCGGTAAAACAGCGATCGTTGAAGGATTAGCCTCTCGAATAATCAGACAAGACGTACCAGATTCAATAAAAAATAAAAAGATAATGTCCTTGGATTTAGGATTACTTATTGCTGGCGCAAAATTTCGTGGAGAATTCGAAGAACGATTAAAATCAATTTTGAAAGAAATCTCTGAAAAAGAAGATATTATTCTGTTCATCGATGAAATTCATACATTAATTGGAGCTGGTCAAACTGAAGGAGCTATGGATGCGTCAAATATGCTAAAACCCGCTCTCGCAAGAGGTGAATTACATTGTATAGGATCAACTACATTAGATGAATACAGAAAATATATAGAAAAAGATACCGCTCTCGCACGAAGATTTCAGCCTGTATTTGTAACTGAACCAAGTGTCAATGATTCTATATCTATTCTACGTGGACTGAAAGAAAAGTATGAATTACATCATGGCGTACGTATTAGTGATTCCGCTGTAATAGCAGCTTGCACTTATTCTCACAGATATATCAGTGATAGATTTCTTCCGGATAAAGCGATTGATCTTATGGATGAAGCCGCAAGTCGTCTGAAAATGGTATTAGATTCCAAACCTGAAGAAATAGATGAAATTGATCGTAAAATTATGCAGTTAAAAATTGAACATGAAGTTTTGAAAAAAGAAACAGATGCCTCCTCAAAAGAACGTTTGGAAAAAATTCAATCTGAACTTGAAGTTTTAGAGAAAAAATCTTTGGAATTAAATACTAATTGGAATCTTGAAAAACAAAATATAGATGAAATTAAAAATATCAAAAGTAAAATAGAAGAAACTAAAAATCAAGCTGAAATATCGCAAAGAAACGCTGATTTTGCAAAAGCCGGTGAATTGTTATACAGTGTCCTTCCATCTTTACAAAAACGACTGCTAGAACTTCAGCAAAAAGAATCAGCAATAAAAAAACATAATGAAGTTACAGAAGATGATATAGCTATAGTTGTATCTCGTTGGACTGGAATTCCAGTAGAAAAAATGGTTATGGGAGAAAAAGAACGCCTATTATCCATCGAAACGAAATTAAAAGAATCTGTAGTCGGACAAGATGAAGCAATCTCTGGAATAGCCGATTGTATCAGACGTTCAAGAGCTGGTATTTCAGATCCTAACAGACCTATCGGTTCATTTTTATTCCTAGGTCCCACAGGCGTAGGGAAAACTGAGTTATCAAAAGCGTTGGCTTCTTTCCTTTTCGACGATCGAAATAATATGATCCGAATCGATATGTCCGAATATATGGAAAAGCATTCTGTCTCCCGCTTAATTGGTGCGCCTCCAGGATACGTAGGCTATGAGCAAGGTGGTGAATTAACAGAAAGCGTCAAACGCCGCCCATATTCCGTCATTTTATTTGATGAAATAGAAAAAGCGCACAATGATGTCTTTAATATTCTTTTGCAAATACTAGATGAAGGCCATCTTACTGACGGTTTAGGACGTAATGTTAATTTCAAAAATACAATAATTATACTGACGTCCAATCTTGGAGCGGAATTTTTCCAAAAAACAGCCTTGGATAAAGAAACAATAGATCATGAAGTAATGAATGTCGTAAAAAATACATTTCGTCCGGAGCTGATAAACCGATTAGATGAAATCGTAGTATTTAATAATCTTTCAAAAGAAAACCTGAAAGAAATCGTGGATATCCAGCTAAACAATTTAAAAAATCGCCTATCTGATAAAAAGATTTCTATAGATTTTTCCGATGCGTTGAAAGAATGGTTAAGCGAAATAGGATATGATCCGATTTACGGAGCTCGACCACTAAAAAGGTGCATACAAAAACATCTGTACGATTTTATCGCAAAAGAAATAATCTCCGGGAAATTGCATGAAGGTACAAATGCGAAAATCGACTATAAAAACGGGGATGTGCTTATAACATGCTGATTCCCCTAATATGTTGATGCCAATAACATCGTATAAATAGTAAAATTTAAAAATTTGTATCCATTCTTCTTGTTGCGATAAGTTCATTAGTATTCCCGAAATTTAAACGTATAAAAATGTATTTTTATTGAATTTGTTAGCTTCTCGTTAATAAAAATATGAAAAAATCTGAAACTAAGGAATAAGTAGTGCAATTATTAAATGCGTTTAATAAAGAAAAAATTACATAAACTATTTCGAAAAAATAAGCAAGGATATGTCATGATCCTTATAGCTTGTTTTTTGCCTATAGTACTCGCAGGTATAACTTATTCCGAGAAATTAATACGTTCAAAAGATACCTCTCTGAAAAAAACTGAAAGCAAAAACGAAATCACAAAACGCTGCGCTCGTGAAGCTGCACTCGCTGTAGCAAAAAATTGGAACCCCGGTTTGACTCTAGGTCAACAACTCGATGGAATCTACAAAGTAGCCGATGCTGTCTACAACGCACATCCGGCTTTCTCAAAAAGCACACTAAGCTTTACAGTCCCCGGAATATCCTTGACCAGCGATAAAGGCGCTTCTATTTACGCTAATGATGCTGGAGCGAAACAAGTAGAATATGTATCGTCAATGAAATACTGTCCTCGCTCATGTATATCCTATGAATACGAAGGTTCTTTATGGAATCCATACTATGCATCATGGTTTTCCGTAGATAAAGCCAGTGACGCAAGCCTTCGCCAAAGTACTTTCGATGAAATTGATGAAAATGAACTCGCTGAAAAAAGATTTTCGCTCATACAGCATGAAATTTTTCAATACCCCTGCCCTGCTATAACCGGCGATTACAATCTAAGTAACTATCCGAATAATAATTACACTTTTCCGAACTGCCATGCTCATTCTATAGTGATGTTTACCACTCCAAGAGTTCAAACAAGCAATGATTTCGCATACAGTCCTAAAAATACTACAGGTATCGGTTCTCCTCCTTATTTTGTAATGCAAACAATAGACTCCTCTAATTTAACCCATCAAGTGCGTATGCCAGATTCAGATTACGTCCAAGTCATGATCGAAAAAGATAAAATTAAAGTCCGCACGAACGATCAAGTTGGCTATGCCGTTCCCGCAAAGTGCAATTTGGATATAGTGTTGGCAATTCCGGTTAACGGAGCCGCCTGCAACAAAGACAACAAAGATAATGCGTCAAGATCCTCCGGTGAACCTTACTCCAGCAGCGATATATCGTTCTATCCGTCAAGTACGGCTATGTCTACACCGATATATCAGATGGGACAAGCCTGCAAAAACTTTATCAAGGATAATTTTTACCACACACTCGGCGTATACATGTCTCTGATTCCATATTCCGCAAAAATATCAATTCCACCTAACAGAGTTAGCTGGACAACTCCTCTAAAAACATTCAGAGACAGTGTAACCGACATACTCAGCTTGCAAAAAATGATCGGAGCATGCCTTTATTCCACTATGGGACAAGCAAACGAAAAATTAGTCCAATCTAATAAAACATACGCCCAAATTTCAAATATAAGCCTTCCGACAGCCGATACTCCATACTATTGGGGCGGATTTCTTACAGGATACCCAATCATGTGTCGCCAAGGAACAGCCTCCAGAAACTTTAATTACGCCGACAATTATGCACACAACGGAAATTTGCTAAGTTATACTTCTCCGAATTCAGAAGAATCAAAATATATGCGAATGAACCTGAATCCATGCTACATGGGTTACGCAAGCACGCTATCCATGCGCTGCAACAAAACATGCGCCGGTTTTTTCCCGAATCCGTATTACATCATCGAACCTACCGCTGACTTGGTCAAAATCTACGAAATGTGCAATGCGCTCTATCCAATCGCCGATCCGCGCAATGTTTCAAATTTCCTCTTTCTACCACTCGAATGGGCTATGAATTTTTTCCAAAGCTGGACAAACAACCCTCAAATCCCGAAAGCTTCAGGTTCCTCCAATTATTCCTCAAGCAGAAACTCCAATGCGGTCTTAGGCAGAGAGTCCAAAACCACCTCCGGCCGCAAAAAAGCCATCATTATGCTTGTAAACAAACCCGATTGCTTCGAACCGGGCGAACTCACCTACCTCGGATTCGACAACGACGCATCCGAATTCCCGATTGCAGACGCCGATAAAATCGATTTTTCCGTAAACTTCAACGACACAAGCAAAAAATACTTCGATGGCACTTCCTACGACGGAATAATCCGCAGCCAAAAAAAGATACTCACGATAGAAACCATAGAAGGCGATCCCCTGTCTCGCTCAAGCCTCGGATATACCTCCACAAACGGCACATATCGCCTAAAATTTCCACGCAAAGGTACTATAAAATTAGTAGTAGCCCCACCGGAAACAAGTTACATCACGTTTTATGAAGACAATCTCGGCAGCTCAAACGACATTAGGCGAGACTATATTTACGGCCCAAAGATACCTGCGGGAACTCAGCAAACATTGTCTCCATCAACAACATATACTTATATTTTCAAAGGTCCGAGCCTTCCATATCCAAATACCAGTCAAGATGTGGTAAACAGCAGTCAAGGCCTGAGTTTCTCGCATAATTTATGCGTAAAAAAAGTCAGATATGACATTTCGGGAGCAAAAATCACAAGCTGCACACTAAAAGATCAAGTTGTGCGTGATTATATAGGTCAATACGGTCGTTTTAGGGGAACCTGTGATCCTCTAATAAGAAGCAATGGTACAGTAGCAGGCAGATACGACTCAAGTGCCGCATATGTTCCGTCAACAGCAAGCGAAAATGATTACAAATACTACCGAGACAGCTGCATAGAAATAGAAAGTAGTGGAAATCCATATCGCTATCGTTCAATAAATTCAGCCTGCTATCAACTTAACTCTCGTTATTTATATGTCAACGCATGGGGTATTGCCCCTACATCCGCCTACGATGTTCAGGTTTATTTAGCAGCGAAAAAAAATATCGGATTTTACAGTTTTGGTAGAGATGGAAGTTGGAATGGTATAAAAGGAACCGGTAGTCAAACCGGATGGAGATCGGATTCTGTTCCGAGCACATACTATACGGGCGTAAATGAAAGAATACGTCTTGAATTCTCATCCGTATCTTCTAGTGAATATGACTTATTCATGTACATGATAAAAACTCCGCAGCAAAAAACTCTGAGCTCCACAACTCCGATAACCGTCGATCCGCTCACATACGAAGATCTCACCAAAAATCGCGGCATATATTTGGCAAACTACGGCGGACAAAACTGGATTTGCTTCCAAGGAGACGGCGAACTTACGGTACAAGTTCAGTCAACAAGCGGCGGAACAAAACTATTCCAACTCAAGAACGTCAGCGGATCAGGATCATATAATACTTACATAAACGAGCAAAAAACGTTCTACATACAGCCTTCACAAATTTCCAACACAACAGACTCCAGCGGAAATTATTACGTCGATTTTAAAATGCAAAACGTAAACTTAGTCTCAGCTGAAATAACAAACTACCCTGTTTCATTTTTGAATGAAAAATCTATGTCGTACAACAACATGTACATAGTCGATGGAACAACCGCCGCTGAGAAAACAGAATCGAAAACCGAATATTATTATGAGTGGGAAGATGTAGTGGTAGATGAAGGAACCGGTATAAAAAATTTTTCTCAAGTATATTCCAATTCTAATCCATTTTTAGCGATTTGCTATGCTTCCGGTGTTGGCTATTGCGCTACGGGCGGAAGCCAAGGTGGATCGCATTCTAATCAAAATACAATTGCTCGAAGTAGCGATGGTTCCTCATGGAAGACATCTAAACATCCATATAGATGTGATTGTGTTATTTACAATAATAAAACATCCCAATTTTGCACATATGGGTATGGAGGTGTATGCTTTTATGGTGGAATAAATGATACATCTATGAAGCAAGAAAACCTTGCCGTAGGATGGAGTTCTCAATATGCTGCTATAATAACTAGTAGTTATATTATAACAGCTGGAACTAAATGGAGCAGCGATGGAAAAAATGGCACAAAAAGTAAATTTCACAATACAGTCAATTATAAAGACAATGAAACAAAAATTGATTTTGTTGTTTTTGGCATGGCATATCATGATAATTACATTTCTATAGTCGGTCACAAAAATAATACTGGTAAAATAGGTTATAGTAGTAATACCGGTGACTCTTTTTCTACAATATCATGTCCTACCACAAATTGTTTAAATGCAGTTGCATACGGAAATGGAGTTTGGGTTGCTGTAGGAGAAGGCGGAACAATAGTAAGGTCAACTAGCATTTCTTCAGGATGGTCTACTGTTTCATCTGGAACAAGCAACACTCTATACGCAGTAACATACACTGGCAGTCACTTTGTTGCATGCGGTGATGGTGGTAAAATTTTATATAGTTCAGATGGTAGCTCTTGGACTAATGCATCATATGGTAGTTATTCATACAGAGGAGTATGTTGCAAAGACGGTAGTACACTTATGTTCTGTACTTATAGTGGAAGTATAATAAAAGCGGATGGCCCGAAGTATAAAATAACTGAACGTAAGCAAGTACAAAAATCGAGAATAGTGACAAAAACGGTTGCTACAACATTGGGCTTTGGAACAAGAGTAACCTCAGGTACGTATCCAAAACAAACAGGACAAGAATGGAAAAAAATCGGATCACATTATGGGCAAACTGGAACAAAAACTATAACAAAGCCAAAAATTACAGACTATTCATGCGTAAAATCAGGCTGCAAGCCATTTAATGCAATCTGCTATAGTTCATCAGGAGGAGGATATTGCGCTGTAGGAGGAGATCAATCAGGAGGCCATAACAATCAATGTACAATCGCATGGAGTAGTAGCGGAAGTTCTTGGTCAACGTCTTCTCATGATTATCGACAAGATTGTGTCACTTACCATCCCGGACAAAGCGAATTCGTCTCCTATGGATATGGAGGATCATGTTATTACGGAAAAATGAGCAGTTCCAGCTTCTCAAGTAATAATGGAAAATTTAACTGGGTATCTGTGCATTGCAACGTTTATTCAAATGGAAGGATGATTGCCGGAGATACTAATGGATGTGTATGGTCTTTTACGGGCAGAACTGATTGGGGAACTACTTGGCATAAAGCGACCCATGGTAATGCTTGTCATGCTATTGCTGCCAGCGGATCCTCTGTCGTTGTCGGTAGTGACGGTGGAAAAATAGCATATAGTACAGATACCGGTTCCAGTTGGATAGGTGCGAGCTCTCCTACTTCAAGCAAATTAAGAGGAGCTGCATATGGAAATAGCGTTTGGGTTATGGTAGGTGATAGCGGCACAATTGTACGATCCACCGACAAATCTAACTGGTCTACTGCCTCATCAGGAACAAGTAGTACTCTATACGCAGTAACATATACCAATGGTTGGTTTGTTGCATGCGGAAGTTCAAGTAAAGTACTGGCCAGTTCAGATGGAGGTACATGGTATGACTGCTCAACTAGCTTATACTACAACTTTACCGGTGTAGCTGCTAACGGTAGTACACTTATGTTTTGTACTTCAGGTGGAAGTATAGTAAAAGCATCATTAGGAACATATACAGAATCTGAACCAGTATATGGATATATTGATGATTATGGCTGGGTTCCAGTTTATACCACATACTACTACAAGTATAAATACGGATATGTATCGACTGATGCACAGCGTGCGGTCGTCTGCTCTTGGACTGAACCTAAAGCTCAAGCATTTAATAGTTTGAAT
>JAFUZX010000080.1 GCA_017476405.1 Alphaproteobacteria bacterium | reverse complement strand
CGAGAAGTTGGTGCCAGAGTAGGTATTGTGGCAACTCAAGCTAAAGCAGAAATAGTTCGAAGAGAATATGCTCATAGACATGAAGTGGAAAATTTAGAAACGCAACTAGTTGAAAAAGATAGACAACTAGATCAAGCGGAAAAAATCAACACATTACGAGGCATTCTTTTACACATACCAATTACAGATAAGACTCCGATAATGCTAAGAGCCGCAAATTTAATCGAACTTGATATCTTAGAAAGGCATAACAAAGTTGATGAGTTATATAAAAGATTTTTACCATTCAGTGAGTTGTTTGGAAGGCGAGATCTTGGTGTTGTAGCAACTCCGCAAGATTTAACACGAGTAAAAGAATATATAACCGCTACTTATATAAGCCCTAAACCTACACGTCCTACTTTTATATGCGATGTTCATAGTGGACCAAAGTCGTGGAATAAATACGTTTCATTCTCTGATATGACATTTCTAATGAGGAAATATGGAATGTTAGATATTGCCTGGAATTATGAGGGAACGGATTGGGGAGAAGTTCATACATCATGGGCATATGGACCGGAATGGAAAAATATAGAAATGTTCAATCACTTTAAAGAAAAAGAAAACACAGAGAGAATTTGTATATATAATAATAAATTATCAAAACATAATCAGGAATACAGACAGGCATCAACACAGGTTTTCCCATCCGAATCATTTAATCGCCTAGTAGATAATGTGAATAGATTTTTTACAGAAGGTTTTCAAGATGCGCATTAACTTTAATCTATAGGGGTGTAATTCCCCGCTCTTTGTGGCGGGGATCATTTATTAAGGAGAATAACAATGAAGAAAGTAATTTTAGGAGTAGCGTTATTAGCTCAATTTACATATGGAATGGAAAGAGATTTTTCATCATTAGAAGGCAGAAGTGCTGATACGACGACATTAGTTTCATCGAGATTTTTAGAAGAAAGTGAAGCAAGATTTCGTACGCATTTGGAATCAGTACTGAGAGGCGTAACTGAAGGAAGTATTGCTCCGGAATCCGCAATTATAAGCATTGGTGGTGATCATCGAGAATCTCTTGTGCTGCTACGGTCTTCTTTAAATCAGGGATATCTTGAGCAAATAGAGGAACAGCGAGTCGCACAAGAAGAACTAATTCACCGTATAACAGCAGAGAAAGAACATGAAATTCAGGCATTACAAGAAAGGCTTGATACATTATTGCATGCATCAGGTAGCATATCTGAAAGTTTTCGAATTTTCGATCAGGAGAGAAGGCATGTTGAAGAAAATGTAAGAAGAGCTAAAGAACAAGCTGAACACGGAGAAATTCCTGAATTAGTTACAGAACGTCAAGTTGATAGAACATCGAGACGTTTTAGTGAACAGTTGGACGAAATCAAAAGAGAAGTTCAAGAGAGTCGCAAAACTTTAGAGGAAGCATTTGAAAGAACACAAGAAAAATACAGCGATAACATAGACGCTTTAATTGGTAACTTACAAGACAGGTATGAAGATATTTTAGCAGGAGTCACAGCGCAATATAACGAAAGACGAGAACGTATAGAGGAAGCTTATGAACAACAAAAGGCTCTTATGCAGAGAATGATCGATGAAGTTGCTGCAATTAATTTGAAGCTGGAAAAAGAAAAGGAATTTAAGCAAAGAATAGGTATAATTTTATCTCACAATCAGATAGATCCCCGAGATATTATAAAAAATACAGATACAGAATTTCTATCAATGGATTTACCTGCTCGACACAACTTATTATTAACAATATATAATAAAAAAATTCTACCATTTGCCGAGTTACTGGAATCTAGTGATCTATCAGCGATACGTGACTATATAAGTGCAATAAATGTATCACTTCCAAGAGATGAACTCGGAGACTTTCAGGGATATTATTTCGGTTGGGGAGCTGCATCATATACAGAATGGAATTATAGGAATATTTCCGAGATAAGAAGAGCAAAAAGTTACGGTGCAAATATTCCTGGACATGAGGATTACCAATATAAACATCAGCCTTGTCCTCTCACTTTTTGGGCTAATGCTGCACATGCTAATTTAATAGAATCAGAACGTCAGCGTATTAACAATATAATCAGAGAAGAGCAAACTAATTACAAAAGAGCAACAGAATTAGTTTTTCCTACACAAGAGTTCAAAAGACTTGTTGATAAGGTTAATAGCTTCTTTAAGGAATTCCTTTAATAATTTTGAGAAATATGAGATTATATAATTAAGTAAGAATAAGGTTAAGAGTTATGAAAAAAATAATAATTAGTATTTTAGGGATTACAATTTTATTTGGAATAAATATTGATATATTCAATAATAAGATAAAAAAAGTCAATAGAAGACTTGACGATTTCATTGATTATTCCGTATGTTCAGGACAAGCTAAAGCCATAGAAAGTGAAATATTTCGTGAATATGCTGCAAATAAGATAGATAAATTACGCAAAGGGTTAGATGCGAAGTCAAATGAGGTATTGGATTATGTATTAGAGGCTATGGTATATACAAGATTTTATAAAAATTCTCCATGGGAAAAAGGAAACATATCCTTTCCAAAAGAGCATATTGAGCATATGAATCGTTGGTATACGGAGTTTTCAGATATAAAAAGTAAATATGATTTAGGAGGGTGTAATGAAATAGTTCCGGAAGTCTTTTATTTCCACCATGGTCTGCGTTTTACAAATCCAAAGGTACTTAATTACATAAAAGGTAAGGATATAATAGACTGTGGCGCATATATCGGTGATTCTGTATTAGTATTAAGATACTATACTAACGCAACAATATATTGTTACGAATTCTCAAAAACAAATATAAAAGCTTTTGAAAAAGTCATGAAGCTTAATTCCGTTTCTTCGAAATATATTATAGTACCTGTCGCTTTAAGTGATGAAGTTGGTAATGTACGTGTTGAAAAAGAGAAAGAAGCAAATTCTGCTCGTCAACTAAAAGAAGGAGATGGGTATAGTGTAAAGAAAACAACGATCGATGAAGAAGCAAAAGAACGAAATTTTAAAATTGGTCTGATAAAAGCTGATGTTGAAGGAGATGGAATGCGCATAGTAAAAGGGGCAATTAATACCATAAAGCAACATCGTCCAGTTTTGTCCTTAGCTGTTTATCATAATACAGATGAACTTTTCGGAATAAAGCCATTTTTAGAGGAAAATTTGAAAGATTATATATTCGAATTTCATTTACAACAGTTTGAATTGGGGAACTTTAATGAAATGATACTTTTTTGTTATCCAAAAGAACTGTTGTAAGATAGATAAATAATACATTAACTTACTTTAAACGAATTAATAAAAAAGGAAAGAAAGTAATGAGAAGAGTCATATACTTAGCGGTAGGATTTTATCTTATGGATGCGGTTTTTGCGATGTCGCACAGAATTTGTATTCAAAAAAATTCGGATGCAGGAGCAGTAACAATTAGTTGCAATGGCCGAATGTGTGAAGTTGGTATAGG
>JAFUZX010000005.1 GCA_017476405.1 Alphaproteobacteria bacterium | reverse complement strand
TAATTAAAAAAATTAAAGTGTTACAAACCTACTTAAGTGCTTAAACTACAAAAAACACACTTATTTCAATACAAAAACTACATAAATATTATATAAAAATAAAATATATTTGCAAGAGTATGAACTTTTTATTCATTTGTTGAAATTGTTTTTGAATTTCAATATGTTAATTATAAACAAAAAAATTGAAATTTTTTTTATTTTATTGTTATTGACTTTCGCTTTGTCGCAAGGTATAAAGTATTAAGCTTAGCTTAAAAATTAAAAAAGAAAGGTACTGTTATGGCAAGACAAAGTTTAAGTCCGATGAAAGATTTTGATTACAGAGAGAATATAGAGAGGGAAAGAGTGGGTAGAAAAAGAAAAGATGCGCCAATGACGCATTTAAAATATTTACGTAAAAGAAATGGTTATACATTGGAAACCTTATCAGAGATTACTAGTATTTCTATTTCTTATTTGTCTCGTTTGGAGTCAGGATCGAGACGTTTAAATACAGATTTAATCAGAAGATTATCGCATGCTTTTTCATGTAGTCCTGCAGAGTTATTACAAGAAACAACGCATGAGAGTGGCGTTATTACACCTATCGAATTTAATAAAGCAAGGCGTTCTGAGATGATGTCATCACATAGAAATATGCAGCTTCATGTTATTTGTAAAGAGAGCGATACGGATTCTACTTTATGTTTGAAGGCTATTTCTCCGGCTGAATGGAAGCAGCGTCCGGCTGAATTGGGAGATAATGAAAACGTAATCGCTGTAAAGGCTAATGATGCGTTTAAACCTTATTTCAGTGAGTCTTCTACTTTATATCTGGATCCAGTAGCCGGTTTATCTCCTGAATCAACAGTTGTTATTTTGAAAGGCAATGAAGTTCTATTGAAAAAAGTATGGAGTATAACTCCAACATCTTTGCAATTGTGTGATCTTAATGATGTAGAATCAATGAAAGCCGGAAAGAACGGAAATTTAATAGAAATAGACCGTCGTTCTTTAAATGGACTTTATAAAGTTGTGGGATATTCTGATTTCGATTTAAACTAATTTTTTAGTTTATATTGTTCATATTATTGATGAAAATGAGACCGCAGTAGGCTATATTTATAGTTGCTGCGGTTTTTTATTTTTTTTATTCGCAATGTATAAGTAATTTTATGAGTAGTATTTGTAAGAAGCGCAAAAATAAGGGGATATCTAGCAAAGATTCCATGTGGATTTATGGAAAACACGCTGTAAAAGCAGTTTTGTTTAACCAAAAACGAGAAATTCTAAGATTTGTTCTATTAGAATCAAGCAAGAATTTTATTGAAGATGTGTCTTTTGCTATTAAAACCAGAAAGATATCTTATGAAATTGTTGACTCTGATTTTTTCTTTTCTTTATTTGGTAAAAATGCTATTCATCAAGGATGTGCTATTCTTGTAAAGAAATTGAAAGAACAGTTTTTAGAGGAATTAATTATCGATAAGAACGATGATCGGCCATTTATTTTTCTTGATCAAGTTATAGATCCGCAAAATATCGGTAGTATTATGAGGGCTGCGGCAGTTTTCGGCGCACGTGCGGTCGTGATGACTGAAGATCATAGTCCTGAAATTACGGCAACTGTTGCGAAAACAGCTTCAGGAGCGTTAGAAAATATTCCATTAATTAAAGTCGTGAATTTAACACAATCCCTTAATTTATTGAAAAAGAATGGTTTTTGGGTAGTTGGTTTGGATGAAAGATCTGAAAAAAATCTTGCTGACATAGATTTATCTGGAAAATTTGTTTTTATTATCGGAAGTGAAGGATTTGGTATGCGACGTTTAACGAAGGAGTCTTGCGATTTTCTTGCAAAACTTCCGGGAGTTAGTTCATTTACGACTTTAAATGCGGCACAAGCGGCAACAATATCGCTATATGAAAGTTGTAAACAAAGAAAAAAAGGAATAGAGAAATGAATTATGGTGAAATTATTTTCAGTTATCCATTGATAGCTTACTTACTAGGTTCGATTCCTTTTGGTCTAATATTATCGAATTTATTTGGTAATGGAAGATTGCGAGAATCCGGTTCTAGAAATATCGGCGCAACTAATGTACTTCGGACGCAGGGGCGTTTTCTTGGATTTTGCACTTTCCTTTTGGATTTTTCAAAGTCTTTTATTCCAAGTTATTTCTTAGCTAATACCGATAATGAATTGATAAATTTAATGACGATATCAGCTCCGGTTTTAGGACATATGTTCCCTATATGGTTGAAATTTAAGGGAGGAAAGGGGGTCGCCACATATTTTGGTCTTTTAGCCGCATTGGATATATATTTATTTTTAGGAACTGGATTTGTGTGGATTGTGGTTTTTGCTATATTCAGAATGTCTTCAGTCGCTTGCTTAAGTAGTATTGTTTTCAGTTGCGGTTTATTCTGCTACATTATGAATTTTCGGCATTTAGAATTTTTTAACCGCTTATGTGTTCTAATATTTTTGGCGATTATTATATTTATAAAACATCATGAGAATATAAGGCGTCTGATCAGTAACAAAGAGTTGAAACTGTAATTTTTTATTGTTCTGTTACTGATATTAGAATCAGTATAGAGAGCATTATTATGGTTTTAACAAAGCAGGAAAAATTAGCGCGTTTGAGAATTCTGAGAAGCGGATCTGTAGGCCCCGCAACTTTTTGGGACATACTTCAAGCTTATGGAAATGGTATAGCTGCTTTAGAAGTAATTCCGATACTTTCAAAATCATCGCTCAAAAAAGTGGAATTATGTTCAGAGGAAGAGGTTTTAAGAGAGCTTAAAGAATTAAAAAATTTCGGAGCTCGTATGGTTTTTCTCGAAGATGAGTTATATCCGCCTCTTTTGAGAAATATTCCTGATCCGCCACCTATTTTAACTTTTTTTGGAGATCGTGAAAAAGTATTACAATTTTATAAAAAAACTATGATTGCGATAGTAGGATCAAGAAATTCATCAATTCACGCAAATAAATTTTGTAAAGATATAGCGGGAGAACTGGGAAATAATGACGCTGTAGTTGTATCAGGACTAGCTAAAGGAATAGATACGTGTGCGCATAAAGGTAGTCTTGAATCTGGTACAATTGCGGTACTTGCAGGCGGAATAGATGTTATTTATCCGCAGGAAAACGTGGAATTGTATAAAGAAATTTCGCAAAAAGGTGGAATTTTTACAGAAGCTCCTTTTGGTTTTTTACCACAACCTCAACTATTTCCAAGGCGGAATAGGATTATTGCTGGAATGACGTATGGTACGTTAGTTGTAGAGGCTGCTGTTAATTCCGGTTCATTGATAACCGCAAAATTCGCTTTGGAATATAATCGTGAAGTTTTTGCGGTTCCGGGATTCCCATCGGATCCTCGTAGCGTCGGCTGTAATTCTTTGTTAAAAGACGGGGCGACGTTAGTTCAGAGTTTTCAAGATATACTTGATGTCATAGAGGAACGAAAGATAATAAATCAATCGGTGTTATTTGAAAAAGGGCCTGAATTTATCGCTAATATTTCAAAACAGGATTTGGAAAAAATAAAAGATACGATTTTAAAATCTTTAAGTTTAGTTCCGATTACTATTGACGAATTGATTTCATCGATTAAAGTATCTCCTAGGGAGGTGTTAACTGCTTTATTGGAACTTGAATTATCCGGAAAGGTAACTCGAGTCTATGGGCAGAGAGTGTGTTTAACATCGTAAACCCAAGATTGAGGTTATTGAATGCGTCTTGTTATTGTAGAATCTCCGGCGAAAGCTAAAACAATTGGTAAATATTTGGGTAGGGAATATAAAGTTTTAGCTAGTTACGGTCATATCCGTGATTTATTATCAAAAAATGGAAGTGTTAAGCCAGATGAAAATTTTTCTATGGTTTGGGATATAAGCGATCATGGAAAAAAATGTATAAAAGATATTACCCAACAATTGAAGTCTTGTGATGAGCTTTTGTTAGCAACTGACCCTGATCGTGAAGGGGAGGCTATTTCATGGCATATAAAAGAGGTTCTTGATGATAATCATAGTTTAAAGGTTCCTTTTAAAAGAATTGTTTTTCATGAAATTACGAAAAATGCGATTTTAAAAGCTATAGAAACGCCTCGTGATATTGATTCTCGTTTAGTGGATTCATATCTTGCTCGTCGTGCGCTTGATTATCTTGTAGGTTTTACATTATCTCCCATTTTATGGAGAAAACTTCCCGGAAGTAAATCCGCAGGGCGAGTACAGTCTGTAGCTTTGCGGATAATAGCGGAAAGAGAATCGGAAATTGAGGCTTTTAAACCAGAAGAATTTTGGACAATTGAAGCGAAATTTGAAAATAAAGAAAATAAATCGTTTAAAGCAAAATTGATAACATTTGAAGGAAAAAAATTAGAAAAATTTTCGATTGTAAATAATAAATCAGCGGAATCAATACGTGATATTTTATTGCAACGTCAATACGTTGTTGTATCTGTAAATAAGAAGACAGTTAATCGCAATCCGGCTCCGGCCTTTATTACATCAACTTTGCAGCAAGAAGCATCACGGAAACTCGGATTTAGTGCCAAAAAAACCATGCAAATTGCTCAACGTCTTTATGAAGGTGTTAATATAGGAAAAGAAACACAAGCATTAATTACTTATATGAGAACTGATAGCGTGAATTTATCTAATGATGCTGTTGAGATTATAAGAAAAGTTATATCTGATAAATATGGTAAAAAATTTGTACCGAATAAACCTCGTTTTTATCATACAAAAGTAAAAAATGCTCAAGAAGCTCATGAAGCTATCAGGCCTATCGATGCTAATATTATACCGGAATCGCTTATCGGAAAGATAGATGCGGATCTTCTTAAATTGTATACTTTAATTTGGAGGCGTGCGGTTGCATCACAGATGGAATCTGCTGTTTTTGACCAGGTACAAGTAGATATTTCTGATACAAAAGATTCGGGAAATGTATTTAGAGCTACAGGAAATACAATAAAATTTGAAGGTTTCTTGAAAGTTTATTCCGAAGGTAAAGATGACAATGGTAATCAGGAGAAAAACGAGGATGACGAGAATTTCTTACCTTCGTTAGCAAAAGATGATGAAACTGATTTGAAAAATCTTGAGGCTTTGCAACATTTCACTTCTCCTCCTCCAAGATTTTCCGAAGCAAGTCTTGTAAAAAAGTTGGAGGAATTGGGGATCGGTCGTCCATCTACTTATGCGACTATTTTACAAGTTTTGCAGGACCGTGGATATGTAAAATTAGAGAAGAAATATTTTATCCCGGAAATAAGAGGACGTTTGGTTACATCATTTTTAACTAATTTTTTTATGAAATATTTGGAGTATGGTTTTACTGCAGATATGGAGCAGTCACTAGATGATGTTTCAAATGGAAATAAAACCAAGTTGGATGTTTTAAATGCTTTTTGGGTAGATTTTTTCAAAAATGTTGAGCAAACAAAAAATATAACAGTATCCGATGTAATTGATCGTTTGAATGAATCTATGAAAACAATTTTGTTTAAGACAAACGAAGATGGACAAATTGATCGTAAATGTCCGGAGTGTGGAAAAGGAGAATTAAGTTTAAAGATCGGACGTTATGGATCATTTATAGGCTGTTCTAATTATCCTACCTGCGCTTATGTAAGAAAATTAGATATCAATAAAGAGAAAATGGATCCCACTGTAGAAAATTTCGGAGAAATTTCGGATTATCCTAAAACGATAGGTGTAGATCCGAATGATGATTCTATGATTACCCTGAGAAAGGGACCGTACGGTTTATATATTCAGAAGGATGCTTCAGTAGAGTCTGTACCGCCGTCGAAGGGAAAAAAGAAAATGGCGGTAGCGAAACCGGTTCGTTCATCTATTCCAAGTTTTATAGATGCGCAAAATTTAGATTTGGATCGAGCTTTATGGTTATTAAGTTTGCCTAAAATAATAGGTCAACATAATGGTGAAGATATAAAAATCGGTATAGGTCGTTTCGGGCCTTATATTTTATTTCAAAACAAATATACATCTGTTAAAGATCCGAATATTTTCATGAATATGACAGTAAATGACGCAATTAAAATTATTTCGGAAGGGAATGTTAAAAGAGGAGGAGGGCGTAAACGCTCATCTGATAATTCTGCGCAAAAAACGAAATAATTATATTTTTATGTCATTTAATGATTTAATTACTATTTGATTGTTAGAATATACACAGAGGAGATCTGTGTGTATGCAGTCATTGAATTATCTATTTAAAAATATAGGTGAAATTTTATTAGATAAAAAATTGCTTACAAAAGAGCAAGTAATAATGGTTTTGCGTGCGCAAAAGAGAGATGACAATTGTTTGTTCGGACAACTATCCGTAAAACTCGGATTTATAAATGAAGATGATTTGTTACAAGTTTTATCTGAAATTTATTCTGTAAAATCTGTAAAAATGGAATTTTTATATATTCCGCAAAATACATTGAATTTGATTAATGTGGATGTTGCTGTTTCTTCATGTGCGGTTCCATTTTATTCTGATGATTCTTGCGTAAAAATTGCTATATCAGATCCCGGGAATATAAGATCGATAGATAAGATTGTTTCCTGTTGCAAAAATCGTAATGTAGAATTTTTTGTGGCAAAAGAAAGCGAGATTTTACGTTTTTTGGAACTTATAAAATGTAAGTATAAGGATGTCGCAGAAAGTGATCCATTGTTTTTGTTGAATAAAATTATTTTTGAAGCAGTAGAAGCCAAGGCCAGTGATATTCATTTTGAGCCTACGGATAATTTTATTAAGGTTCGCTTTCGTATAGACGGTATTTTAAATGAAATAACTACAATTAATTTTGATGCTTGGAGTCGCATAAAATCTAAAATCAAAATTATTTCGAAAATGGATATTACAGAAAATCGAAAAGTGCAAAATGGGCATGCTCGAATTGCATTAGCAGGAAAGACAATCGATTTAAGAGTGGCTACTGTTTGTGGTTCTTTTGGTGAAAATGTTACAGTAAGAATTTTTGATCTAAGTAGTGGGGTAAAAGATTTTTCAAAATTAGGTTTTTGCAAAAAAGATTTTTTGTGGTTAAAAAATATTATGTCGCATCCTTATGGTATTTTTTTAATAGTCGGACCGACAGGATCAGGAAAAACTACAACATTATATTCTTTAGTGAATGAAGTAAAATCGCCAAATATAAATATAATTACACTTGAGGATCCTATTGAGTATCAGATAGATGGAATCAGGCAATTAGAGCTTCGTGAGGATGGCGTAATGTCATTTTCAGATGGAATAAAAGCAATTTTGCGACAAGATCCTGATATAATGTTAGTAGGTGAAATCCGGGATGAGGAAACAGCGGCAACAGCTGTACGAGCTTCACTTACCGGAAGATTAGTTTTGGCAACATTACATGCGTCTACACCTAATGATGCTTTACGAAGATTAACAGATCTCGGATTGAAATTGTCTGATTTTATTCCGTCTTTACTTGGAATTTTTTCACAGAGATTATTAAGATACAAAAATGAGCGTACTGGTAGATTTCCGGTAACTGAATATATTTCTTTTTCCGATGAATTAAAGAAAAAAATTTTAAAAAAGAACGACATTTCTTTTTGTAAACCAACACAAACTTTTGTCGATTCAATAAAAAATGCTCTTGAGAATGATCTTACTAATAAAAAAGAAGTAGAGAGAGTATTTGGAAATGCTTTTATATAAATATACAGCAATATCTAGTGATGGTGAAAAAATTTCAGGTTCTGTATTTGCGGAAGATTATAAAGATGCGTATAAAACTATTTATTTGCGCAAAAAACATCCATTATCAATTGTACAGATTCCTACTGTATCTTCTGAAAAAATAAGTTTAGAAGATTTGCTTTTGTTTTTCTTGCACATAGATTTGCAGTTAAAGTGTAAAGTAAAAATAAATGATGCTATAGAATCTTTTTTAGAGTTACATGGAAATCAGGTTTTAAAAACTTCTTTAGCTGCTATTTTAATTGATTTAAATAGTGGTGTCTCGTTGGGAGAGGCATTTGAAAAATGTAATAAGGTTTTTGGTTCAGTTATAATCGGTTTGTTGAGATCAGCAGAGCAAACAGGAAAAATTTCTGATATTATTTCAAATATTTTAAAATTTTTAAAACTAAAATCTGAATGGAAAAATAATATAAAAAGAGCGATTGCATATCCTATTTTTGTAGTTTTCATTGCTATATGTGTTTTAATTTTCAGTATAATGTTTCTTGGACCGCAAATTATATCATTGATTCAAAATATTGAGGGTAGTCATGATAATTTTTGGCTAACATTTTTTATTGCGGAATATTTACCACATTTTTTGGAATATACGATTTATTTTGTGCCGATTTTTTTGCTATTGGCTTTTCTTTTTCTTGTTAATAAGAAAGCCAGATTCGTTATTATGAATTTTATTTTGCGAATTCCCAGCATTGGTCCGCTAATTATAAAGACGAATTTTTGGCAAGTTTGTAAAATTTTACATATTGCTTTGAACGCTAAATTAGATTTTTTATCAGCTTTGAATTTAGCGATAGATTCAATAAATATTGAAAATATACGAAATGAGATTGTTAATGCTCGTGATAAAATTATCGAAGGGTATTCAATATCTGATGCGTTTTCCAACACGAAATTCATATCAAAATCGGCTATTTCCGCTATTGATATAGGTGAAGAGAGTAATGATTTATCAACAAGTTTCGCAAGCATTAGCGATAATCAATATGAAGAAATTATACTAGATATAAAGATGTTAGGACAGAGTTTAAGTATAGGATTGACTTTATTTACCGGGGCGGTTTTCATATTGATAATTTGCGGTTTGTTTTTTCCGATTTATAGCTATGTTGAAATTGCGGGGATGTAATGTTAGCGTTATTCGGAGAAAAAAATGTAAAAATTTTTCATAATAACAGCGATCATAATGATGATTTTATTATTGTTAGCCATAATGAATTTTTAAAAAGTTACGTAAAAAAGATTTCTGCAATTATTGTTGATAGATCTTGTGTCGATTTCCATTTAGATAAAATAAAAAATACAAATTTATATGATGCGTGTAGAAGTGTTCAATGTAAGAAAAAAATAGCAAATAAAAATGAGCATGTGAATTTAGTTTTTAGGAAGTACACAGAATTATTTTCCAAAGAAGATTTTTGCATACAAACTTGTTCTATTACTGATATTGATTTTTTTAATGTTATTACTTCAGCGGCTGATAATATTTTTATGATAGAAGACATTGTATATGAATTTTGTAAATCAGTAACAGATATCGGAAGTATTACATGGTGGATTTATGTTGCTGAACATCAATCTGATGAAATAAAAATTATTGGAGGATTCGGAAGTGGAATAGTATATTCTCGTTTGTTTTATAAAACATGCGATATAGAAAAGAAAGTTTTAGAAACAATAAAATTCTTGACAAGGGAGGGATTAGATAAAAATGTAAAGATAATCTCATTTGTAAATGATTTTAATATTGAAGGTCTCAATATTATAAAGCCACAAAAAAGTTTTGATAATATAGATATAGAATCGAAACTGATAAAATTATTTATGAACAATGATTTTAATCCGAAATTTTCTAAAGATAGCTATATCAGACGTTATTTGAATGAAAATAAAAAAGAGATTTTTCTTTTGCTTATGATTTCTTTGTGTTTTTGTATTGTTATTTTTATGTATTTATGTAATCGGGAGTATGAAACGAAAAATTTTATTACGGAATGCGAAAAACATATGGATGTTTTAGTAAACGATACTTCTCAAACATTATCAGTGAAACTTAATAAAAATAATTTAGTAAATATAAAGAAATTTATTAACATACAGTTACAAGTAAAAGATCCGATTGAACAAATAAAAATTATTTCAGATTTTTTGAAGAAAAATAATATAAAAGCGGAAAAGGTATTTATAGATAATTACAAAAATATAAAAATCGGATGTACATTAAGTTCGTATCAATTGAATAAATTGAAAAAAATTTCGACAAATAGGATGGATGTTACGGTTAATAAGGTTGAAAAAATTGAGTCAGAATATGAAGATCTTAATGAGTCTCCGAATAAATGTTATGGTGTGGAAATATGCGTAAACATGAAGTAGAAATGTGCATTATTTCTGTTATCATAATTGTAGTATTGCTACTTTGTTTTGTAAAAAGGGAAGAGGTCAGGGAATTAAATGAAGAGAAAAATTCTCTTATACAAACAAAGTCGGAAATTTCTGAACTGGTAAGAACGATTTCGAGATCTTCTTTTAATTTTAGTATGAAGAGAGAACAATTTTCAGATAAGCATACGGATATAAGAAGAATATTAATTGATATAGCGAAAAAGACGCATGTAGAAAAAATTAAATTAAAAAAGGAATTTGAGCGTTATACTTCAGTTGGAGAATTTGAGTTAAAATTTACGACTAAACGAGAAAAGTACATATATAACTTTATTGATTTATTGCGAGCTGAATTAAATTTGGTTTTTGATAGCATCAAGATAATAAAAAAGGACAAAAATTTATTTTTTACAAAAATAAAATGTCGATATTTTCAATATTATGATTTAGATAAGGGAATTAATATAAATCCGATACAAAAACAAAAATTGTTTTTTAATAAATTACAACTTTTTCAAAAAGATGAAGAAAATAAAAAGCATTTTTTAAGAGGGATAATTAATTGTTCTAAAGCGTATATAGATGATAAGTGGAAAAACATTGGAGATACAATCGATGATTATACTTTAAAAGGTATTTCAGATGATTCTATTATTATGAAAAATGATGATGAGGAATTAAAAATTAAACTCGGAGGTAGCTGGTAATATCGTATTTTTTATTGGAAAATAGAACTTTTTTTTTGAAAGACTGTAATAGAGATTTATTGATAAATGTATCAGCGCTGAAGTTTTCATGAACTTGAGTAATTATCATAAGATTAATTAAATTATTTTCCAGTGCGTAGTTATAAATTTCAGCTCCTCCGATGATCCAAGAATTCGGATATTTTTTTAATACATCTTCTAAGGAACGAAAAATTTCTGTGCCTGGTATATTTTGTAGATTTTTTGAAATTATGCAATTTATTCGATTAACTAATGGAGCATTCGGAATTGAAAAGAAAGTTTCTCGCCCCATTATTACTGAAGAATATTCGGTTAGTTTTTTAAAAAAAGCTAAATCTTCACTGAAGCTCCATGGGATTTTTTTATTTTTTGATGTTCCCCAATTTTTATCGACTATTGCAATGGCTTTTACACCGGAGCTATCTTTTAACTTCTGATAAAAACTCGGATCTAAGATTGTAGTCATTTTTTATGGTTCCAATGAAATATTTAGTAACGAATTTAGCTCCGTTTTTTTTAACACCACGACGTGAAATGCAAAAATGTTCAGCTTCAATATAAACTGCGACACTTATGGGCGAGATAATTTCATTTACTGCCTGTGCGATTTCCATTGTCATTCGTTCTTGCAATTGAAGACGGGAGGCAAAGCAATCGACTATGCGAGCTAACTTACTGGCACCTAGGATTTTTTTATTCGGAGTATATCCTACACTTGCTTCTCCTATTATCGGTACGACATGGTGTTCACAATGTGATTCAAATGGGATCTTTTTTAAAATAATCATTTGATCCATTTCAGAATCAAAAATTGCGTCTTTTGTGATTTGTGTCGGCGTTTGTTTATATCCGGAAAAAAATTCTTCACAGGCTCTTGTAACTCGTTCTGGAGTTTTTTTCAGATGTTCGAAATCTGGATCTATTAGTTTTAAGAAACTTGTGATATTTTTTTTAATCTCATCAGACATCAGATCTTTTTTCTCCGTTAATATTCTGAGGTAACATATCATTTACAATCATCAAAAACAACATAACCAATTTAAGATTAATTGTTATTTTCATGAATTTTTTCGCTTTTTAGTTGTCCGCAAGCTGCCATTATATCTTGTCCTCTTGATTTACGAATAATAGTTCTTATTCCTTTTGATAATAAAAATTTTGAGAATTCATTGGCTGTTTCCTTTGATGATCCTTGAAATTTTGTTCCGTTCCAACTATTAAAAACAATAAGATTAACTCGACATTTATTACTGAACGATTTTAGAAGATTGTATAGTTGGCTTGCGGATTCTTTTGAGTCATTAACATTCGCAAGAAGTAAGTATTCAAAAGTTATATGATTTGTTTTGCTTTGGTTAAGATATCTTTTTGCAGCAGCTAATAATTCTGAAATTTTGTATTTATTATTAATAGGCATTAGAGAGGATCTTTGAATATCGTTTGATGCATGCAGGGAAATAGCGAGTTTTACTCCGAATTTAGCTAGTTCATTGATTGAATTGTCGATAATTCCAGAAGTTGAAACCGTTATTTTATGTCTGGAAAAGTTGTATGTTTTTTTATTTAGCAGAATTTCTAGAGTAGAAAATAGATTTTTCGCATTTAGAATAGGCTCTCCCATTCCCATGAAAACTATGTTGGTAATCGGATCTGCCTTTAGCTGCCGTTGTTTTTCGAGCCAGTATATGATTTGCGCCATAATTTCAGATGAAGTTAAGTTTCTTTGAAATGTTTGCGTTCCTGTATTACAAAATTTGCATCCGATAGGGCATCCTACTTGAGAAGATATACAGATTGTATTTCGTTTTTCTTCGGGAATAAATACGGTTTCGACGCTTTTCGAATCTTGGAATTGCAACAGAGCTTTTTTAGCGCCATCATATGATTCTTGTAATATTTCGCATTTGGGGCGCTCCAGGGAGAAAAAGGTATGTAATTTTTCTCTGATATCTTTCGGTAAGTCAGACATTTCATCAAATGAGTTTGCTAATTTCGGATGAATCCATGGAAAAACTCGTTTTGCGTCAAGTTTTGAAAATCCTTTTTCGGAAAATT
The DNA here is from genome assembly GCA_017476405.1 of Alphaproteobacteria bacterium. Taxonomy (GTDB): domain Bacteria; phylum Pseudomonadota; class Alphaproteobacteria; order UBA3830; family UBA3830; genus BNWE01. The sequence continues at coordinate 1,563 of JAFUZX010000005.1, read as the reverse complement.
CATTTATTAGTTCGTTTAATGTTGTTCCGAGAATAGATTTTTTTGTTGAATATTCGTTCATTTATTTTCTTTCGTGCATCGTTAATGAAAGTATAAAAAATATCATGTAGGAATTAAACCTGAATCTAAGTAGTATTTCATTTTTTAATATGTCATTATTATTCTATTTTTTAGTGAATTAGTTTTGTAATGAATTTAATTGGTTATAGTTAACATTAGGTGATTGATGAAATTTTTAGACAGAGCGAAGATTTTTCTGAAAGCCGGAGATGGAGGAGATGGTTGTGTCAGTTTTAGGCGAGAGAAATTTATTGAATTCGGAGGTCCTGACGGTGGTGATGGTGGGAAAGGCGGAGACATCATTGTTCAAGGGGTAAAAGATGTTAATACGCTTATAGATTATAGATATAATCAACATTTTAGAGCAAAACGTGGAGAAAATGGCCGTGGTAATAATCAATATGGTGCCGGAGGTTATGATCTTATTTTGAAAGTTCCGGTTGGTACGGAAGTTTTGTTTGATGATGGTAAGACTGTTATTGTTGATATCGTAGAAGAAGGACAGACTTTTGTAATTGCGAAAGGTGGGGAAGGCGGACGAGGAAATAATAAATTTAAATCTTCGGTAAATCAGACTCCAAGGCGAGCTGATAAAGGCGAAATCGGAGAAGAGTTATGGGTTTGGCTTCAATTAAAGCTGATTGCGGATGTCGGTTTAGTAGGATTTCCAAATGCCGGAAAATCAACGTTTTTATCAGCGACTACGAGGGCTACCGCAAAGATAGCTGACTATCCTTTTACAACGCTTGTACCGCAATTAGGTGTAGTTAAGATAGATTCTGATGAATTTGTAATAGCGGATATCCCCGGTTTAATTGAAGGAGCGCATAAGGGAAAAGGGCTTGGCGATAAATTTTTAGCGCATGTTGAAAGATGCAGCTCTTTAATACATTTGATCGACATAACGCAGGAAAATCCACTTGAAGCGTATAAAATACTGAGAAATGAATTAGAAAAGTATACCGGAGGAATAGAAAATAAACCGGAAATTATTGTTTTGAATAAGGTTGATGCAATTACGGCTAAAGAAGCACGGCAAATTCGCAAGATTTTTGAAAAAGTATTAGGAAAACAGGTATATATTATCTCGGCTTTTAAAAAAGATCGGAATATGGAGGAAGTTTTACGCAAAGTCATTGAAATTAAGAAGAGTGAATATAAAAAAGATGAGGAATTAAGATAAAATTCATTATCTTATTAAAAAATCATAGCGTAATGGCGCAATATTGATTGAAAAATGAAAGAAGTTAACAATTCTTTAATTTTTTTTGAAAAAAATATAAAAAAGGGTATTGACGTTTAAATTTTAAAAGATTATAAATACGAACACTAACGATCATTGAAATAAGTGAATACGAACGAAAGTCAAGAAGAAGGGATATGTAGGTGGCGTAATTTAGAGCCTATCTGCATATCGGATCTTGCGTCAGATATGTTATAGGCTAGGACGGCTTAATAGTCGTTTAACTTGAGAGTTTGATCCTGGCTCAGAACGAACGCTGG
>JAFUZX010000079.1 GCA_017476405.1 Alphaproteobacteria bacterium | reverse complement strand
TGATTCTGGATTTTCAACGCAGGAAGTTTACGCTTGGGTGCGAACTCAATCGGTTCAAAACGTCATGGCTATCAAAGGAATCGATAATTCTCTCGTGCCACTAAACGCTCCGACTAAAGTTGACATAAATTTCCGAGGAAAGAAGATTACAAACGGTGTGCGTTTATGGAAAATCGGCGTTTCAATTTTAAAAAGCGAGCTTTACGGCTGGCTGAAACAAACACGAAACGAGGATGGCTCAATTCCTCATGGTTATTTGCATTTTCCCGAATACAATACGGAATATTTCAAGCAACTTACTGCTGAGCAATTGGTTACGAAAATCGTGAAAGGATATCCGAAACGCGAATGGCAGAAAACACGTGATCGCAACGAAGCTCTAGATTGTCGCATTTATGCACGAGCAGCAACAATCGCTCTCGGCATCGACCGCTGGACTGATGCTAAGTGGGAACAAATTTCCAGAGCAAAAGAAAAAATCGAAAACTCCAATTCACCTGCGAAAAAATCCAGACCGAAAGTTATAAAAAGTAGCTGGATTTTATAATTTCTCACTTTTATCTGACTTGTTTTATCAATTGAGGATTGTAAAAATATAAAAAACTTTTGAGGAATAAAAAAGATGAGAAGCTTAAAAATTTCAGTTTATATATTATTGGCTGCTGCTATATTAGATGTTGGAAATGTTTATGGAATGAGCGAATATATGTTCGAACCCGAATCAGAGTCTTTGTTGAAAAAACGAAATCCGCATTGTAAAGTTGTACGGGATGATGATTTCGATGATTCAGGTTTTTCGGTATCATCCGGTGATTTGAAAAATATCCTTTATGAAGTGAAAGATCGGCATGCATTTCGAAAATGGCTGTCAGCGCATCATGCTAAAGAAACAGAATGTTGGATTTTCGTAAAACGAGGAATTCCGAAAGATGACTCGACATTTTGGTATTTGGATGCGGTTGAGGAATCTCTTTGTTTCGGTTGGATTGACAGTGTCATAAAAAATGTGCCGAAAATTGGTCTTGTGCAGAGATTTTCTCCGAGAAAAAAGAACAGCCCTTGGTCCGAATTGAATAAAGAGCGTTGTCGACGTTTAGAAAAATTGGGTTTGATGACTTCTGCAGGGCGAGCTGTACTTCCTGATATGTCCGAAAAAAGTTTTGTCATTGATTCCGATGTTTTAAAAATTTTGCGGGAAGACTCGCAGACATGGGAAAATTTTCAAAAATTTCCGTCTCTGTATCAGCGAGTAAGAATCGATTACATACAAAGGACCAAACGACATAAAACCATGTATGAAAATCGTTTAAAAAATTTTATGGAAAGTACAAAACAAAACATCATGTTCGGCGAATGGAACGATCGAGGCAGATTGCTTGATTATTGAATCGGTCTTTATTTGATCTCGATTCTGAAATACTTTTCCAATGTTACGCCGATCGGGTCTATTTTTAAATTTGCTTGCCACATTTCTACTCCTTTCTCGATGTTTTCATCAACAATCTTTTTCACTTCATAATATTTTTTGCTTTTTTTGACGACTTCAAATCCCGGGTTATCATAAATGAAGCACAGAAGCATAATCGCACGTTGATTTTTTGCGATCGAATCTCCGAGTTCTGTTAAATGACGCATCATTCTGTCGGCAGCTGAAAAAGGAGCAAATTTTTTCGTTTTCACATAGTCGGGAATTTCGGTTTGCAGAAACAACAGCGGCGTTTTCACTTCTATATATGTGTTGCCGACTAAAAAATCCAATTTCGAATTTCCCAAAACCTGTTCGCAAAGAATATTTTTTTCGTTGCCGATTATGTCGGAAAAATCT
>JAFUZX010000078.1 GCA_017476405.1 Alphaproteobacteria bacterium | reverse complement strand
AGGCTCTAGACCATTATCTTTTTAGAGTTTACTTTTTTACAAAGAATAATTTTGCAATAAAAGCAGCAAAATCGTCATCTCTATGATTAAATCTAGCCTCGCTTTCTTTTAAATGCAAGATGAATTTATCATCGGTTAAGCCATTGAATTTTGAAAGGCGTCTTTTTGCATAGCTCCAAAAGCACTCAATGCCATTGACGTGAGATTTTCCTCGAGCGAATTCGTTTTCATGATGGAATACTCGATAATGACTGTAGCCATTGAGAATCAGACCATCATAGGCTTTCCATCCATCGGTATGAATCGTTGAATCCTCGAGAATTTTTCCCTGAATAATCGGCATTAATTCTTCCCGTGAGCAATTCGGAACAACCGTTACGAACACTTTCCCATTCCGTTTTAAAAGCCCGAAAACTGGCGTTTTTCCAGCCACTCCTCGACCTCGTTTGCCTCTGACTCGTCGCGCTCCAAAGTAGCTTTCATCTAACTCAAATTCGCCTAATTCCTTCTCCTGTTCGTGTAGCGAATGCTCTAATATCAGTCTTCTAAATTCATTGTAATAGCTATTAATTGTTTTGCGATTTAATTTCAGAATTTTTGCCGCTGAACTTGCCGTTATGTCTTCACTGAAACATTCAATTATTTTTTTGATCTTATATATGCTCAATCTGCTGTATCTCATGCCTTATACCATACATCATTACATCGATGATGGTCTAGAGCTAATTAAAAAAATCCCGACATTAACATAAGTAAGTTTATATGCTATTACAAAGACGTTCGTATTCAGAATATGAACAGAAAAATCAGTAAGGAAATGCTTTCGGAAATACATTATTAAAGGATGAACGGAAAGAAGACAGTCGGAATGGCTGGATGCCACAAAATATCGCAATTGAACGCCTACAAAATGGGAATATCGCATTGTTATGGAGCGAACAGAATGCTAGTATAGTATTCAAGGGCTATAGCTAATTTCAAAATATTTATTCATAATTTTCTCAAAAACAATAAAGAATTAATTATATCCAAAGAACTAAATGACATAAAACCATGTATGAAAATCGTTTAAAAAATTTTATGGAAAGTACAAAACAAAACATCATGTTTGGCGAATGGAATGATCGAGGCAGATTGTTAGGTTATTGAATAACTTCTTATTTGATCTCGATTCTGAAATACTTTTCCAATGTTACGCCGATCGGGTCTATTTTTAAATTCGCTTGCCACATTTCTACTCCTTTCTCGATGTTTTCATCAACGATTTTTTTTCACTTCATAATATTTTTTACTTTTCTCAACGACTTCAAATCCCGGATTATCGTAAATAAAACAGAGCAACATAATCGCGCGTTGATTTTTTGCGATCGAATCTCCGAGTTCTGTTAAATGACGCATCATTCTGTCGGCAGCCGAAAACGGAGCAAATTTTTTCGTTTTCACGTAATCGGGAATTTCGGTTTGCAGAAACAACAGCGGCGTTTTCACTTCTATATATGTGTTGCCGACTAAAAAATCCAATTTCGAATTTCCCAAAACCTGTTCGCAAAGAATATTTTTTTCGTTGCCGATTATGTCGGAAAAATCT
>JAFUZX010000077.1 GCA_017476405.1 Alphaproteobacteria bacterium | reverse complement strand
GACGCAGTATAATGAAAATTTAATTAAAGTAGGCATTATTACACCACAAACAGCTAGTATTTTATGGGCAGCATATAAGCAAAAGGGAGGAAATCCTCCCTATCATCTAGTCCTCTTTAGGATATTTTATTTCTAGGTATGTTATGTCGCTTCTAAAAGCGGCAATAAGAACGTCTAATATCTCTTCCGCCATCATATCGTAACATAATTTCATAGTTCTAGTTCTCTTTATACCGTTATAAGTATCATAGGATATGTTTATTTCTATTTCATGATCAATTATAGGTGCAATTGATCCGCATTCTAGTCTGAGTCGAGAATAATCCGGAACTTGATATATTAGCACCGGAGGTTTTTTTTCAACCTTAAAAACTCGAACTTTTACATCTTGATTTTGGTCTATTACTGCTGGATTAGACGGATCAATTGACTTGATCGCAAAAGGATACACTTTTACAGGCTCTGTATTTTGGTTTGTCTCTCTTATTACAAACAGTGTATTTGGTTTTAGCAGTGTTATATTAGGCAGATCCATCGCATTGACTATACAAGAACTCATTGATATTATGACACATAAAATTGATGCTATTTTTTCTTTCATAATAAAAACACCTTTCAATTAAAAAGAACAAACAAATAATTTATAAATATAACTGAAAATATAAAAACTACAACAGTCATGATACAATTTTTGCATTTAAAGTTGTCAATAAAAAAACGTCATCAACAATAAAAGATGCAAAAAAGTTTTTGGATTTGTTCCAGGTTCAAGTTCGTTTACGTTGAATGACAGACTAAATCCAATCATTCGTACAATTTTATAATAACAGACTCCATTTTTCTGAAAAATGATATATCCAAAATGACGGATAATTTGAAAATAAAAACTTTATGTGTTTATCCTGATTGTCGAACAAAAATATAGAGATATATTTCCCATTCGGACTCAATTGCACAAAAAATCGATCTGCTTTTGCTAATTATCGGAATAGCGTATTTTCAGATACTTTGGAAATATCTACGCAAGTTATTTTAGAAAAAATATTGCATGCGATTAAAACACTGCTTAAAAATATATTTATTGATCATCTACTAATCTATTAACAACACCAGTTTATGATATAAAAAATTACAGAAAAGTTTTCTTTATTATTTTTTAAAATTTTATGAACTATTTTTCTGTGGTAATATTTTTGCGTTGTAATTAGAGGACGTCAATGAGTTTTGAAAATCTGAGAGGAAAAACAGCGTTAGTTACCGGTTCTACAAGCGGAATAGGCTTGGAAGTTGCCAAAAAATTCGCTCAAAACGGTATAAATGTGATGCTGAACGGTTTCGGAGATATTGAGGAAGCCAAGAAACAAGCTTCGGAATTCGGTTCAAAAGTTTCTTATCATGGCGCAGACTTAACTAAGCCTGATGATATACAAAATCTATTCGAAACTATGGAGACAGAATTCGGCGGTTTGGATATTCTTGTGAATAATGCCGGAATTCAGCGAGTTTATCCTGTTGAATCTTTTCCGCTGGATCGTTGGAATGCCGTTATTGCGACAAATCTTACTGCACCCTTTATTTGCACGCAATTCGCAATACCGATTTTGAAATCCAGAGGATGGGGACGAAATAAATATAGGTTCAACTCATGGCTTGGTTGCTTCCATAAATAAATCTGCTTATGTAGCTGCAAAACACGGAATTATCGGTCTAACAAAAGTTACGGCACTGGAATTGGCTCGAACAAAAATCACTTGCAATGCAATTTGTCCCGGTTGGACATTGACTCCGCTTGTTCAGCAACAGATTGAAGACAGAGCGAAGCAAAACGGAACTTCTTTTGAGGAAGAAAAGCACGCTTTAGTCGACGAGAAACATCCGTCAGGAAATTTTGTAACACCTGAACAAATTGCAGGAATGGCTCTGTTTTTATGCACCGAAGCCGCTGATGAAATGCGAGGTTCCTGCGTAACAATGGATGGCGGCTGGACAGCTCAGTAAGCTTTCGTACGAGTTTGTAATGGTCATTAATTGTTTATTAACTTTTTTTCTGAAAGATTAGTGTAATATTTTATTAAAGTTTGTGTTTTTAAGGAGTTTGCTGTAATGAGTTTGTTTAAAATCATCAATAATTTTGTTTTTTGTATATCAATTACTATTGCGAGTTTGTATTCGAACCAAATTCAGGCAATGAATCCTGCAGAATCGCCCGAAGTAATTTGCGAACATATTGAAACTTTATCAATGCGAACACTTGAAGTATTACATGGTTTAGGTCATCAAGACTCAACAGATATTCTACAGACGGCAGCAGCTTCTCTCGAATCGGCTTTACAAGATGTCGGTCATCCGGAATATATTTTTGGTAGTGCTTTGCCTATACATTATCCGGATAACGCTCATTAAACCAGGCTATGATAAAGAATTATTAGTCGCAAGAATTGTAGAAGATACATTTTGCTCAATAATAGGACATTATGCCGGATTATTAAAACATCTGGAAGAAGTACTGGGTAACGATCTACAAACAATAAACAAAGTTAAATTTTTATTTATAAAAAAACTTTCTTATGTCCCATTAAGGTTATGTGTTGCCGGAGGTGATTTATGTGCAGCAGTTGATGATTATTTCTTTGCACATCCAGATCAACGTTGTCCTACAAAAATGGGAATGACAAAACTTCCTCTTGAAGATGCTCCGAGTACTCATACAAATTTCGAATCTCCTGAAATTGTAAGGGAACATGTAACGACATTAACTGCAAAAGCAAAAGAGGCTTATACGCATATCGGTCATGAAGAAGTTGCTCCTACAATAACTGTATTAGAAGCGGCATTGCAAAATGTAGGCCACTCTGAGTACATTCCTCAACAAGATGATGATCAGGATACATTGCCTATATGTCTTAATCCAACAGGTTATAGAGATATGCCTGCAAGCGATGAAAAAGTCAGATTCAGTGCGAATTTCACTCAGTTTGTGATTATGTTTCATATGAAAATTGCTCTGACATTTCTGAAAGGAATAACTCAAAATGATCCTAAAAGAAGAGAGAAAATGGCGATGGTTATTATGAACTTAGAGGAAATAATACATAGACACGTTCAAGCCGGTTCAGCGTTGACAGCTCCCATTAATGACTTTTTCTTAGCATATCCAGACCCAAGTACAAATGAGGATGATTAGGTGAATAAGTAAGTGATAAAAGAAGCGGTAACATCAATGAAAAAATCAGCAACATTAATCTCAGTGGTGTTTTTCAAGCTATAATCGATTGCAAATGTTCCGTGTTATGCGTACCGATACAACATAAGATTGTTGCTTTCGAATAGTTGTGCATAAAATGCCGTCTATATAAGCAAAAAGTCGTGCGCAAAATACGGTTCATATGCTCCTAAACTTCAAAACAGCTGCGGAACGTTGTTGTCTCCGAGCAAAAAAACATAAAAAAATGCGCACACCTGCTGAAAGTGTACGCATCGATTATCAAAAAAATTTCACACTATTAAATTACTCTTCAACAGAATCGCTATCGCTTGCATCGAGAAATTTTTTGGATTCTTCAGTCTCTTTAGCTTTTGTTTCCTCCTGTTCTTCGATCATTTTTGTTTCTTCCAGCACCTTCTTTCGTATTTCTTCATCATTTTTCTTTTCTTCTGCTTCCAGCCTAGCTCTTATAGCTATTTTTTCCTTCTTAGCTTCTTCTCTTAATGCTTTTATATCTGTCACAAATTCTTCCCATAGCTCCGGTTTTACGCCATTTTCTGTCCAACGATCTTTATTGTACCACTTCGCTTTGAATACCTTCTTTGTATCACTCTTTTTCCATACATTCCGAAGAGCCTCAAGCATAACATATCCGCTCATAGCAGGATCTATTGTGTCATTATTAGCAATAGAAAACAGTTTACGATGCGCAATCGCAAAGTTATCTACGGAAGGACCTAATTTTCGCCAATAGCTATCATCTTTGAAACTCTCTTTGTCGAGAGGAAATGGCCATAATGCCGTAAACATATCGTCCATGATATTAAATTCTACAATGCTACTACTTTCTTCATTTAATCGACCTCGGCTTATTAAACGGTTTGTAAGATTGCCTAATTTCCTATTGAGTGCGACCTCTCTTGCCAATATCAGAACGCCAATTTCTTGTCCTAATCCATTTATTTCATCGACTATATTTTTAGCTGCATCGAAATATACGGAGACTTCATCCAGATCCTCTTGAGTCGGTTTGCGACCATCACGTTTAAGTCTTGTGTACAGATTACGTAACATTGCTTTTACGTCATCGACGTCATCTATATATAAAGATTCTATGCGATTCCCCAACATTGCGCACTTAACCCAAATGGCTTCCATAGAGGGATCATCTTTTGATGGAAGTTCGCCCGGAAGTAAAGAAGAAATAAATTCGTCGTCGCTATCATCGGTTGGCTTTTCTATATTATGTCGTGTTTCTTGGTTCAGTGATGTGCATCTAGCATGAATGGCCTCTTTTGAATGATCGGCTGATAATGAAGAGAAAGATGATGAATCGCAAGCCATGACGCTCATAGAATAACAGATGGCAATAGTTGAACAAATACATTTGATGAATCGCATTCCATATAACTCCAGTTAACTTAACTAAAACAATAAAAACCATAGAGATATTAACACAAATATTTATAAATATTAATTTATTTTAATAAAAATTGAGATAAAAAACAGATAAGCGATAGTTATGAATAAAATCAAACTATTATTCTGCCAGATTTTTTATCTTTTCAACAAAAAGGTCTGTTACTGAAGCAATCTGATCAATACTAAGACAAAGTTTGATTAAATTTTTTGCGACTTTGGTCTTATTTTTTTCGATGCCGATTTTTTCGCCTTCAGCTTTACCTTTTTTAAAACCGGCTCGCTCGGTTGCATAAATGCGATTCATTTCCTTCACTCGAGTGGCGTATTCGGCACGAGTTTGTTTGTCCATGCTAATTAACGTAAGTTCGTCCATTGCTTCTTTCACTTCGGAAATTTTTAAAAATTCTGCCAGTATCGTCTCAGGATTTCTTATAAATCTGATCAAAACCTCAAACATATCGTTCAAAACACTTTATTCAAAAAAAATCTCACATAACGCATTGTATTTTAATGCTTTTTATTAAAATTTTTAAGATTTTTCGTGACTTTTTCATTAAATATGCTATTCTGATTATAGAATTAAT
>JAFUZX010000076.1 GCA_017476405.1 Alphaproteobacteria bacterium | reverse complement strand
TTTTGCTTGATTTAGTTGAAATCAAGTTAAGTACTATGATCGTTCAAGATAGGGAAGATATAAAAGAACTCAGAAAATTAAAAACGTGCAAAAATGAGTTAATCATGGCACGCAAAGAATTTTTTAAAAATCATTCTGAAAAATTAAATATATCTTCTCAATTATGTTGAATAAGTGTATTATAGCGTACTGTGTGCGCATGATTACACATTATGAAATATTTTATTATTCGATTTTTTACAATTATCTTTTTTTTGTCATCTTTTGAAGTTCAAGGGATAGCTGATTTTTTCGTCAGTTTAAAATCATCTGAAGTTAATATGAGAGTCGGTCCGGGAAAGGAATATCCGATTTCTTGGATTTTTATGAGAGCAAATTTGCCGATGCAGCTTATTGCGGAATTCGATCAATGGAGAAAAGTAAAATTTATAGATGGAACCGTTGGTTGGGTTCATAAGAATATGATATCACGCAAAAATTCAGCTATTGTTATTGATAATAACGCAATTATGTATAGGCATGCCTCGACAAAATATCCGATCGCTAAAGTAGAGAAGTATGTCATCGTAAAAGTAATAAAGAAAGATGATAATTGGGTAAAAGTAAGTATAAATAACCAAAAAGGATGGATTGATAAGAAAAATCTTTGGGGTGTTAATGAAGATTGAACCTCCGGAGAAAAAAAATCCCGATGAAAAAAAAGAAATAAGTGAAATATTTTATCAAGAAAAGATTTTTGAAATTCTCCCGATTGGTCCATTTGATAGAGCGTTTTTATATTTATCTAAAGATGAATTAATAGTTGGTGATATTGTAGAAATTCCGTTTGGAAAAAGATCAATTTTAGGTTTAGTACTAGGAAATGCGATAGACACTGATATTGAGCTTAAGTATGTATCTAAAAGATATAAAATTAATATAGGAAAGGATTATTGTGATTTTTTAGATTGGGTAGCTTCATATACACTTATTCCTCGTGGAAATATTTTAAAAATGATATTGTGTGAAATATCGGTATTTCATGAAAATAAAAGAGTCAATTTTCAAAAAGAAGAAAATTTTGGAAATGTTGTACCGATAGAATTAAATGAAGAGCAACAAATTGCGTATGAGGCTTTAAAAAAGGGTGGACCACGTCCTTATTTACTTCATGGCGTAACAGGTTCAGGAAAAACAGAAGTATATTTATCTATAGTTCATGATATTTTTCAACAAAATAAACAGATTTTGATTTTATTGCCGGAAATTGCGTTAACAGAGCAACTTGCCAGTCGAATTGAAAAATATTTTGGAATGAAACCGTTAATTTGGAATTCAAGTATAACTCCGAAAAACAGGAAAATTGCTTGGATGAAAGCTGTTTCAGGAGAGAAATGCGTTATTATCGGCGCTAGATCAGCTTTATTTTTACCTTTTAAAAATTTAGGAATAATTGTTGTAGATGAAGAACATGATGCATCATACAAGCAGGAAGAAGGGGGATTTTACAATGCGCGAGATATGGCAATTGTTCTTGGACATATAAAAAAAATAAGCATAATATTGTCTTCCGCAACGCCTTCTTTAGAAAGTTATATTAACGCAATTAATGGTAAATACGGCTATGTATGTATTAAGAGCAGATTTGGGATTGCTAAACCTGTTCATATTGAATTAATAGACATGCGTCAATGCAAATTTGAAGAAAATTTTATTTCACCATATTTATTAGATAATATTAAAGAAACTGTGGGAAGAGGAGAGCAGGCGTTAATTTATTTGAATCGTCGTGGATATTCTCCCGTAACTTTATGTAAAAGTTGTGGAAATAAGTTGTCATGCAGTAATTGCTCAAGCTGGTTGGTATACCATAAGAATATAGGTAAAGCGGTATGTCATTATTGTGGATATAAAATTGATATTCCCAAAAAATGCGGTTATTGTGGATCTGAGAATTCTTATATACAGTTTGGCCCGGGAATTGAAAGAATTTTTGAGGAAATTTCAAGCAGAATTCATGATGCTAAAATTGAGCAAGTCTCATCAGATAATATTTCATCTGAAAAAAGTCTAATTGAGTTGCGAAATAGGATATTGAATAATGAGGTAAATATAATAATAGGAACACAGATACTTGCGAAAGGGCATCATTTTCCTAATATAACTCTTGTCGGAGTTGTTGATGGTGATTTTGGATTAAATTGTGCTGATTTGCGATCTGCGGAGAAAACATACCAGTTAATTCAGCAAGTGGCTGGACGAGCGGGTAGGGCAGATAAACCAGGGAAAATTTTAATTCAAACTTTTAATCCCGAACATAGTTTATATAGCGCATTAGTATCTAATAATGTACAAAATTTTATTAATCTTGAAACCTTATCAAGAAAAAAGAATAATCTGCCTCCGTTTACTAAATTCGCTTCGGTTATTATTTCAGGGACAAATCGTGAATTAACTGAATTAACAGCTAAGAAATTGGCAGCTTCTTTTCCGATAAATGGTGGAATTGAGCTTTTCGGACCGACTCCTGCTCCGCTTTTTCTGCTTAGGGGAAGAACAAGATGGCGTATTTTGCTCAAATCCTCAAAAAAAATTGCTATGAGTAAATTTATAAAAAATTGGATAAGCTCTCAAAAATTACCGAAAAATATAAAAATTCAAATAGATATTGATCCTATTACATTTTTATAGATTTTAACTTCATTTAAAGAATTTTGTTTTAATCTATAGAAAGAATAATAGAAAGCTGAAAAAGTTCGAGCATAGCTTTTGTATTAGGAGTAGAGGTAGTTACCATGGTTGAGAGTACACAACATACGTTAGATAGGG
>JAFUZX010000004.1 GCA_017476405.1 Alphaproteobacteria bacterium | reverse complement strand
TTTCAATGTCTTCTATTTTTGCTTTTTGATTTGCGCTTTGCTTAACTGCTGTTTTTTTATCAGCGGTTTTTACATTATTTTCTTTTTTTGTTTTTTTATTTGATGTGTTATCTTCTTTTTTCTTTACCATGATTAAGCCTCCGACAATAATTTCTTTAAAACTTCATTCAATATTTGAGGATTCGCTTTTCCTTCGGTTCGTTTCATAGTCTGTCCAACAAAAAATCCGAATAATTTATCTTTCCCACTCTTGTACTCTGAAACTTTACTTTCATTCTCAGCTAAGACTACTTTTGCGATTTTTTCAATTTCTTCAGTGGAGGTTATTTGCTTCATTCCACGTTCTTCAACTATTTCAATCGCTTTATTACCTGATTCCCACATTAATTCTAAGACTTCTTTAGCTATTTTTCCAGAGATTACATTAATTTTAATTAAATTAACGAGTTCTGCTAGATTTTCCGCTGAAACATTACTCTCTGTTATATGTTTTCCTGATTTATTCAGACATGAAAACAATTCTCCTAACATCCAATTTGCCAGCATTTTCGCAAAGTCTTTGCTTGGAGAATTTACGGCTTTCAAACCTCGCTCATAGAAATCAGCGGTTTCTCTGTCAGCGGATATTAATGTAGCATCGTAATGCGGTAAATCAAATTCTCGCTGAAGTCTTGCTGTTTTCGCGTCAGGTAGTTCGGGAATTGTTTTTCTAATCGCTTCTATCCGCTCCTCAGACAATACCAATGGTGGAAGATCAGGTTCCGGGAAATATCGGTAATCCTGGGCATCTTCTTTAGATCTCATGGTACGTGTTTCTCCTGTCCCTGTGTCGAATAATCGAGTTTCTTGATCTACTGTTCCGCTACTTTCAAGTAATGCTATTTGCCTTTGTATTTCAAAATTAATAGCTGCGGTAATAAATTTGAACGAATTTACGTTTTTTACTTCGGCTCGTGTTCCGTATTCGGTTCCCGGACGATGTATAGAAACATTAACATCCGCACGCATACTACCTTCTTCCATATTCCCGTCACATGTTCCCAAATATCTTAGAATAGACCGTAGCTTTTGCAGGAAAACTGAGGTTTCTTCCGCACTGCGCATGTCAGGTTTTGTCACGATTTCCATAAGAGCGACACCTGACCTGTTTAAATCAATAAAAGACTTATTCGGACTTTGATCATGAATACTTTTTCCGGCATCCTGCTCGATATGTATACGCTCAAGATTTATACGACGTGTACTTCCATCTTCTTTGTCTATATCAATATAACCTCCGCTGATTATCGGATATTTATACTGACTTATCTGATATCCTTGAGGTAAATCGGCGTAAAAATAATTTTTGCGATCAAATCGAGATACTAAATTTACATGTCCGTTTAGTCCTAATCCTGTTTTTATCGCTTGATCTACACAAAATGAATTTATTACCGGAAGAACTCCTGGCAAAGCCGCATCAACAAACGAAACATTCGTATTTGGAGATGCTCCAAAAGAAGTCGAGGCATTTGAGAAAAGTTTGGAATTTGAAATAACCTGAGCATGAACTTCAAGACCTATAACAACTTCCCATTTTCCTGTCGATGTTTCTATATAAACGCTATTATCGCAATTATTACAACTGTTTATTGTATCTATCATAGTTCGATCTCCTTTAAACTTGGAAAGTTTGCGTTTCTTTCTATTATTTCTCCCAGTTGTATCAATGTTCCTTCTTGAAATCTAGGGGCGAGTAATTGTAATCCGAGTGGACGTCCCAGTTTATCAAGACAAATCGGAACTGAAATTCCCGGTAAACCCGCAATATTTGCTGTGACCGTAAGAACATCATTCAAATACATAGTTACGGGATCTTTTGGTTCTTCTCCAAAAGCGAATGCGCTGTGAGGAGTTGTCGGAGTAAGAATAGCATCAACTTTTTCAAACGCCGATGCGAGATCTTGCCGAATGAGCTCCTGAACTTTCAGAGCTTGCGAGTAATAAGCGTCATAATATCCAGCTGATAATACGTAAGTACCTACCAAGATACGTCGTTTGACTTCATCTCCAAAACCTTGCGCTCTGGTCATTTCATACATTTCATCAAGAGATTTTGCTCCTTCCGCTCGATATCCATAACGAACACCATCAAATCTAGCTAAATTAGCGGAAGCTTCTGCAGGCTGTATAATATAATAGACCGCCATTGAATATTTTGAATAAGGCAAAGATATATCAACAATTTCCGCTCCTGCGTCACGCAAAATATTGATTCCTTTTAACCAAGATTCCTCAACTTCCTCTGATACACCTTCTACATGAAATTCTTTTGGAATACCTATACGCATCCCTTTTACGGATTTTCCGATAAAAGATTCATAATCTGGGACAGGCTCATTTACAGAAGTTGAGTCCTTTTCATCATATCCTGCTATGACTTTAAGAAAAATCGCGGCGTCTCTCACTGTTTTTGTCATTGGTCCTGCCTGATCAAATGATGATGCAAGAGCTATCATGCCATAGCGAGAACATCTGCCATATGAAGCTTTGAGCCCGACAATTCCGCTGAATGCCGCCGGTTGACGTATTGATCCTCCGGTGTCTGATCCGGTCGCAGCTACGCATAAATGCCCGGCAACAGCTGTCGCTGAACCTCCTGAAGATCCGCCCGGAACAAGCTTTTTATCTTTGCTCCACGGATTTACGACATTACCATAGTAACTTGTTATATTTGCTGATCCCATCGCAAATTCATCCATGTTCGTTTTTCCAAGAAATACGGCTCCGGCGTCTAATAATTTCTGAGTTACTGTTGATTCATACGGTGCAATAAAATTTTCAAGCATTTTTGAACCTGAAGTTGTTCGGATTCCTCTTGTCATATATAAATCTTTTATGGCTAAAGGTATACCTTCCATTTCTTTCGCTGTGCCATTTGCGATTTTTTCATCAGATTGCTGTGCGGCTTGAAGAGCCTTATCAGCGCAAATCGTTATAAAGGCATTTATGTCTTTAAATTTTTCGATTCTTTTAAGGTAACACTTAGTAAGCTCAACGGAAGAGAATTTCTTCCATAATAAACCATTTTTTACTTCAGAAAGAGAAAATGTATGCATAAAATTCTCCGAACTAACTTTATTAAAAATAAATAAAAAAATGTTGATACGCAATATAAAAAAGCACCCGATTATATATCGAGTGCTTATTTTTTTTAAGAAAATCAGATAAAACTATTTTTCACTTTCCTTTTTATTTGTCTCAAAAGCTGTTCTGAGAACGTTAACACTGCTATTCCTGTATGATCTAAATCCATCAGATGAAATGCTCGTTCCAAAGTAAGCTCTCTGCTGATTATTATGTATCTTCTTGCCGATTGTGCTTTTCGGATAAATATTTTTAACGCTTTCATCAACTTTGAAATCAAAATGTTCACCCTTATATTTTACCGTAGCGGTTGGATTTGCGTATCCAGGTTTAAAGTACTCATCTACGGTAATTTCCAGTCCTTTTATTTCAGATGGATTATACTGCACTTTCGCATAGCTTCTCAATCTGTCTTCATCATGATGCGTATAAGTACCGCTTACCTTAAAATCTCCGAATGGTATTGTCAGAGCAACAGTTAATCTTCTATCAGGTGATTCCTGATTCATTCCTTTGGTCGGGTCATCATATGTAATACCTGCTGATACAGTGAGTGTGTATTTTTCTAAGATTTTGCATGCGCAACTTAAAGTATATTCACGTAATCTGCTGGATTTAGACCACAATCCGTTGAATGTAAATGCTGGAACTATTCCAAATACAGGTTTTGAATATATTCTCGCAATTATTTGACGTGAAGATTCAGGCGAGTATGAATTTTTGAATTTTTCTTTCAAATCTTCATTAGTGAAGTATTTTGCCATTAAGTTATTGTAGATATTACCAAGCTCTTCACTGCGTCGCAGATCGCTGTATCCTTTTTCTTTAACTCCTAAGAACGTTTCAAACATAACTCCGTATTCATTTGCTGGTATAGCATAATAGATACCGGCGGCTAATGCGTTATCATGCTTTGTATCTTTGCTGAAAGCTATGTTCGGAGATATTTTTCCGTATTCTGTACCGAAAATCGCAGTAGCATCTACCGTATATGAACTCTTATAAACTTGCGCAGCTGCTCCAACAGTTATAACGTCAGTTAATCCACGACGATAATTACCACTGAAATTCGGATCATTAGCGTATTTTACTCTCATTGGATCATCGACATTGTATCTGCTTGCGTAAATTACAGATAAATCGAAATCATCTTCACCTTCTTTCAACATGCCGTAACCGCTAAAATAATCAACAACGAAAACCTCACTCCTATTGATTTGATCCGTGATTTTTAATGTTACGCCCGGAATTTTTGCTTCTTCCGGTAAATCATCCAAATAATATGTACCCGGCGCAAATAATCTTGTAACCAGAATATCATCGCCAAGTTTGCATTCAACTTTACTTGGACGTGTAATAACAATAGGGTTTGATGAATTAATTACGGAACCGTTCCCGCTTTGACGGAATATGCTTATACCCGCTCCTGAAACAGCTTGCTGATACCCAATTTGATTTCTTGTCGTTGTATCTCCGAGAACGACTCTAAAGTTATTTTCATCATTATTGTATAATAGCCTTGTGTATTGCCTATAGAAATATGGTTTATTTACGTTTTTATCCATAGCTTTTGCGTAAATCGCTTTTATTTGTTTTGATGAATCATGGAATTCTTTCAGTAGTCCGCTTGAAACGGTTCGAACTAAATTTCTTTCACTGTTTAATACACTCGAGTAAGAAAATTGACGACCGTAATATAAGTCTGCGTCAATTGTAAAATCTCCTAATGATATCACCGGATTCATTGCGATTGCGGATGCATTTTTAGGACCAAATGCATATGTATTGCTTCTTTCATGCGCTGCTTTTAGGTTTAGAAAACCATAAGCATTTTCATCACCTATTGAAAATAAAGAATCTTCGTTATGATTTTCTTCTTCAGTCTTTGCTTCATTCTTTTTTTCGATTTTTGCATCGGCTGTGGCATAACTGAATATTAATGCGCAAAATATAGAACAACATAGCAATTGTTTGAACATTACACACTCCTCTATAAAACTATAGAAGGTTGTATTTGATTTTATTAAATTTGTCCAGTACTTTTTCTTGTTTGTTAGCTTATTCTGAAGAGAAGTGTTGCTTAAATATCGCAAAATATATGAAAAATTTACTATAAATTAACATTTGTTTGATATTCTTTTCTATGTTAGCAAAATTAAGGAGAATATTATGGCTATTAATGGTAAAAATAAAGTTTTGGTTTTTTCAGCAATTGGATTTTTTATGTTGTCAGCTGATTTGAATGCCTCCTATTATAATAACAATAGTTCGAGGAATTCGGATTTTCATCGTAATAATTCATTATCTTTGAATATCGCTCGTGATCACATAAGAAATGCTATCGATGATCATTATGATAGCAACAGAAATTATAACAGAAACAGTAATTATCATGATGGTTATTATGATAGTAATGATAGATATGTAAATTCCAATAAACATCATTTAGATAACTATCATGATTATGATAGATCTGGTAATTCAATACATGATCAAAGATATAACGGAGATTTGAGAAATAGTCATTTTTTTGATAATGATATTATTAATAGAGGAAAAAAAGGTGCGGTTTCTAATATAATCAGAAGAATGCAGAATTCTGATCACTATTACGATGATCAATATCATAATGATCATTATGATGATATCCATTACGATTCAAGATACAACGATAGTCATTATGATAACCATGTAAATAATAGTAATATTCGTACCAATAGTTATGGCAATAGTAGGAGATCAATTGATTCCGATTATGATTACAGACTTGATAATAAAAGAAATTTAAATAGCCGAAATAATAACAGATATTAATTTCAATTATTCTGAATATTAAAAAAACACAACAAAGGGAAGGGGAGATCCTTCCTTTTTCTCATTTATATTTCATGGATTGCGGCATATTACTATATCTTTTGCCTAAATCTCTCATAGTAGAACATATATTGCTGAACAATTCCCGCATATCCGTGAAAAAAATCTACGTTAAATTTCCCACCATATTGATTTTGAAGAATACGGTTGATCCAAACATCTATTGGAAAAGCTTCCAACTTACGCAGACCGAATAATGCGATGCAGTTTGCGACTTTATTCCCTATTCCATCGAAATTTTTCAAATATTCTATTGAATTTTCATAATTCATCCGCTGTATTTTTTCGAAATCGAATTTTCCTTCTGTTGCCGCAATTGCGATATTTCGCACATATTTCGCTCTGTATCCGAGACCGATTTTTTCTAAATCCGTTTCAGACCATTGAGCAAGCCTTTCCGGAGAAGGAAATTGACCATCATATCGTTTACACAATTTATCTATTATTCCTCTGATACGTGGAATATTGTTTTGCTGTGATATAATAAAACTGACGATAACCTCCCACAAATTTTGATTCAAAATCCGCATTCCGTATCCGAATTCAACAGCTTTTATCAAATAATTGTCTCCGCTAGATCTGATTTTAGCTTTTATTTCTCCATAATCACGTCGCATATCAAAATAATCATGCCAAATTTCGTTGTATTCTTTCTCATCACATTCAAAAATGCTGATGTTATTTTTACATGATCGTATTTTCAGATTTTTACCGAAAGCTATTACTTCCCAGATATTTTCGGAAACTTCTGAAATACGAAAACATTGTCCTG
>JAFUZX010000075.1 GCA_017476405.1 Alphaproteobacteria bacterium | reverse complement strand
CAGGATCTTCATGCAAAGACGCCTCAAAGTTGAGCTTGCTCTTTTTGGCTCTCAATTTATGTGCTGCACTCTTAAAGTGTTTTGCAACTATGGCTCGAGTGTCTTTAGAAACCGGTTGTTTGTTAGCAAGTTTTGCTGCTTCACCCTCACCGATTTCAGCTTTTATTTCTTCAACTGCGTCCTTTCCGGTTTGTTCGACAAAATCCGATGTCTCTTCGACCTTTGCATTTTCAGTATTCAAGTCTTGAATGAGTTTCTGCTTTCGTTGCTCTGCGATCTGCACAGCTTCTTGCGTTGGCAAGCCTTTGTCGAGAGCCTCATCAAAGACTTTTGCCTTGACCTGGTCGATGACGTGGTTGAACTCTGTTTGGTCGAAATCGATTTGCATGGAGCGGAAGTTGCAGCCGTTGTGCTCCATTTCGACGGTTCCGGTAGATCCGAGGCCTGTTGGGCGGTGTTCGGCGTCACGCATTTGAGGCATAACCTCGCTGTTGACGTAAGCACCCGCCAAAGACGCAGCCAGAGACGAGACAAAGCCGCCTAACCCTGCTTCTGACGCCAGCATACCCACTCCGGCAGAAGCCGCAGCCGACGCAAGACCACGCCCCAAGCTGTACGCAAAGGCATCCGGCGAGGATAAATCCAGCCCCGACAGACCGATTGCAAACGACGACGATTCGTGCACTTCATGCCCAGGAACATACTCGTACGATGCCCACGCATTCGTGATGTCCATCACCAGACAGCCTTGATTGCGTACCTGCGAATGCGCAAAATCTACCGCACCACGAACATAGGCATCATTCAGCCAAGTGTCGTGGGAATTTGATGCTCCGAAATTCGCTCCCGCAGTCAGCGCTGCAGACTCCAAAGGATTAGTTGAGATCGTTGCTCCGTGAGTGGACGAGTGTGTTTCTCGCTCATTTGCTTTGTTCTCTAAATGTACAAACATGGCATCAAACACATTTCTACTTCCTTCAATCTGCGGTATGACTATGCTTATTTCGCTGCCTGCTTTGAATAAGTTCATTCCCTGTGACCTAAATCCGCTCGCAAAGTAGTCGGTTGTGTTTGAGTTTGATGTGCCTCCATTAATTCCAAAACTTGCTCCCCCTGTAAATACGTTGAATGTGCCACTGCTCGATACCGTATGGCCGTCTGTTTGGACTACGTCCTCGCCCGGATTTACCTCAATGCGTCCGGCTGCCGTATAATGTTGGTCTCCTTCCGCTTCTGCCAGACGGTGCGTGATATGAATGTCTCCGTTTCTCGCTCTCCAATCGATATTTCCGGAAGCCATTGTCGTCGATGCTATTGTGAAATCGTGGGTTGTGTTTTGTGTCGATTCCGTATGATAAAACCCGAAGTTTCCTATTCCAAACAGTGATGCTGCTCCGCCGGCTCCGAAATCCAAAACTGTTTTTATGCTACTATAAGCCGATAACGCTGTGGATATGCCGTTCGCTGCAATATCCGCTCCTCGTTTGGAATGAAGCAAACTGTAAGTGGAGCTCAATAATGATGATTCTCTCCAAAATGCGTCTATTGCTCCACGGATATTTCCATCACATACAGGCGCAACTACAGATGTAGGAATGAAAAAATTGAAACCACTACTAGACGAATGCTCTATCACAACTTCATGCGCCCTTAATGGTGCTGAATCTATCGAGCCGGCAGCTATTCTTTCATCATGACACGATTTTTGTATACTATGCTCAGAATATAAGCCGACAATATCAGTTATAAAGTCTCCGTGAGTTCGAAACACCGTTGGAGCCACTCGTGCAAATGTCGCAAATCGGTCATATGTAGCATGAGAAAACATATTCGAAGCTTTCGACTCGAATTGATCAGTTCCGTAATCTAATACGCTTGCCAATTCCGCTAATCTCGCTTTGATTTCTATATCTCTTTCCGATTCGTAATTTCCTGTCAGATGAACGGTATCAGAATTAAACGTAGTTTTCCCGCCAGCCTTGACTTCAGGCTGATTAAACACGACATCTTCTACTTTCCTCGATGATACTTTTGTTGTGAAAGTCCCTTCATCAACTTCCATACCTTCAGCAAGCGTAAATTTTCGAGTTTGGGTGTTAAATTCGATTCTGTCTGTGGCGTTTATTACAATGTCACCCATTGCCTCAATTTTGCTCCCTGTATTTTTAAATACTCTTACATCGGCTAAGAAATTGCCATTGCTTTTTAATGCTGTCTTTAAAAATACTGGTAACATCGTTGAAATTCTGTTGGCTCCCCCCTCAAATAACCCAGGACATGGAACAACACCAGCGACTTCTAACGGAGATAAAATACAATTTCCACCATGTATTTCAAAATTTCCGGCAATGTCAGCAAACATTCCTCTAAATTCCGTCGTTTCTTTATCATCCGGTAGAATTATTATGAAATCCCCCCGTGTTGTCGTCGCCAACATCGGTTCTCTTGCTCGTCTAATTTGATGCCACTCAGTAAGTTTGTGATATTCCGTATCGCTGTCCATTCCTAAAAAGCCACCTCTAGATGTCGTTGCTGTAACATTCTGGGTAATAGCCCACGCATCATATGTAGTGGTTTCAAACAGAGCTCCTCTTTTCGCTTTGATTTTTATCGAGTCATCTGCATGTATCGACGCTGTAGCATGTAGAAAGCCATCTGTATCTATTATTACATTCGCATCCCTGTTGCCTTGCGCCACCGTCGCTCCCGCCGGATTCGAAAGCGCTGCGTGTACTGACTCAGGAGACAACCTTAACTCAGGAACCAGAACATCGTAGTCTCCTATCTTTTGTGGTTTAAAAAATAATCCGTGGGTAGCTTTTTCCTCTGATAAAATTGATATCGCTCCTTCAGCGTAATCTCGCAAAAATGGAAATTCTTCAGCGCTTTTTCCTCCTCCAATTAAACTGTGAGCAATTTTCGCCGCATCTAAAAATGTAGGCATATCCGCCAAATAACCTGTTCCCAGAGATTTCTGCGTTTGCTTCAGAAGCATAATTTCCAAAACATCTAATGAAAACGGTAACTTTAGTTTACTGAAGTCTGCTGTCGGTTCTACGATAATAGTAAACGGAATCTTCATACCATTTGAACGACTTTTAAAAATAAAACTGTCAGTATCTTCAGCCAGTTCAAATTGTCCTTCTTGTGCAAGGGCAGAAATATACGGAAAAAGATCTACACTTTTTGCAAATCCTGAAACAGATGGTAAAACTGCATCTCCTGTATCACCTAACTCTGTTTTTCCATCTCCTGTTTTTATCCTCACAGAAGCTCCATGAATGATTCCATTGGATTTGAGGTTTTTATATCCGTCAATAATATTTTGTTTGGAACTGCTAACAGACGCAGAAATGACACTTTTAGTCACTTTCTCATTTAATTCTGCTCGAATTATTGCCCCAAGTCCCGTGGATGTATATCCCATGCCGAGAATTTTGTCGGAATATTGTCCTCGATTATATTCATTAACCGAAAACATTCTTGTGTAGCTGAATCCTTTGCTGGCGATATCAAATACAGAAATTAAACCATTAGCAGTAGCTCCATTCAAAAAAACTCCATTCTGACCATATAAAAAACTACCACTATTTATGGCATGAGGAGAATCGATTCTCAATGATCCGTTCAGGACATTGATATTTGCTTGATTTGTGTTGCAAAATTTTAGACTCCAATATCTTTTATCAGCTCGATTAGTTCCTACAGTACCAACTAAATTCGCAAAAAATGGAGTAACGATTCGGGTTTCCCCTAGAACACTTATATCTCCAGCATAATTCAAGAAAAGCATTGGGTTATTTGATACTAAACCACCAATAATATCGATAGTGCCAAACGTATTTAAAAACTTAGCTGCTGTTATTTCTGCTCCTTGCTCTGCTCTGATATAGCTTGGTTGCGCCTCCATAAAACCATAATCAAATTCCAATTCCGGTAAAGATTCGTGACGTATTGATTCACAAGCCCATCCGTGTTGTATTTCTGTTCCTTTTAGCGATAAATGCCCTTTCGTCTGTATTGTTCCTGTATTTCTAATTTGTTTCTCAGAAGAGAGAGATAAATCTCCATCCGAGATAATCATAGCGTTTTTTTTAGTTTTAACCGGTAGGCAACCTACCTCATTTAGCTCTAAGAGGGCATTTAACTCTTTTTGTTTCCCTATATCATAGTCGTTGATCAAGCGAAATGTAGGCACTACCTGTTGCTTTGATGATGGATTTAAAGAATTATCACTCGCTGTATTAGTGAATTTTTCTAACGTAGATATTGTTAATTTTTTTCGACTTTTTAATAGTGCCAGATTCCGAAATTCTTTCGCAAAAATCAGCGTATTAAAGTTCAGTATGTTATCATGCAAATTTTCTAAAGTAGCATTAGGAAATAAAAATTTTACACTTGCAGCTTCAATACCGGCATTTTGCACTAAATCTGACAATGATACAGATGAAAAAATTGGAGTTACTGCAAAACACTCAAAAATTAAATCTTCTGCTGTAATTGAACCATTCTTTATAGCAAATGGTAATGAATTGATTCTTATATCATCTGGTGAACCTATGTGTAATTCTACTTTCTTGCTTGTTATATGTCCTATATTTTTCATAGTTGAATGACCAGTAAGAACAATTTTTTCATCAGATGCTAGTGAACCATAATTTTGTATTGAAAAATCCGTAACCATTTGTAAGGGATTTTCCACACTCGTAATTTCGCCGAAGTTATAAATTGACGTATGAGATATTACATTCAGCTCTCCAAGAATTTTTGCACCCATTCCATTCTCAAGACCGTCACACCTGAATGACATTAATCCTTCTATTGACGAACCACCTGTATTGAAGATTCTCCCTTGTGAGCCAACTGCTATACGATGAGCTGATAGTCTACTTCCCAACTGATTTAGTAATCGCCCGTATATATTCAAGGAGATATTATCTTTTGCTGTTATGCGTCCTTCTTCTGCATTATATATAGCCCCTGAACCATTTATATCTAGGTTTCTTAGTACTTCGATAATTCCACCGGTATTAATCAGATATCCTATTTCTGAAGACAAAGGTTTGCTTTCTTCATGGTTTTGACTGGAGCTTTCTTCCTTATTACTCGACTCTTCAGAAGTTTGAGAAGTTGTACCTGCGCATGATGAATGCTCGTTAGATTTTTTAGTACTTCTGTTCATACGCAGATAATCTTGTACTTTTTGGGAATGGGCATTAGTTTCACTTTGTAGATTTATATGTTCTCTTTCATTTTCCCGAAATTTTCCATTTTCATCCAAAGCCAATTGCATATTCAACTGCTTTGCTTTTAACGTTCCATGTGTATTATCAAAAGATTCTCCGACAACACTCAAAGGCGTAACAAAATCAATTATTCCTTCTCTATTAAATATCTTACCTCGTGAGTGTATTTTTGAATGGACATGCGTTGCTAACCCAGATTGAATAATATGTCCTTCATTTACAAAGTCGGATCCACTATCTAAATCCACACTCGCATGACCACCTAAAACACCTCGATTCAGTAGATGCATTTCTGCAATAACCGATAAGGTATTCGCATTGATCTCTCCAATGTTCGCAAAGCTTCCCAGTCGTTTATCAGGAGAAGTATGTGCGAAAATTTCAATTACGCTACTTAACGGAGACGGACTAAATAAAGCATTTTCTTTGGTAACAAAAATATCAGTCTTTGGTGCACTTATCGTTCCTTGATTCAAGAATATGCTTGCAAATATATCTAACTTCTTGCAAGTTGTAAGTGTTCCTCCTTCATTATGGAACAAATACGTCATGAACTTAGCATTTTCACCGGCATTCAGCTGACTATCTTTGTCTATGATGAATTTATTCCCTGAAAAATCAAATTTTACTCGACCAGATATTTCAGAACCACTAGATACCTTCATCTGTGCCGTTCTGATCTGCAAATTCTTTCCTACAATCGAAGAAGTGACGCATTTTACTTTTTCTTTTGCTGTTATGTCTGTGATTTCCGATCCACTTATCGATGATTTTTGATGACAATCTAATACATCTGATTCAATGGATACTCTGTTGCCTAAAATACTTCCAAAATTTTCTAAATAATTCGTTCTTATACTCAAAAAAGGCGAGAATGTCGTACCTTGATTCAGTAGTTTGTTACAGACTAACGAAAGAGAATTGTTTGCAGTTAGTTTATTCTGTACCTGAATTGTATTAGCACTAATTGAAAAACTTCTGTTAAAATGAAGATTGGAAAGGAAAATATCTGTATTCGTTTGAAAATACCCCGAAAAGCCATTTAGATTACCACTGAAATAAAGAGCACCATCTATTACAGAAAACATAAAACCATGGCCAAAATCTAAGGTATCTCCTCCTGTATGTTCATCATGTCTTATCTCAGAGGACAGTTCTTGTTTTACAAAATCACCGAAATCATTAAATTTTACGGCTTCTAAACTATATCGATTCGTTTCTTCTTCACGAGTTAAAACTAATCCTAAACTATCTTCTAGCTCATTAAATGTAGAAAACAGAGATCTTATGTTTCCTCTAAAATTATCAACTAAGACCTCTGCTGGCATCATCGCAAAGCACTGACACGTGAAAAAATTAAAGATAAATAAATGCACTAAAATCCTTGCTAACAAATTGTGTCTTATTATCTCTCTTAATCTCAACATGTCAGTACCTCATATCATTTACAATTATAAATTACCATCCGAATATTCGATGAAATATGTTACCGTTTCCTCCACCTCCTGGAGCAGGCTGATTAACAACTACTTGCGGAGCTGCCTGTACTGGTGCAGGTGGCTTTGGTTTCGCAACTCTTTGCCAATCTATTGTTGTTTTCACAAATGGTGTTCCATCTGGTCGCATGTATTCTTCTGACGTTTCTGTCTGTTGATAATTAAACTCATTATCTCCGACTCTGGATTCTGGCACTCCTATATTTCTTACAGTTGCTGGGGTGGCTGTTCTTACATATGGTATAGGAGCATCTTCAGTGCGAACTTTTGCTTCGTCTATTACCTGATCTCCCTCTCTTGTTGTAATGAAGATTTCGCTTAGCTGCCTAGCTTGAAGATGTTCATTCTCCATTTCATAACGATTAACTGGTCTCTTCTGATGTCTTATACCATTCGCTTCATCGGTATATTCTTCATCTAAAGTAACATCTCCAGACCTATCTGCGAATTCTATATCATCTATATGGACAAATAATTTTTGAACAGGATATGAGTATCCATGAGTAAAATCATGAACATATCTTAGTAATTCTCTCTGTAATGGATAGCGTCGTGCAGTTGCCTCTCCTATTTGTGCCATTCTGTCGCCGGCACGAAAATATCCCTTAACAAGGACACTTACCGCATTTTCTGCCAACAGCAAAGTCGGTTGAACTGTTCTGAAATTGACCTGATCAGGTTGTACAATCGCTTCTGCTCTTTCATTAGCTCTTACAATGGCATGGGCTTCTTCTCTCCTTACTACAGCTCCTCCATCAGGATTATATCTTTCCATCATCCCGCAAACCGTGTCTAATCCCAAAGCACATATTGCTGTACTTATTAAAATCCTCTTCATAAAAACTTCTCCTAAATAATAAAAGTAAAAACAAATAATTATTGGATTCATCAAACTCGCATGTCGCCAAGTTCTTCTTCCTTATACTGATCACATCAGTTACATCATCTTCATCATTTTTTCTCCTACAACTTTATGGCATATAAAATATCGCCATCTTCAATTAATGGTTGCATACATAAAAAACAAAAGTCCAGAAAAAAAGTTATCAGTCGATTACTAATTGAGTATGCAATTGTGCCGTTTTTCTCTTTAAAAATCAATGGGTTACAAAACGCTGGTTACATCGATTATCAGTTAATGTGCAATGGCATTTTTTAAGACAAATATTTTGATGTTTTTTATCACTTTTATAAAATAAAACTAAAAAATAGAGGAATTTTATCAGCTATATTAAAAAAAATTACTCAATGAGAACTGAGTATAGAAAAACACAGTTAATTAATATATGCAGATTATTGGAAGATATATATATGTCTGGTCAGAAAAGTACTTAACTTCCAGTATATTTCAGCTGTTTGAGCATTTAGAAAATGACCAACAGTTTTTCAATTAACCCACTAACATAACAAAATATGATGCAAATTTCTAAGAATAATGGATAATAACGCAAACACAAAAATCTTTAAATGTTAATTCGCTAGAAGCTCTGATAACATAAAAAAACTATCTTTGCAGTGTTTGTTGTAGAGCATGAATCCAGACTGCAAATTTGATCTAAAGTAAAAAATTTAAATATCCTCAAAATGAAATAACAGATGCAAGAGTAAGCTTTTAAAATAACAGCGTAATTTCAAATTTTATTTAATGGATCATAGAATATGAAGTTGAGATAACACGCTTTACATCGAGCTCTTTATGGATTCTCCTATATAGTCTCTCACAGTTTTATTTTATACTATAGCACATTCTCTTGGCCATTTAGGGAAACGCGGTGGTTGTGGTTTTTCTCGCAGTCGCAAAGCTTTACCCATCCAATCCAGCAATAATTCCGTACCATCAAGTTTATGATACACTCTAACATTGTCTCCTCCACCAGGAACAGAAATATAGCGTGGATCATATCTTGTAGAATAAAACTCTATTACTTCTGATAAAATCTTAAATACTTTTGTCCCATCAGGCCTTAAATATTCTCTAACAATAGGTTTTTTTTCTGTTACCAGAATACGACCATCATGACTTTTTGTCTCTTCAAACATAAAACCATCAGAGATTCTTAGATTCTCATTAAAATGCATACTATCGAGATTTGATCCGATTGATTTGTATGGTATAGGTCTAGCTGTATCTCTTAATTTGGAGGATCTATGACTATTTCACTTTCTTCATCTAATTTTATCGCTATCAATGTAAGAGGCAAAGCTTCTAAAAAGTGATCATTGAATTCATACCCTCCAATTCTTTCTAAATGTTCAAATTTTAATGATAGATCCTCATGCCTCCTATCAATAACTACTATTCCAGTTCCACCTCTATTTTTTATCTCTACATACAATTTATAAATAGGAATGGAATATCCTAAGTGAAAATGATGCTCATAACTGACTAAATTTCTTTTTAAAGTATAATCTGTTACTGCGACAAGAAATCTTGTTCCATCATCTAATTTTATATACTCCCCTATTTTTACAATTGCAGGCTCTAAACCTTTTGGAATAGGACTCAATAATCTTCTGCAATTAATTAATGGAATAAGTTCAGCTTCTGGTAATTTATCTAAATCTTCCATTAATAGTGGATTGGTTTCTTTTGATATTGATATTTTTTCAGAACGCACAATAGGTACACTATCTTTTGTGCTATCAGTAGGTATTTTCATTTCGTCCGAAGCATAAACACTAGTTCCTAAACATATTATTGAAAAATAAATTACTTTCTTCATAACATATCTCCTAAATTTATCTACTAATGATTGCATTAATATAAACTATAATCCAGAAAAAAAGTTATCAGTCGATTACTAATTGAATATGCAATTGTGTTGTTTTTTCTTTAAAAATCAATGAGTTACAAAATTACTAGTTACATCGATTATCAGTTAATGTGCAATGATGCTCTTAGACTTAAAAATGAGTTATAATTACCGCTTTAACAACTTCAGATTGTCTTCAACATAATACTTTGTAAAGTCGTAGTCTTTCCAGTAGATAATCTCAAAAACTTTCAAGCTGTTTTTGAAAAATTTTTCCATGGATGCTTTTGTATCGAATGAATTTTCTTGTTCGAGCTTATCGTACTCATCTTCAGATGCGATTTCTTTGCAAAAGACTTTCATTGATTCAAAGAATTTCCGAAAATACTTTTTTGCAGCTTCAAAATTCTTCTGTCTGTACTTAATTATCGCAGCATGATAGTAGCAAGTATTGAAAAACAAATTTGCATAATTGTTTCTTTCTCGATCTTTCGTCGCAAACATATCTTCGCACGCTGCCAAAGCTTCATCAAATCGATTCAAGCGTACCAAACATTCAGCCTCATGCATCTTTATTTTGAGCAAATAATCTCCTTTCATTAATTTCGTCAATATCTCTCGGGCTTTTTCGAAATAACTATAAGCCTGAGCAACTTTATTTAACCTCAGATGTGCCAATCCTCTTTCTCGTGCTATTAGTCCTTGAACATAAAAGGTATCGCTGTTATCAAATCCTGATTCTTTGAGTAAATCTTCTGTCTCTTGCGCAATTTCAAATGCCTTTTGATAATGTG
>JAFUZX010000074.1 GCA_017476405.1 Alphaproteobacteria bacterium | reverse complement strand
TTAAAAGATTGGAATAGTGTTGTAAAATCAAGCTATTGTGCTAAACAATATGATTTATATTTGACTGATAATTTTTCTAGAATGCTTAGAACTATTAATTCTTTGAATCTGGTATGTGCATTTCATCACCAAAGACAATTTGATAAAGAAAAAGCAGAGTTAAATGAACTTTTTAAAGAAATTGAAATACTATGTAGAAACTTTTTGAAAGAAGAAGAGTATTTAAGCATGAAAGAGCGGAACTTGTTTATCTTTAGTAACAATAATGAAAATAATTTAAAAAACATTGGAAGGATTTTTATCAATATTTATGGCAATCAAGATAATTTTATATTAACTTATGTACATCAACTTGTTAAGTTATGAGAAAAATGCTAGAGGCAGAAAATATTAATAGTGAATCTATAGAAGTACTGAAAAATTTTAAAAAATTCAAAGAGCTGTTGGAGACTAAAAAAGCACACTCTCAAAAAGAAAAAAGAAAATTAGCAAATCAGTTTATGATTGATCTTTCTGGAACAATTGAGGGGGCTATTAAAACTGTTAACAATTATGTTCAAAATATTTATGATGGATATGATATTCCGATAAAATTGTATCATGTTTCAGAAACTTCAAGAATAATACTTTTTGTTCATGGGGGCGGCAATATTCAAGGAAATTTCGATACTCATGATTATCTATGTCAAAAAATAGCTATATTGTTAAATATAGATGTGGTAGCGATAGAATATCGACTTTCTCCAGAGTATAGATTTCCAATTTCTTTAACTGATATTTTGAGTGTTTATCAATTTTTCACGAATCAACGCTATGAAATTTATCTGACCGGTGACAGTGCTGGAGGAAATTTAGTTGCAGTTCTGAATATAATAATTCGCAAAGAATGTTTCAAAAAAGCTTCTGGTCAAATACTTATGTATCCACTATTAGATAACGACTTTAGAACATTGTCATATCAAAAATTCGGGAATTTAGAAATATTGCGTCCTGAAGATGTGAAGTATGTAACGTCAATTTATACTGGTTATGATTATAATGATATTTTTGTTAATAATAAATTAATTTACCCAGCATTAGAACAAGATTTAACTGTTTTCCCGAGAACATTTATGATTTCTGCAGAGTGCGATATTTTACTTGATTCACAGATAGTTTTTTGTAAAAGACTAAAAGATGCTGGTATCGATTGTAAGCAGGAAATTGCTGCTGGAGCAGTTCATGGATTCATGCAATATGGCAAGTTTTTCGATAATACTATTACAAAAATTTTACAAAAAATATCATTATGGCTAATAAATTAATCATCATTTAAATAATGATTTAATTCGATACATAGATATAATTCTACTAAAAAATGAAATGCTATTGATATAGTTCATATAGAAGATATCCTAAAAATTGCAAGATTTTTTAGTTGAAAATTAAATACTTTTGGATCGATACTTGTGTAAGTATACGAGAAAAATTGGCAAAAATGAGCAATTGTGGTATATTTACTGTGTGATTATGGAATTGAATTATATTAACGAGAGTAGACATGGATATTTCAAAAATGATGCACTGTTCGTGTGATTCTAAGTTTATGGGAATAGAGGGGAGATTCCTCTTCTACAGATGCTGTGGTAAAACGTGATCCACTAGCGTATTGTAGCAAGTTATCGATAGTAAACTAAGAGTAAAGGGAAGTAACGCTTAGTTTTGTGGCAAATCCTCTTGAACAGAAATAAGTATGGTTACGAGAGAAAACCATGTTAGAAATGTCGTTACGTCGAATATGTCAAAAAAACTGACGAGAATAAAAAACGCCAAGGAGTGTTATTCATGAAGATGTTTGGGGCATAGCATTTTCGAATCTCTGGTACGCAAGTAGGGAACCTAAGTTCATCACAAAAAGATAAATGGAATCAGATCAATTAGCAGAAGCTAGAGAATTTTGTATTTAGTTGCAAAAGAGAACTTATCGATCCTCACAGAAATGAGATGTAACAATAGAAGATATATAGAAAATTGCGACACTCGAACGTCCTCAAAATTTTGTCAGCTCATCGAATTTTTATTGAAGAAGCTGAAAGAAATCAGCCTGCTATATTGTTGTTTAATTTTTTTATTTCATCAACAGTAAGTCCTGAGACAAGAGAAATATAATCGATATCGTCTCCGTGTTTCAACATCGTTTTGGCTACAGCAACGGCTTTTTCATTTGCACCTTTAGCAAGTCCTTCTTTATACTTCACTGTCTGTCCCGCTCGTATACGATTCATTTCTCTGATCCGGGCTTTATATTCTGCTCGGATTTCTGGATCCGCACTCATATAAGTCAATCTGTCCATTGCTTCTTTTACCTCCGGAATATTTAAAAATTCTGCCGGTATCGTCTCAGGATCTCTTATAAATCTGATCCAAACCTCAAACATATCGTTTACAAAGCGTTTTGGGGTCGCTTCCAACTTCGTCAATTCTATGATAAACTGCCGCATTTTTTCAGACGCAATTTCGATCGGATCGACTCCGTTATCTTTGTACATGCTTACAATTTCATGACAACAAGATTTTCTTTCAGTTACAGGTTCTGCCACGATCCATATTGATATAATGTTCGGAATATCGCTGTAATCCTGACTTTCTTTCAGCTCATCTTCTCTTAATACTGCTTGATAAAATGACGCTCTGTCTCCTATATTTCCTTCATCTTGCGTTTGAATTTCTATGTGTAAAACCGTGCCATCATCTGAAGTCGCTGCAATATCTAAACGCACGGTCTTTCCGTCAGGAGAAGTCTTTTTGTATTCGGTCGGATCTAACGTGATATCATTTATGTGAGGTTTGCCATTCAAAATCGCATTTAACAGACACACCAATACGCGCTTGTGACTCTTTGCTCCAAAAAGATTGGCGAAAACAAAGTCATTCTTTACCGGCAATAAATCGACATTTTTATTTAATGATTTTTTGCACTCATCTGTTGTTTTCCTGCTCATGAATTACGTATTCCTTTAATATATGCTGTTATTATAGCATAACTTTGGGAAAAACTGTTAATGTTTTACCGTTAGAACAGCGAAAATTGCGAGCATTTTTATAAACGATGATAAAAACAGCTTCTTAGTTTACCGAGATGAAGGAAATTATTGATAAATGAGTGATTTGGAGACTATAAAAACTTATCCTATTGAAAATAAAGGATAAAATCGGCATTTTCCATTTTCCGTCTGCAGGAGCGGTCATTTTTGTATCGTCATAACTTATTGAAAATCAAGAAAAAGTACCTAAAAACTCTCTGCAGCGAGGTTGCGAAGTAGGTACCATCCGCTCCACCATTCAAAATAGGCAAGTCGGGCATTTAGCTCAGCGGTAGAGCATTACGTTCACATCGTAGGGGTCGCAAGTTCGAACCTTGCAATGCCCACCATTGTTGTAAAAATCGCTGAAATTTGAGACTTTCTAAGCATTACCGAAGGGCGTTTTTTGTTCGATACATTGCATCTATTATTAACTTTAAACACCTTTTATATACATTTAAAACAATCTCCAATTTCCGTTTTTCTCAAAAAAATCTCTCCAAAAGCC
Source organism: Alphaproteobacteria bacterium (assembly GCA_017476405.1). Lineage (GTDB taxonomy): Bacteria > Pseudomonadota > Alphaproteobacteria > UBA3830 > UBA3830 > BNWE01. The sequence continues at coordinate 4,405 of JAFUZX010000074.1, read as the reverse complement.
CAAAATTCTCCAAATAAAGGGGTTAGGAGAACATTGCCATTTCCGCTCAAATTGGAGACTTTTCTCAATTTTTCTTAAAATTATCTCTGAAAAGTTCGTTGAGTTTTTCACCTACCAGATGGTACTTACTTCATAACTTTTAGTACATTGAAATATATGGATATTTTATTAAAGGAAAAATCGAAATTTTCAGCAGAGATCACAGAAAATAGCCAAATTTTACTGATATATCAGAGTTTGAACACCCGAGGTTAGAATTCCACTCCCATCCGAGGAGCAATAAGCCGATAAAACGGAAAAATGCAACGAACCACGAACCCCTTGATTATCAGTGATCGGATGGCTAAAAATGAATTAGTACCATCCGCTAACCAAAAGAATACTTTTACTCAAAAATGAGCATAAATAATAAAAAATATCTGAGGAGAGGATAAAGTTTTTGGTACCTTTCGTAAGCTTCTGAAATTATGGCTTTTCATAGAATGATCGTCTTTATTTTTATATTGTAAAAAATTAGCAAATTTAACGGATTTTTAACATATTTACACTAAGATATAAGGATGACAAGGCTTATAAGATAATATGAAGTTCTTATGACAGATATTAATTTGTAAAAAGTGCTAGTATTACAAAAAAATTGAAAACATTATATACATTATATATACTTAAAGTAGGTGTATTTGATAAGAGGGTATTATGAAAAGATTGGTATATAGCATAGCTTGTATGGTTAACTTTGTATTGTTGACAGACGCTATGGATTCTGGAATTAGTTATCATTCTGCTTTACAAGAGCAAAAAAAACGTATTGACGTTCTAAGGCCTAGATGTGGGGCAATCATGGAACAAAAGCTCCAAAATATGTTTGTGGAAAATACTAAGAAAATTCTTCAAGGAGGAGCGATTAACAAAAGAGAAGCAGCGGATCCTTTGATAGATGAATGTAAGGAAATATTTTTTGGTACTGAAAACAAAGAAGATATTCAAATGTACGGAGAATATGAATCGGAAAAAGAGGATATACAAGAAGCCGTAAAATGGATAGTCGATGTATGTTGCGGACTCCCTGATGCTGCTTTGAGATTGCAGGCTCTTTACGAAAATATAGGTGATTATGATCGTTCACTTTTTTGGGCTCTTGTCGCATGTGATCTTGGATATAAATCTGGTACGGAAGCTGTTGGAAGATTGATGAGTTTGATAGAAAATAGGTCATGATATGCTTTGTTTTATCAGAATTGTACTGGCGATTTGTCTACTATGCAGAAGCGTTAGTATCGCTTCTTGTATGGAAATAGAACAAGATACAAAAAAGTTAGTAGGAGCTTTTTTAAAACGAGCTGAATTTTGTCCTGTTTCTGCTGAGTTAGAGAAGAAAGCAATTGAAAATATCAAAAGAATTAGCGTCTTAGATCAGTCGCTTGATAAAGAAACTCTTAATAAAGAAATAGTTAAACTTTCAAGTGAATATTCTTTAAGAGTTGATGAAATCTTCAGAGTTTCATATCTACAACCTGGTTTTAAAGATTTTCAGGGCTTTTTTGCTACTCAACTGGAAAAAATAGCAGAAAACCCTGAAGGAAATCAGCTCCTACAAACTGTTATTATTTTATTTGATTTAATAGATAAAATAAATACTACTTTCCCAAATGGAACTACTGCTGTAATTCCTATTAGATTAGCTGTGAGCTTTGGAGATGGAGCATCGTTATTCAGTGGAAAAGGAAGTAGTCTGTCAGAGCTTAAGTTGGCTATAAACTTAAATCTAATAGGAGACAATACTTTTTTTCATAAAAAGTTAGGGTTATGTACATTTGTTCCTTGTTTGAGTTCAGTTGAAAGGCATCCTATTACAGGGAAAAATATAGTATACATAAGATCTTGTGCAGATCCTTTTTGGTTACTAGTTGCTCATGAATCAATCCATATGATACATTGTATGCTAGATAGGATTAATAATTTCTTTTATGAACACATTTTTGGAGCTTTAACGGAAGAAAATATCCCATCTAAGATACCAGAACTATCAGAAAAGCTTCAGAAGTTACAAGAAGTGTTAAAAGAAACTCCACGATTTCATTGGGATACAGCAGTTGACGCGATATTGAAAACAGAAAACGCTGATGTGAATTCGATAATAAATCTATATAAATTTTTTAAAGATTCAAAAAGATATCATGTAAGATATAGAGAAAATTTAACTATGTCTGCTCGTCAATTTGTGCAAGCATTACCTGAAATGGCTAAGTTATTTCCGGAGATAGAGGCACCCGTTAGATCAAATATGTTGGATTTATGTGATAAATTGGAGGAACGAGAAACGGTGATAGGCTCTGTTATTTCGGAGTTGACATTGCGCTTGGCTGGTGGATTCCCTATTCGATACATATATCAAGATGCTCATTCGTCTTTATATGAATATTTGGATGTTGTTTGTAAAGTGATAGGACAGACTGCAATTGGGAAAACTTTTAAAACATCGGATGAGTTATCAGGATATGTCGGATCATATATTAATGACGCATCCAATGATCTTTATTTTAATAGTCGTTTTTTTATTCAGCCTATAAATTATAAACTATTATCTGAATCAATGTTTAAAGATTTCGAATTAACGTATGTTGTACCTTCTGAACAACCAATTAAAGGATCTGTTATTGAACAACCACAACAAGCAAAACCTTTAAAGATTCTTCCTAGACTTAGAACTCTCATAGAAAATACAGTAAAATTTTTTGAGGAAAAGAATGTTTCAGAAACAATTAAATTTTTAACAAGAGATGGACAAATTGTAAAAAAAGAATTTGTTGGAATTCTGAGAGGGCGTTTTGAAGAAGCTGAACAGATTGTTTCAGAAGTAGAAGAATACTTAAAAACTGTTACCGGAGGACAATATGAGTTATCAAAGATAGAGCCGTTAATTAACTTGTTAAAAAAACTATAAAAGAGAATGGTTTTAAATAAATATTTTTAGATCATCTAAACTGGCAAAATGTCTTTTCTAAATTTATCATGGTTGTAATCTTTCTGATAGGATTTGGTGTACTTAAAATTTGGCTTCTCTATTGGTTTAGTCCAAAATCTCAATCTTAAACGTCGGAATCTGCTTATCATCAAAATAGTGAGGATTATCGCGATTAATCATTGTGGTTCCGATTAGACGGCAGCCCTGCGCCTCAAGAGCCATGATTGAACGAATCATTCCCGTAGAGTTGCTGAAAATTGTGAACTCTTTGATATTATTTTCACGGCAGCAGTTGATAACAGCTTCAACATCTTCTTCATCAATCAGATCACTGAAATTGATAAGCTCATTGCCGGCTTCTATGCTGCTTTTATATGCCCAATAAGTGTCGCGATTAATGCCGAGCTCTTTCAAAGTTTTTCCTGAAGACTCAGCCATTTCAAATCGTTCTATAAAAAGTTTATTTTTCATTTCTTCATTTCCTTTTTTATTCATTATATTCATCGCACTAACTCCTTGATTTATATATGTTACTTTAGCTCTTTCTTTCAATTTGACAAATTTTATTTTCGATTTTTTATCTTTTTTTTAACAGGAATAACCACTGATTATCGCGCCCAATAAATTTTTCCGAGATGAAGTTCTATGAGCTCTTCGAAGTATATTCTCGCAGTAAATTTACTCCAATGCTTATCTGCTTCGATTCCGTGCTCGACATCGACATATTTGAACCATCCGTGTTCTCACGTGGAAAACATAGTTACAGAGCCGACCAAAGGCTCATCATCAGTCATTACGACATAATCTTTTGAAATTTTTTCTAAATTCTCGTCCAAGCAAATAATTTGGGGAGGTAATTACTTTGTGAACTTCTTACCTTTCAGTACCGGCTGGTTAATTTGGGATAAGCGAGGTGAAAACGGAATAAGAAATACTTTTGCTGACGGAGAAATGGCATGGTGTTCTTTCAAAACGCCAATGAGAATTTACAGACAAGTTTGGAACGGAATGATTCGGGAAGGTGAGCATGAAAAAAGATTACATCCCACTCAAAAGCCTGTTCGAATGTTATCAGAGATAATACAAGATTTTTCTGACAAAAAAGAAAAAATTATGGATGTATTCGGAGGTAGTGGTTCGACTCTAATTGCTTGCGAAGAAACAGAACGAAAATGTTACATGATGGAACTCGATCCGAAATTCGTAGACTCAATAATAAAACGTTGGCAGCAGCACACAGGCGAATTTGCGATTTTGGAATCGCACGGAAAATCATTTGAAGAACTCGGAGAATAAATCATGGCACTAATTTCACAATCAGAATGGGCTCGCAGGCAGGGATTTTCAAAACAGTATGTCGGGAAATTGATTAAGCAAGGAAAGATTCACCTGATTGACGGAATGATCGACGAATACACTGCAAATGCAGAACTTGAAATG
>JAFUZX010000073.1 GCA_017476405.1 Alphaproteobacteria bacterium | reverse complement strand
TTTGAAAATAAAGATGAGATTGATGCTTTAAAGTCACACTATCGAAAGGGTGGGCTTGGAGATATGACGCTGAAATCGTTGTTGAATGAAACTTTGCAAAAACTGCTTGAGCCATTCAGAGAGAGACGATCACAACTTAAGAAGAATGACCTTGTTGAAATCTGTTTCGAAGGAACAAAACAAGCTAAAATTGTTGCGGATCAAACCCTAAAAGAAGTAAAAAACGCTATCGGAATTAATTTTTTCGGGGAAAAAATACAACTTTAATATGATTTTTTTATATAAAAACTTTAGAAACTTATATAAGCCTATTGATTTTTTTTAATGAATAGTCCAGACTCTGAGTTATGAAGTATTGGAGAATATTAATATGAATAAAACAGAACTAGTGGATGCAATCTCAAAAGAAAGTGGCTTAACTAAAGCGGATTCTGATAAAGCGGTAACTGCTTTTGTGAAAGTTGTTGAAGCATCTTTGAAAAAAGGTGATGATGTCAGCTTAGTCGGATTCGGTAGCTTTTCAGTAAAAGCAACTGCGGGTAGAAGCGGCAGAAATTTCAAGACAGGTAAGACAATTGAAATTCCTCCGAGAAAGTCTGTTAGATTTAAGCCAGGTAAGAATTTGAAAGATTGCGTAAATTAAAAGCATTTTTTGCTTCTTATATTTATTGTAATTTTTTTGGCTAAATATGTTTATTTAGCCAATTTTTGTTTTTTAGTATTTATAGAGAAGGATATTCATAATGAAAGAAAAATCAGTGTTTCTGTTAGTAGCGTTTTCTTGCTTTATCTTTAATAATTCTTATGCGCAAAATAATGATAGATATTCGATAAAAAATGATGCGTCCGATTTCCAAAAATTTGAAGAACCTGATCAAAAAATCAGTGGAGCCTATTATGGTCTAGGACTTGGTTTGTCTAATATCTCTAACCAATTACATGTTTATAAAAATGATGGAACTTCCTTAAATCATAAAAAAAGTGCGAATCAATATGATATATCTCTTATAGGTGGCTTTGGAACAGTCCTTTATAACAAGTATTATGCAGGTGTGGAATTTGATTTTTTTAAACGCCTTCCGAAAAAAACTACATGGTTTGATAAAGTTGGAATCGTTCATAAAGCCAATATGGGATTGAATATGGATGTACGTTTCGGATGTCAATTTCCAAAGCAAGGTAATCTTTTATATGTTACCGTAGGTTTTGCTCGAGTGCTCGGGGAAATGCAGGCTGACAACAATGGCACAATTAATAAAGCAACTTTCGGATCATTTTTCCCAACGGCCGGTATAGGTATTGAACATAGAATGAATCAGAAAGTTAATATCCGAGGAGATTTTAGGTATACATTCGGTTCAAAAGAACGTAAAAGTATGCCATTCAATGGGAATACAGCGGAGTTCCAAGGGAAACCAAAACGTTTTGCTTTCAGATTATCGGTAGTCAGAAGCATATAGTTGTTAGATACAGATATGTTAAAGAGAATTCTATCCCTTACCAATAGAGTTTGGAATATATATGAAGATGAAGATAGAGCGGCAGATTGGTGTCGCTCGTCTGATATTATTCGCTCTATTTTAAATAGCCGAGGTATCACGAACGTAGAAACATTTAAAAATGTCACGTTAAAAAATACTATGCCGGATCCTTTCGTATTTTTAGATATGAAAAAAGCGATCGATCGTATTGTAGATGCTATAATTTCAGGTGAGAAAGTAGCGATTCTCGGAGATTATGATGTTGATGGAGTATCATCAACTGTTCTTATGATGAATTTTCTTAAATATCTTCAGATTCCGTGCGAATATTCTATTCCTAATCGAATCGATGAAGGATATGGAATTAACGTAGAAAAGCTCAAAAAATACAAAGATCATCTTATTGTAACGGTTGACTGCGGATCTAGCTCTTTTGAGGAATTGCGATACGCTCAGGATGAAAATATTGATGTTATTGTTATAGATCATCATAAAATGACACGAATGCCTGAAGCTGTTGCAATTGTAAATCCTCACAGACCAGATGAATCTGGAAAATATCAATATCTTTGCGCTGCCGGAATGGTTTTTATGTTCATTGTTGGTATTAATAGAGAGCTTCGGAATCGTAATTTTTATAATTCACATTCTTTAAAAGAGCCGAATCTTTCTGATTATTTAGATATGGTAGCTTTAGCGACTGTCTGTGATGTTATGCCTCTCATTGATTTAAATCGTGCTTTTGTTATTTACGGAATAAAAGCCATGCTGAAAAGGAAAAATCCGGGTATCGCAGCTTTAATTGATCTTAATAAAACTTCTGATATATCTTCAGAAACTATTGCTTTTTCATTTGGACCTAAAATAAATGCCGCAGGTAGATTAGCGTCAGCCGATATTAGCGTAAAGCTATTCATGACTCAAAATTCTTTGGAAGCAAAGGAACTTGCCGAACGTTTGGATAAATTAAACAGTGAACGTCAAAAATTAGAACAACGAATAATAGAAGAAGCAATAGAAAATATAGATGAAAATCTGAATTTTATTTGTGTGCATAGTGATAAATGGCATACTGGAATTGTCGGAATTGTCGCAGGGCGTTTGAAAGAAACATATCATAAACCAAGTTTTGTTATTTCCGTAGATAAAAATGGAAACGGCAGAGGATCATGTCGTTCTGTTTCCGGAGTAAACATATCTGAAATAATTAATAAAGGAATTGAGAAAAATATTATATCTTCAGGTGGTGGACATGAAGCTGCGGCAGGTTTTTGCATACCTGTTGAAAAAATAGACGAATTCATTGAATTTCTAAAAGATGAAATCAAATATGAGGTATCTCAAGATGAATTATACGCAGATTGTTGTATACCTGCTTCTGCTATTTCTTTTGATTTAATGAAAGAATTATCTTATATTGGCCCATTTGGAAACGGAAATAAAAATCCAAAATTTGTGATTAAAAATTTACGAATATCGTCAGCAAAACTTGTTGGGAAAAATCATATTCAAGTGTTACTTGAAAATGAAGAGTCTGGAAAATTATTAAACGCTATTGCGTTCAGATGCGCTGATACTCCTTTAGGGAAAATACTGTTATGTAATAGGCAACAGTCTATACAAATTCTTGGAACTTTGTCTGCGTCAGAATGGAAAGGTAAAAAATATATAAGTATTTTCGTTGAAGATATAAGCGATAATAATTCTATATGTAAATAATTTTTCTATATAATAATTAATGGAAAAAATAATAAATTTTTTACTAAAAATTAATACTTTGATTGTATTATGTAATTTAGTAAAAAAAGGAGAATGTTTACATGAGAAAAAAAATAACTATAGTCTCATTATTTACAATAATGTCAATGTTTTTAAATTATGGAATTTTGAATGCCGGATCAAGTGCGTCAGTAACAGATGAGGATAAAAAAGCATCAGAGGAAGTCGCAACTCAACAAGAAAATAAAGAAAATAGCGAAAAAACAGAAGCTGTAGAAAAAAAAGAAGAGACTTCAGAATCACAAGATAGCGAAAATGATGATGAAGAAAATAAAAAAACAAAAATTGATGAAATAAGTGAATCTAATGAGGAGCTTTATAAACAAGAATTAACAAAAGCTTCAAAAAGCATTATGAAAAAATTTGAAAATCTTCGAAAAGACATTACAGAAAATAATAAAGATGGAATTGATCCGATTAAATATACTCGGAATAAAGCTAATGAGCTATTTCTGGAATTGTCAGGCGATAAAGAAGAGCTCTCCTCTGTAGAAGATCTAACTATTCAGATAGAAGATTCAGATGTTCAA
>JAFUZX010000072.1 GCA_017476405.1 Alphaproteobacteria bacterium | reverse complement strand
TCCGGAGTCCCTTCTCCGGAAACCTTCTCAAGTCTATCATTGTAATAACGAGAAACAGGAAGAGTCATATTAACATATTCCTGCAATCTTCGTCTAACAACTTCTTCACTGTCATCTGCTCTTTTTACCAATTTACCACCACAACGAGGACAAACCATCGACTGGTGCTGAGCCTCATTAAATGTAGCTCCGCATTTTGAGCAAACAACACGCCCGGCTATTCTGGACACGACAATTTCATGATCTACATCAAGCTCAAGGACCTTAATAGCATCCTTTAAGTTGCCTGAATCTATCTCATCCAAAAATTTTGCCTGCTCCACCGTTCTAGGATAACCATCTAAAAGAATGATTTCACTACTACGTAAAGTCCTCAATAAATTGATTTCAACCACTTCATTAACAATAGCATCACTAACCAACTTACCGGAACTTAGAATTTCTTCTACTCTTTTACCAATGGAGGTACCATTTTTTACCTCATTTCGTAACAAATTTCCAGTAGAAAAATGAATAACATTGTAATTATCTAGTAAATATTGCGCAACAGTCCCTTTTCCAGCCCCGGGAGCTCCCAAAAGAATAACTATTTTTACAGAATTCATCGCAATTTCCCCGATTTTTCAGCTTTTCTTAAAACACCTCTATATTGATGCGACAAAATATGTGTATAAATTTGCGAAATCGTGTCAATTGTCACACCAACAATAATTAAGATACCTGTTCCACCAAATATAAAATGTACCCCAAATTTAGCATTCATTATATCAGGAAGTAAACAAACCGCAGACATATATAATGCGCCGACAACTGTCAGTCTTGTGAGAATATAATCCAAATACTCAGCTGTAGCTTGCCCCGGCCTTACTCCCGGAATGAAACCTCCGGCTTTTTTCAAATTATCAGCAGTCTCAGTCGGATTGAATACAACTGCCGTATAGAAAAAAGAGAAAAATATAATCAACGAAACAAGAATAAAAGAGAAAAGTATTCCGCCTCTACTGAAAAAAGAAACGATAGCTGATGCTATTTCATTTTCTCCTGTACCACCGGCCCCTAAAGCTGTAACCAAAAACATCGGCAAAGACATCAAAGAATAAGCAAAGATAGGAGGAATAACGCCAGCCGAATTTATTTTTAAAGGAAGATGATTAACATCCATAATTTTTCCCTGCTGCATCATAGCCTGACGCTGCGGATAATTTATTGTAACACGTCTTTGAGCTCTCTCCATATATACAACGAATACAATAACCGCAACAGCCACAGAAAAAATCACGATAACAGACATGATAGATATGGCACCTGCTCTGCCTAATTCAATAATATTTGCGATACTTGCCGGCATATTAGCAACGATACCAGCAAAAATCAGCAAAGAAGAACCATTTCCGACTCCACGTGATGTCATTTGTTCCCCGAGCCACACCAAAAACATCGTTCCACAAACCAATGAAGGAACAGAAATTAAAGGAAACAATTTTCCGATAACAACGGGAGTTCCCGGCATGTTCATAAGATATAAGCTAATACCATACGCTTGAAACGTACAAACAACAATGGTCAGACATCGTGTATATTGATTCATTTTCTGACGTCCCACAGCTCCTTCTTTTTTTAGAGCCTCAAGAGTAGGACTTATAATAGTCATCAATTGCATGACGATACTAGCTGAAATATATGGCATCAAATTTAAAGCGAACACAGTCATACGCCCTAGAGCTCCACCGGAAAACATGTTAACCATGCCCAAAATTCCGGCACTTGACAGATATCTTTTCGCTAATTCCTCAATAATTGCGGGATCCAATCCTGGAAGGGGTATATATGTGCCAATTCTATACACAAAGAGAGCAAGTAATGTAAATATAATTCTCTCTTTTAAATCAGAAGCCTTTGATAACGTTTCCGCACTGATCTTTTGAGAAAAAAATGAATCTAACGCCATAAAAACAACCTTCTAAGAGATGAATATTTCTACAAAACTTTCATACACCAAAAAAGTTCAAAGAACACACCTATTTTTAGGCAATTTGAACTTTTCCACCCGCAGCTTCATCTCCTCTCATAGCAGCATCTGACGCATACGAAACAATAAGACTTAAAGCTGTTTTCAATTCCCCTTTAGCTAACAAACGAACAACACAAACATTTTGTCTAATAACGTTTGCCGCTTTCAAAGTATCTATATTAATTTCCTGTTTTGCTTTAAATACTTTTGCATCACACAATTTTTGCAAAGTAGAAAGATTTACATAAGCTATACAGGACTTATCTTGAAGAGAGACAAAACCTCTCTTAGGTAACCTTCTATAAAGAGGCATTTGGCCACCTTCAAACCATTTTACTTTTCCACGTCCAGAACGTGCCTTACCACCTTTATGACCATAAGACGATGTTTTACCGCACCCGGAACCAATTCCCCTTCCTAAAGCTTTTGCGTCTATTCCATGACGCCTTTTTAAATTATTCAATCCTAAATTACTCATTTGAATCCACCACTCTAACTAAGTGAGAAACTTTATTTATAAGACCACGAGTACAACCGTTATCTTCAAGAATTGTTTTCTTACCAATTCTGCCAAGTCCAAGGCCTAAAAGACTCTGACGCTGAGCTTCTACACAACCGATGCAGCTTTTTATTTGCGTAACGCAAATCTTCTTTTCGGACATTTTCTTAGATTTAGTTTTAGTAACCATTGTTCACCACTCTTTATTTCGCTGCCGTCGTACGACGAGATGTAATCTCACCGACCTTTTTTCCACGTTTACTCGCTATATGTCTTGGAGAAACTGTAGACATAAGAGCGTCAAATGTCGCTCTTACCATATTAAATGGATTGGCTGAGCCTAAGCATTTACTAACAACGTCTTGAATGCCCAAAGCTTCAAATACCGATCTCATAGCGCCACCCGCAATAATTCCAGTACCAGCCGGAGCTGATCTCAAAACTACTTTACCAGCACCAAATTTTCCAAATGCATCATGATGCAAAGAACGACCTTCACGCATAGGAACACGAATCATAGACTTTTTTGCCTTTTCAGATGCTTTTTTAACAGCATCCGTAACTTCTTTGGCTTTACCGCTGGCAAAACCGACACGTCCTTTTCCATCGCCGACAACAACTAAAGCAGCAAACGAGAACCTTTTTCCTCCCTTAACAACCTTAGCAACACGATTGATCGCTACCAGTTTTTCAATATAAGCTGTCTCTTCACGACTCATTAGACCATTCCTTAAAATACCAATCCGGCGCTACGTGCACCATCCGCTAAAGCTTTAACTCTTCCGTGATAATTGTATCCGCCACGATCAAAAACCACTTCTTTTACACCAACTTCGATTGCTTTTCCTGCCAACATAGCTCCTACTTTTGCGGAAACTTCACAATTTGCGGTTTTTCCTATCCCTCTGAAATTTTTATCCAAAGTAGAGGCTGAACACAAAGTTTTTCCCTGAACATCATCGATTATCTGAGCATAAATATGACGCCCGGACCTAAAAACGGAAAGCCTTGGCTTGCCAAATGACTTACAACGAGCTTTATAGCGAATTCTGCTCGCTCTGCGCCTAAAATTTTTACTAAATCTAGACATGGCTACTTCTTCTTTCCTTCTTTACGATAGACATACTGACCTTCAATAATAACCCCTTTACCCTTATATGGCTCAGGAGGCCTATGCTGTTGAAGTTGCTTTATCATCTCTCCAACTCTTTGCTTATTCGCCCCAGAAACTACTATAGCTGTAGGGCTTTCACAAGTAATTTTCAAATCATTTGGAATTTCAACAACAACATCATGGCTATAACCAAGTTGCATAACAAGATTTTTACCTTGAATACTTGCTTTATAACCTACACCGACCAAATTTACTTTTTTTGTAAATACCGTTGATAATCCTTCAATTGCTTTAGCAACAACAGAACGACATGTCCCCCACATCGCTCTTGCGAATTTATCATCATTAACCGGTCTAAAGATAATTTTACCATCTTTCAATTCGGTTTTCACACTGTCATGAACTCTAAACTCAAATTCCCCATTTTTTCCTTTACCTACGAGAACTCCATTATCAAACGTAACGTTAACCCCCGCAGGAATTTCAATGGGATGCTTTCCAATTCTCGACATTTTAGAACACCCTACACAAAATCTCGCCACCAACATTCTGTCCTTTAGCCTCCGCATCGGACATAATTCCTTTTGAGGTGGACAAAACAGAAATACCAAAGCCATTAAATACGCCGCCAACTTTCTTTATTTTTGAATAGACTCTACGGCTTGGTTTCGATACTCTTTCAAGAACTTTTATAACAGAACGCCCTTCATAATATCTCAAAGTAACTCTGAGAAACTTCCGGTTTTCTTTTTCAATCTCTTTAAAACCGTTGATATAACCTTCTCTTTCCAGAACTCTCAGAATTCCTGTTTTTATCTTAGATGATGGGATATCAACTGTTTCAAAATTGCGTTGACAAGCGTTTTTAATTCTTGCAAGCATATCCGAAATAGGATCAGTCATCATATCTTTATTCTCCTACCAACTTGCTTTACGAACACCGGGAACCAATCCACCGGCAGCCATTTCTCTCAACATGATACGGGAAATATTAAATTTCCTATATACACCACGAGCACGTCCTGTAATCATGCAACGATTGCGAATTCTTGTCGCTGAAGAAGTTCTAGGCATTGCAGCCAACTTCAACTGAGCGGCAAAGCGCTCCTCAGGCGCAATCGTTCTATCCATAATAACAGATTTTAACTTAGTACGTGTCGCTTTTTTAGAAGCTACACATCTGCGAATTCTTTTCATAGACTCAATTGTACTTTTGCGAGCCATTCAAAATCTCCTTAAGAAACAAACGGGAAATTAAATTCTTCTAACAAAGCCGCAGCATGCGAACAATTTGAAGAAGAAGTAACGATAACTATATTCATTCCGTGTATATTCTCTACATTGCTCACCGCAATTTCAGGAAACACGATCTGCTCTTTTATACCAAAAGAATAATTACCATTTCCATCAAACGATTTTCTTGATAATCCCCTGAAATCTCTCACTCTCGGAAGAGCTATATTAATAAGACGATCAAGAAATTCGAACATTCTATCACCACGAAGGGTAACCATTGCGCCGATTTTTTGACCTGCACGAAGCTTAAAACCGGCAATAGATTTTTTTGCTACTGTAGGAACCGCTTTCTGACCAGCAATTGCTGTCAATTCTTCAACAGCTTGTTTTATATATTTGCTGTCAGCAATAGCTTCACCCATCCCCATATTGATAACAATCTTCTCAAATCTAGGTGCTTGAAGATCATTTGTAAAACCAAACTTTTTCTTCAAATTAGGAAGAGCTTTATTAAAATAAAATTCTCTTAAACGAGCCATATTAATCTCTCATCTATCCAATCAAGGCGCCTGTACGCTTCGAAAAACGCACTTTTTTGCCATCAACAACCTTAAAACTAACTCTTGTCGGCTTATCGTCAGTACTATCAATTAACATAACATTAGAAGCATGTATTGATTTTTCTTTCCTAACAATTCCACCGGCGTTCGTCATAGACGGTTTTTCATGTCTTGTAACAACATTAACATCTTTTACGACAACACGCTTCGTATCTCTTTCCACGCTGAGGATTTCACCTCTTTTACCTTTATCTTTACCGGCTATAACCTGTACGGTATCACCTTTTTTAATGCGCCACTTATCCATAATTATAATACCTCCGGAGCCAGCGAAACTATTTTCATCATATTCTTCGAACGTAATTCTCTCGTAACAGGACCGAAAACACGTGTACCGATAGGCTCGCCCTGCTTATTAATAAGAACAGCGGCATTTTTATCAAATCTAATTACACTTCCATCCTTACGATAAATCGCGGAAGCCGTTCTCACAACGACAGCCTGTACTACATCACCTTTTTTTACTTTACCACGAGGAATCGCATCTTTTACCGAGGCGACGATAATATCTCCAACTCTGGCATATCTGCGGCCTGCCCCGCCAAGGACCTTTATGCACATAATCTCTTTTGCGCCTGAATTGTCAGCGACATTTAAACGCGATTGCATCTGTATCATGATTATGCTCCCTCTGCTATGCGTTTTTCATTAACGACGATCCAACGCTTAGTTTTAGAAATCGGACTCGATTCAGCAATAGAAACCTTATCTCCAACGTTGATCTCGTTTTTTTCATCATGCGCATGATATTTTTTTGTAACGTTAACATATTTCTTATATTTAGGATGCATAACACGACGAGTTACTAAAACAGTAACAGTCTTATCGCACGCATTACTTGTTACCACACCTTCTAAAATACGTCTAGGCATTTTTTCCTCTCATTTTATCGGAAATTACACACTTAGCGATATTTTTACGAACCTGCCTTATTGTGTGAGCAGGAACAGTCTCGCCTAATACTTTACGAAAACGAATTCTCATAGCCTCTAATTTTGCTGTTTCTAATTCAGTATTCGTAGTAGTTTCTTTTTTCTTTTTACCGACCATGTGTTACTCTCCTCTCGAAATTATTTTCGTAAGAATAGGCAACTTTGCGGAAGCTAATGTTAAAGCCTCCATCGCAACCGCCGGCTCAATACCATCCATCTCGAACAAAATTGTTCCAGGATATACCCTGCAAGCCCAATATTCTACGCCACCTTTTCCGCTTCCCATTCTAACTTCAGCAGGTTTCTGAGTAACAGGAAGATCAGGATACACACGAATCCAAACTTTTCCGACACGCTTCATGCAACGAGTAATAGCACGTCGAGCTGCCTCAATTTGCGCAGCTGTTATACGAGCCGGTTCTAAAGCTTTTAAACCAAAAGCCCCGAAATTTAAACGATGACCACGTGTAGCAACTCCACGAATCTTCCCTTTAAAATGCTTTCTGAATTTTATTTTAGCTGGAGATAACATTTCTACTTACTCCCTGCTTCTTTCTTGCTTTTCAATTCTGTCGCCAACACGTTTCGGAAGAAATACATTCTTTGTATTAAACGTTTCTCCACGATACACCCAAACTTTTATTCCGACAGTCCCATATGTAGTATACGCTGTCGCAAAACCATAATCGATATCAGCGCGAAGAGTCTGAAGAGGAACAGCTCCATCACGATACCACTCCATACGAGCGATTTCAGCTCCTCCAAGACGACCCGAACAATTTACACGAATTCCTAAACCACCGGCTCTCAATGTTGATTGCATAGCTCTTTTAACAGCTCGACGAAAACCCACACGCTTTTCGATTTGTGACGCAATAGATTCAGCGACTAACTTTGCGTCAACCTCAGGTTTACGAACCTCAACAAGATTCAAAACGACTTCAGATCCTACAAACCCCATTAAATCTGAACGAAGTTTTTCAATTTCATTACCTTTTTTTCCGATAATCACGCCAGGACGAGCTGTATGCAACGTAACAACAACTTTCTTCGCCAATCTTTCTAAAGTAATTTTAGAAATACCCGCAGCTTTCAATCTGTCATTAATATATTTTCTTAATTCATAATCCTGACGTAGAAGTTTCGCATATTCATTCTTTGAAAACCAATTAGAATTCCAGTTGCGTATAATCCCTAGACGAAGCGAATTCGGATTTATTTTCTGTCCCATTTCAACCCTCAGTCTCACATAAAACAACAGTTAAACGACTAAATCTCTTAAAGATCGGACTCCCACTTCCTTTAGCACGAGCCATAAATCTTCTGAGTGTAAGAGCTTTCCCGACATAAGCTTCCTTTACTCTTAAAAGATCAATATCAAGTCCATAATTCATTTCAGCATTAGATACAGCTGACAAAACAGTTTTGCGAACATCTTCCGCTACTGCTCTATTACAAAACTTTAACTGATCAAGTGCCTTACTTACCGGCATTCCTCTGATCAACTTAGCAACTAAATTAACCTTTCTTGGAGAAGCGAGAATCATACGATCCTTCGCAACAACATCCACAGATACAGGTTTGATCCGTAACCTTTTGCTCATCTTAGTCCTTCTTAGCTTTCTTATCACCCGCATGGCCATTAAAAGTCCTTGTCGGAGAGAATTCGCCCAACTTATGTCCAACCATTTCTTCTGTAACAAGTACAGGAATGAATTTACGACCATTATGTACTGAAAAAGTAACACCAACAAAGTCAGGAATAATCGTTGAACGCCTAGACCACGTCTTTATAGGATCGCGTCTACCTGATTCAAGCAACGCTTTGACTTTTTTTATCAAATATCCGTCAACAAACGGACCTTTCCATACTGAACGAGCCACAATATCACCTACTTCTTTCTACGAGTCAAAATAAACCTATCAGACTGCTTAGCCTTCCTTCTTGTTTTGTAACCCTTTGTAGGTTTACCCCAAGGAGTAACAGGTTGTCTTCCGCTCTTCGTGTTACCTTCACCACCACCATGAGGGTGATCAATCGGGTTCATAGCAGAACCTCTGTTTACAGGACGCCACCCCATCCAACGACTACGTCCAGCCTTCCCAAGATTAACATTTTTTTGATCTTGGTTAGAAACTGCGCCAATAGTAGCACGACATTCACCATTTATCAACCGTACTTCACCAGAAGATAATTTAACAATTACTTTTCCGGAATCTCGACCGACTATTTGGCCATAAGTACCAGCAGATCGCACATATTGAGCACCTTTATCAACTTTTATTTCTATATTATGGACGATCGTACCAACAGGAATATTGATCATCTTCATACAATTGCCGACTTTGACATCAGCTTTATCTGAAGAAATAATTTTATCACCAATTGCTAGTCTTTGCGGTGCAATAATATACGAATATTCACCATCCTCATATTTTATAAGAGCAATAAAAGCCGTTCTATTTGGATCGTACTCAATACGCTCTACAACCGCTTCCATATCTCTCTTATCTCTGAGAAAATCAATAAAACGATAGAGTTTCTTGTGTCCTCCACCTCTATGCCAAGCAGTAATACGTCCTTGAAAATTACGTCCGCCTGTTGATGATTTTCCATAAACCAACCCTTTATAAGGACGTCCATCCCAGAGAGAAGATCTATCTACTAAAACTAATCCTCGTGTACCGGCAGTAACCGGCTTATAAGATTTCAAAGCCATTAGATTCCACCCTCAAAATTAATTGAACCTTCAGACAAGCGAACAAAAGCAAGTTTTCTAGGTTTTGTTTCTCCACGTTTTCCTCTGAAAACCTTCTTTTTTCCACTTCTATTTAATACATTTACGGCAGCAACTTTTACTCCAGCAAAAACTTTCTCTACAGCTTTCGCAATATCAAGCTTTGTCGCATCAGGGTGAACTTTAAAGACATATGCAGTCTTTCCTTCAACACCTTTCATAGACTTTTCCGTCATAACAGGAGCAATCAAGCAATCATATTCCGATATCATGGCTACTTATCCTAACAAACGCTCTTGAAGACACGTAACAGCACTCTTGGTGAGAACTAATTTTTCATGTCTTAAACCATCATAAACATTAAATCCCGCAGAAGGAATTACATCAATTCTATAAATATTAGAACACGCATTTCTAAAATGCTCACAATTTGCAGAATCAACAAACAAAGCTGACGAAATCTTCATTTTTTTCAAAGATTCTTTCAAATCTTTTGTTTTCGATGATCCGAGCTCCAAATCTTCACATATAATCAGATTTTTCTCTTTAGCTTTTATAGAAAGAAGAGATTTCATAGCAAGAATTCTGACTTTTTTATTAATTTTAAAAGCATGAGACCGTGGAGTTGGCCAGAAAACCACACCGCCGCCGACAAAAATATTTGCGGTTTTCGCTCCATGACGAGCATTTCCTGTTCCTTTCTGACGGAAAGCTTTTTTCTTTGTTCGATTAATAAAACCTCTTGTCTTAACAGCATGTGTTCCAGCTTGTCTGCGAGCTAATTGCCATCTAACAACGTCAGCCAAACACTCAGTCTTCGGCTCAATCTTAAATACGGCATCATCCAGCACTATTTCGCCACCGACTTCACCGTTTATTTTTACCATCTGCAGTTTCATTAGTACTATTTCCTTTTTACTGCATCTTTTACTAAAACATAGCTACCTTTTGATCCCGGAATACCTCCACGAATCAAAAGAAGATCTCCATCAACTCCATGGACTACAAGATTCTGCAAAGTCACAGTCTCATTTCCCATATGACCTGCCATTCTTTTTCCCTTGAAGACTTTTCCAGGATCTTCTCTGTTTCCGGTAGAACCATGACTTCTATGAGACAAAGAAACACCGTGCGTTGCCCTTAAACCTCCGAAATTATGACGCTTCATAGGCCCCGCAAATCCTTTACCGATAGAAGTTCCGATCACATCAACAATCTGGCCCGACGTAAACATATCAGCGCCATAAACAGTCCCCACAGCCTGCATCTCAGTCGCAGGAACTCTAAATTCACGTAATTTCTTATAATATTTACTACCTAACGCTTTAAAATAACCACGCATAGGTTTGTTTAATTTTTTCTCTTCGGTCTCAACCGTCCCTACAACTACCGCATCATAGCCATGCTTCTCGGCAGTTTTATGAGCAATAACATTGTGCGGCTCAATTTTCAACACCGTAACGGCATATTGACGACCATCATCAGCTAAGATGCGTGTCATGCCTAATTTTTTTCCTAATAAACCAGAACGCATAACTCTAACCCAACAGTTTAATTTCAACGTCTACACCTGCAGCGAGCTCTAATTTCATCAAAGCATCGACTGTCTGAGGAGGACAATCCACAATATCCACCAATCGCTTATGCGTCCTCTGCTCAAATTGTTCACGAGACTTCTTATCCTTATGAGGACTCTTTAAAACCGTGAAACGCTCAATCCTATTCGGAAGAGGGACGGGACCACGAACGGTAGCCCCTGTCCTTTTTGCAGTCATAACGATCTCTTTTGTGGAATAATCCAAAATCCTGTGATCATACGCCTTAAGACATATGCGGATACACTGCCCATTCATGATTCCATCCCCTTCCGAAAACTTAAGCTATGATCTTAGTGACTACGCCGGCACCTACCGTACGACCACCTTCACGAATAGCGAATCTCAATCCTTCATCCATAGCGATAGGAGCAATTAATTCAACGCTCAATCTTACATTATCGCCAGGCATGACCATTTCAACTCCTTCCTGAAGAGTGACATTTCCTGTTACATCTGTCGTTCTAAAATAGAACTGAGGACGATAACCGTTAAAGAACGGCGTATGACGACCACCTTCATCTTTGTTCAAAATATACGCCTCGCATTCAAATTTTGTGTGAGGGGTAATTGTTCCCGGAGCCGCCAAAACTTGTCCACGCTCAACTTCATCACGCTTTGTTCCACGAAGCAAACAACCCAAGTTATCACCCGCTTCACCTTGATCCAGCAACTTACGGAACATTTCAACGCCGGTAACAACCGTCTTCGTAGTTGGTCTCAAACCAACGATTTCAACTTCATCGCCAACTTTAATAATACCACGCTCAACACGACCGGTAACAACCGTACCACGACCTGAAATCGAGAAAACATCCTCAATCGGACACAAAAATGGCTTATCCTTTGGACGCTCTGGTTGCGGAATATAAGAATCAATAGCTTCCATTAACTCAATGATCTTATTTTTTCCGATTTCATCATTTTTTCCTTCCAAAGCACAAAGAGCGCTTCCTTTGATAATTGGAATTTCATCAGCTGG
>JAFUZX010000071.1 GCA_017476405.1 Alphaproteobacteria bacterium | reverse complement strand
AGGAGAAGAATACGATTACGAAAGGTTTACAGCAGCTCTTAAAGCGAATACAAAAGCCCCTCCAAAAATACTAACCAACGAAATCGTAAAAGATATCCGAAAATTTACTGCCGGAGCACCACAGTCCGACGATATAACTATTTTATGCTTGAAATATAGATTGAGGATTACGCCAAATGTTAATTAGTTTAAAAAATGACGTTGATGAGATATCCAGATTATGTGATGAAGTTAAGAAATTTTGTGATGATAATGGAGTTTCTGAAGAAAAGTATCATGATATCGTTCTGATATTGGACGAAATCGTTACTAACGTTATTAGTTATGCATATCCTGATGGGGGAACTCATACGTTTACGCTTGACATAAAAAAAGAGGGTGATCGTATTTCAATGAAATTATCAGATGACGGAATTCCGTTTGATCCATTAGCTAAAGATAACCCTGATACTGAATCATCTCTTGAAGAGCGAGAAATAGGAGGATTAGGGATATTTATTGTTAAACAGTTATCTGAAGTCGTTGAATATTCAAGAGTTGATGATAAAAATCATCTTAGTGTAACTGTGTCTGTATTAAATAATAAGAAATAGAGAAGGAGACAAAAATGGAAGTTAAAAGCGAAAGTAAAGATGGTGTAACAGTTTTAACACCAACAGGAAGAGTGGATACTTCGACAGCTAAAGCTTTTGAATCAGCGGTTATGAATGCGATAACCGAAAGTAAAAAAATAGCTATAGCTTTTGATGCAATTGATTATATATCTAGTGCTGGATTACGAGTTGTATTGATGGCTGGTAAAAAACTTCAATCTGAAGGTGGTGTATTGGTCCTTATAAATATGCCGGATAAGATTTTTACAGTATTTAAGGTGAGTGGTTTTGATAAAATTTTAAAAATTTGTTCATCATTTGATGAAGCTAAACCTTTTTTTAACTAATTTATGATTAAATTTAAAAAGTATAAATTTTAAAGGAGAAAACATGGATAAGGAATTGAAACAAAAGACTGAAAAAGTAAATGACGGCAAAAAACATATATCGATCGCTATGCAAGGTGGAGGAGCTCATGGAGCTTTTACATGGGGTGTTTTAGATAGGCTTTTGCAGGAGAAAGATCTGGTCATCGAAGGAGTTTCAGGAACAAGTGCCGGTGCTATGAACGCTATGTCAACTGCTCAGGGTATTATTGAGGGCGGCAATGAAGGCGCAAGAAAGTTTATGGATAAATATTGGGAGATTATGTCAGACAGAGGCAGAACAAGCCCATTTAAGCCTGGAGTATTAGATGTATTAATGGGAAAATACACTATGCATAATTCTCCGGGATTTGTTGCTTTTGATTTTATAAGTAAAGTGTTATCTCCATATCAATTAAATCCGGCTGGTGTCGATCCATTAAAGGATCTTTGCTTAGAATTGTTTGATTTCGATAAGTTAAATACGGATAAAAGAGTAAAAGTCTTTATGGCCGCTACACACGTTTATACAGGAAAAATAAAAATATTTTCTAATATAAATGAGGAATTATGTATAGATGCTTTGCTTGCGACAGCATGCTTGCCGACAATACATAATGCGGTTATGGTAAAGGGAGAATATTATTGGGACGGTGGTTTCAGCGCAAACCCAGCAATTTATCCGTTAATTTACAATTGCGAAACATCAGATGTTATGATTATTAAGTTAAATCCGACACATCGTCCGAGATTGCCGATTACAGCTGGTGAGATTGGTGATAGATTAAATGAGATAAATAATAACCTTTCAATCATGAGAGAAATTCGCTCGATGCATTTTATTACAAAATTAATTGATAGTGGCGTTGTAAAACCGGGAACTCTCAAGAGATTGCATGTTCACTTAATTGAAGATGAAGCTGTATTCCAAGATTTAGGGTGGTCTTCAAAATTGAATACCGATATGGAATTCTTGTTACATTTAAAAGAGGCTGGAAAAATAGCTGCTGATAAATGGCTCGAGAAAAACTGGGATTTTATCGGAAAGAAAGGGACTGCAGATATTCTTGAAGAGTTTGTAAGCGAGAAATAATATATTTTTTCATTTTCTCTTATTAAAAATGTCGTAGGGTAGGGGCTATCCATTCACTTTACGACATTTTTTTATATTCATATTTCTTTATTTCTAGATTTTTTGTTTTAGATTTGTAATAGTCAGATTTGTTTTATTTGAATAATTTTGATAAAATAAATTTGAAATGATAGAACATCCTTTTGCGCCTATTTTTGATAAAAATTCTTCAATTTTGATACTTGGTTCATTTCCATCTGAGAAATCCAGAGAATGTGGTTTTTTCTATGGACATCCACGTAATTGTTTTTGGAAATTAATCGCTAATATTACTAAAACAAAAGAAATTCCAAAAACAATTGATGAAAAAATTAACATTTTGATCAGTAATCAGATAGCTATTTGGGATGTTATTTTTAGTTGTGATGTAATTGGATCTAGTGATTCGTCAATAAAAAATGTTGTACCGAACGATTTATCAAAAATTTTAAAATTTTCGAATATAAAACAAATATACGCAAATGGTGAAAAAGCATATCGTATTTATATGAAATATTGTTATCAATCTATAAAAAGAGAAATTATAAAACTTCCATCAACAAGTCCGGCTAATGCGATATATAGTTTTGATCAATTGCGATTAGAGTGGGAATCAAAGTTAATAAAATATATATCAAAGGAAATTGATTCTCTATAATATTTTGTTATCTGTTTTTATACAAAAAAACTGCCGAATTAACGGCAGTCTAATTAAAAAAGGAAAAAATGAAAAATAAAATGTTAAACAGCTTTTGATGTATCTGTCTCTTCTGTCTGCTCACTTTTTGCGGTTACAGCGTACGTATTTTTTTCGATAATTCTTGCTGCTTTTCCTAATCTATTACGTAAATAATAAAGTTTGGAACGACGAACAACACCACGACGAGCAACCTCAATTTTTATATTAGGAGAATATAACGGAAATATACGTTCTACTCCTTCTCCAAAAGAAATTTTTCTAACAGTGAAAGACGAACCTAACCCACGATTTCGACGAGCAATACAAACACCTTCAAAGGATTGCATACGCTCTTTTTCTCCTTCAACAACTTTTACTAAAACTTTCAAAGTATCGCCCGGAGCAAAACTTGGAATACTCTTTCCCGTTAGTAATCTTTCTTCTTCTTTTTTCTCAAAACATTGTAACGTATTCATAATAATAATTCCTGAACAGCGATGTTATTAATATCATAATTCACAAACAAATACAAATAAATTTCTTCAATAATCACAAAAAAAATGCGAGAAACATAAAAGTAACTCGCATTTTCTATAATATTTTCTTATTCTATTTTTTTACTTCGCCGTTGAATCAGCTATAGGTTGAGCTGAAATTGGTTCTACTTTTTTTTCTGTAATAGGAGAACCATCTTCATTAAAGCGAACGACATTAAATTGTTTTACAAGACGATCTACTAACTTAACAATTTCTTCTTGTACGATTAATTGTTTCAAACCATCTTTTACTTCATCAAATTTTTGAGGAGATGTATCTCTACTATTTCCGACTTTGAATATATGATAACCATTGTCGGTTTTTAGTGCCTCTTTCGTATATTCACCTTTCTTTAAACTTGAAAGTTTATCCTTGATGGAGCTAGGCAAAACATCTATAACAATGTATCCTTCTTCACCGTTTTTATCTTTTGATGGTGCTAAACTTTTTTCTTTCGCAATTTTTCCAAAGTCTTCACCCTTATCTAAGCGAGCGATGATTGCTTTTGCATCATCTTCTGAACTTAGCATTATATGGAAGATTTCTGTTTCTATCATTTTTTTGAACTCGACGAGATACTTAGTATATCTTGCCTTTAGCGCAGATTCGTTTTCAGCCTTAGGTGCTACTTCTTTCATCAAAAACGTTCTTGCAAGCAAATCATTCTTCACGTTGTCTAGACGCTCCGTAAAATCTTTTGATTTATCCATGCCAGCTTTTTTAGCTTGTTCAACCATGAGATAGGAAGCAACTAACTGATCTAAGCACATAGAAAATAATTTATCTTCTGACATTCCTTGTGTCATTTGTGCCGGAAGAGTTTTTACGACTTTCAAAACATCACTGCGTCTGAATTCTTTTGAACGTCCGATTTTTGCGACCACAGGATCTCCCTTGATTTCTTTTTTAGGTGTTACTGTTGTACTATTATTATTCTTACTTGTTTCTGTCGCATTATTATCTTTTTTGGCTGCTTCTGTATCAGATGATGTTATACTATTCATATCAGATGATTGCTCTACCGCATCTGATTCTTTATTTTTAAAATCTTTTGATAAAGCTCCAGCATACAAAGACTCAGCAACAAACAAAGACAAAACTATCGTCGCTAAATTAGATTTAATTTTCATAATATTTTCCAATCCTCATTTTACTTTCTTATAAAGATAAACATCGATATATATTTCTATGCTCTCTTAACCATACTATATTGTATCCTTTATAATAAGAATACGCAATAGAAAAACTATGTGTTTTTTATAACGATAATATATTGTTTCTATAATTTTTAATATTTATATTTCCAGCTGATACCGGCTTCTCCGTTAGTATTAGCTTTTACGGATATTGTAGGAGTAAGAGAGTAATCAATGTCAAAATACGCTTTTTCATCCGCTGTTTTATTAACACTTATGAATAAATTATCGCTTATATATTTTCCCGCTCTTATATTTATATTTTCTTTGTTACTTGATGTTTGGGAGTTTTTATTTAACATTTGCGTTTGTTCGTTAGGATTAGAGAAAGTTATGCTGTCAATAATTCCGCCTATTTTTAATGTGTTTAATATTGAGAAAATATATCCTTTCTGTTTAAGACTGCTCATAGCTTGCGCAAATTGTGCGGCTTCAGAGACACTTAGATACTTCATTTCTTTTCCGAATAACATCTGCGATAAAATTATATCTTGCGAGTAATTAGGTGTGGAATATAAGTTAAATGAAACACCTTTTTCAGGAGTATTTTTTATTTTCAAATAAACAATCATTCCGTTAAAGTTATTTGAACAAAATATACTGACGGTCGGATCAAATGGGTATTTTTCGAAAAATTCAACTTCTCCTTTTCTCATTAAAAGACGTTTTCCGAATAAATTAAGCTTTCCTTTTTTCAATTTTAATAAGCCTGATAAAGTTGCTTGATGTTTATAGCTTCCGAGATGTAAATTTCCTTCAAAAATTATATTAAATAAGTTTCCAATAACAGAAACTTTAGGACATTTCATAGAAATATCATAACGACAAAAATCTTCTTTATTAATTTCCGTATTTGATGGTTGTTTATCTATATTTATTTCATTTTCGATGATAATTCCATCATTTTTATTATTTGATCCGGTATCCATTTTTTGAATTTTGCATTTTGTTAATTCAATATCTCCGCTAATCAAAAGATCATTTATCAATCCGGTGATTTTTCCTGTTCCTTTTATCGCTATTTCTAGATCATCGGAATTAAATAATTTGAAATCATCACAAGATAATTTCACATTGGTATCAATATTCGGTATTAAGTTTTTGAAAAAGATTTTTCCTGTTCCGCTTGCCATAAGTTTATTGTTTTTTGT
>JAFUZX010000070.1 GCA_017476405.1 Alphaproteobacteria bacterium | reverse complement strand
TCTTTGTAGGTGAACATGCGGATAGTCAATTACCTCAAGGAATTCCTTTTATAAATATAAAAATCGGGCAAGTAGCTGCAGCAATTACTTTTTTTCGAAAAGAGCTTGTTAATAAAGTAGTTTTTGCCGGAGCAGTGAAGCGTCCGAATTTTAATGACTTATCACTTGATGTGAAGGGAGCGTCTTGGTTATTAAAATTAGGTAAGTCGATTTTTGCCGGCGATGATGTTTTATTAAGATCTGTCGCAGAGTTATTAAATAAGGAAGGTTTTGAGATAATTTCAGGAACTGAGTTAATTGGAGATAAGGCTTTTGTAGAAAACGGAATTCTATCTCAAAAAAAACCTAAGAAATCTGATTGGTTGGATATTCAAAAAGGATTCAATGTCGCAAAAGCAATCGGACAATTAGATATCGGACAATCTGTAGTAATTTGTAATGGTGATGTTCTCGGAGTTGAATGTGTTGAAGGAACTGACGCATTGATAAAACGTTGTAGTGAATTACGTAAACAGTCTACAGGTGGAGTTCTAGTTAAAGTATCAAAACCGCAACAAGATCAAAGATTAGATTTACCTACTGTCGGTATAAGTACATTGGAAAATTTACATACTTATGGCTTTTTGGGATTGGCTGTGGAGAGTGAACATTGTATCGTTTTGGATAAAGAAAAATTTATCGAAAAAGCGAATGAGCTTTCTATGTTTTTTGTTGGAATAGATAACGAATATGGACACAAGTAAGCCTAAGAAAAAAATATTTATAATTGCGGGAGAAGCTTCCGGAGATTATTTAGGCGGAAAATTGATGGAAGACATCAAATTTCTAAGCAATGATGTTGAATTTGCCGGAATTGGCGGCGAGTATATGAATAAAGCGGGATTACAACAGGTTTTTTCTATTGATCAGCTTTCTATTATTGGTATATGGGAAGTAATAACAAAAATTTTCTATATAAAAAAAATGATCAATGAAACGGTAAAGAAAATTTTAGATTATCAGCCGAATGTTGTCGTAACTATAGATTTTCCGGGATTTACAAGTCGTGTAAGTAAGGCATTAAAAGAAGCGAACGCAAAAATTCCGATTGTGCATTATGTTGCTCCGTCAGTTTGGGCATGGAGAAGTAGCCGAGCAAAGGATATGCGTAATTTCGTTGATAAATTGCTTACGATTTTACCATTTGAGCCTGAATTATTCAGTAAATATGGTTTAGAATCTGTTTTTGTCGGGCATCCTGTCGCTTTGGATTCTGATTTTGAAGAGCCTCAGGATTATTATAAAAATAACTTTCTGCATTCTATCGGTTTTTCTCCTAGATTTGAACATAATATTCATCAATGGCGAGATAATGTAAAAAATTGGTATGACGATAGGGTAACCGTAAAAATATATGGAAATGTTGCGGAACAAAATTTAGCGAATAAGAAATTTGAACGAGAAGAAAAACGTATAAATATGCACGATTATTTCAAATATAAAATTATTACACTTATTCCCGGAAGCAGAAAATCAGAGATAGATTATCATATGCCGATTCTTAAGGAATTCGCTGATATGATGGTTAAAAAATACAGCGAAAATATAAAATTCATAATACCAACTGTTGGATCTTTGGAAGAGCATATAAGAGAATACACCGAAAGTTGGAACAGTCTCCCTATAATAATAACCTCGAAAGCTGGAAAAATACTTTCTTACTATGTTTCGGATGTAGCTGTGGCGGCATCAGGAACAGTTAATTTGGAATTGGCGAGAGTTGGTCTTCCTTCTGTCATAATTTATAAAACATCAGCTTTAAATGCGGCTATTGTAAAACGGCTTATAAAAATAAAGTATGTTTCTTTAGTTAATATATTGTCTGATAAATTAGTTCTTCCTGAATTACTTCAAGATGATTGTAACGCTGGAAAAATTTTTTCTTGTGTTACTGAGTTAATTGATAGTGTGGAAAATAGAGAGAGACAAAAACGAGAGTTTAAATCAGTTATTGCTTCTCTTATACCTTCGGATAAACAACAGGCTGCAAAAGAAGTACTAAAATATCTGTTTGATTAATTGAATCACATATTTTAGAATGATATTCTGACATATATTGAATAATGTCGTATATATAATAAGTTAAGGAGTAGATCATGGGAAATGTTTTAAGTTGCTTTTTTCCTACAACTGTCGTTTTAGTTGATGATGATCCTACTTTTTTAAATTTTCTGAAGTTGTCTCTTGAAGGAATGCCGATTGTTTGTAAGGCATTTTCTGATGCTCAAGTCGCTCTTGATTTTATAAATGCGTCAAGTGTAGATAATAGTTTGGATTATACGAATTTAATAAGAAGTGGTGAGGAAGGAACGTCTGAGTGGAAATCAATATTATTAAATATCGGTGGACTGCATACTGAAATTTATTCGTCAAATCGTTTTAATAAAATTTCTCTGGTGATTTCAGATTATCAAATGCCTAATATGAATGGTGTCGAATTTTGCTCGAAGATTTTAGGGAAAGGAATTCAAAAAATTCTTTTAACAGGATTAGCTGACGATAAAATTGCAATTGATGCTTTTAATTTAGGTTACATATCTCAATTTTTCAGAAAAAATCTTTCATTCGATATAAAAAATGCGGTAAATAGAACAATAAATAAATACTTCAAAATTTATACGGATTATATACTGCAACATGCTTCATTAGGAGAATTATATCATTTGAACGATCCTATATTTTCAGATTTTTTTAACAAAATATTTAAGCAAGATGATTTTGTTGAGTATTATATGCTTGATAGTTTCGGAAGTTATTTGATGCTAAAATCAAATGGGCAAAAGCGAATTCTTAATGTTCTTACAGAAATTGAATTTTCAAGACTTCTGGATGTGGCTATAGAGTCGGAAGAGGCCGATACGGAAACAATACAAAAGCTTCAATCGAGAAAATTTATGCTAGTGTATCATAATCGTAATGGCTCTTTACCGCCGGTATCTGAATGGTACAGATTTTTAAAACCAGCTTACGTTATCGATGGTTCACAGACTTATTATTACAACGTATCTGATGAGAGAGATATCAATAATTATAGTAAACCGGATCTCGATGAAAATGAAATTGTTACTTTTGATTCATTCAAAAAAATAAAAAATTACTCTTCTAAAGATTTTTGATTGATTCCTGGAGTTTCTTCAGAAACTGTTTTTTGATCTGAAGTTGTTTTTTGAGAGTATTTCTTCATTTTTTTATGTTGAGAAAACATCCAATTGCAAATTCTTATTGTAGTTGATTTTTGAGATATATTTCGACTGCGATCAGTGTTTTTCCAATAGAAACTTCTTATATTTTCAATACTTTTTGGATAGTAATTTTCACATTCTATTCCGGGATAATCAAGTATTTGTTTCTTTGATTTCTTTTTACTTGTTTTATAATTATTTTCAATTATAT
>JAFUZX010000003.1 GCA_017476405.1 Alphaproteobacteria bacterium | reverse complement strand
GCAGCATTTCATGGAAGAGGCCAACATCATCTGTACGAGAAGATTTTATTATTTCAATTTCATCATCTTTTTTAACCCCGAAAATACTTGTTTTTTTCTTATCTTTTGAAGGATAAAAGTTTATACTTTTCATTCCTCTATAAAATGAATTGCGTTTTGTATCATAAGGAGTAATTATTTCAATACTTCTGCAGGTATTCCTTTTATCAAGATCATCTGGAATTAATGTTTTGTGTATAAAATTATCAATGCATTCATTCCCTTCTGTATCAGTCCGTATTATTTCGATTAGTAATCGATACAACAAAGTTCGTCCGACAGAAGTTGAGTCGATTTCATAGAAGTTTCGAATAAAATTTTTTCTTTTTCTGTTAGACATTGAGTCTACATTCACAACTTTGCACGACTGATTAATCCTTTGTGACCAGTAACGAATATTTTCACCAATTGTTTTCCATTTCATCCTTACAAAAACTAACGAATTATTAGCTTTAAAACAATGTTTAAATCCCCATATGCTATCAGTAATATCGATGATTATTGAATCTTGACTTAAAAAAATTAATCCATTATTTTAAATTTGGTTGTTATCTTTCCTAGAGATTGGCTTTGTTATATAGTGAACAGGTGGGGGGCGTGTATACAGAAATTTCATCATGCAGATTGTGTAAATCCAAGGATTTAGAGATTGTGTTTTCTTTAGGAGAACAGTTTTTAACAGGGGTTTTTCCAAGAACGCAGAAAGAAGCTGTATCTAAAGGACCTGTCGATATGGTGTATTGCTCACATTGTGGTTTGTTGCAACTGAAGCAGTTTTATCCGTAGCAAGAAATGTATGGTGACAATTACGGATATCGTTCAGGATTGAACTCATCAATGGTTGAGCATTTGGAGCGAAAAATCAAAGCGCTCGAAAAACTGGTTGATTTAAAAGATACAGATTTAGTACTTGATATCGGTTCTAATGACGCAACTTCTCTAAAAGCTTACACTATAAGGTGCAAAAGAGTTGGTATAGATCCTACTGGTGTTAAGTTTAAGGAATACTACGGTTCAGATATTGGGTTGATTCCTAATTTTTTCAATTATGATGCCGTCCATAATGCTGGGATAGAACAAAAAGCCAAAATAATTACTTCTATTGCTATGTTCTACGATCTTGAGGATCCGTCTCAGTTTGTTGAAGATATAGAGAAATGTTTGGCCGATGATGGAATATGGCATTTCGAACAAAGCTATATGTCTTCGATGTTACGGATGGAAGCATATGACACAATTTGTCACGAACACTTGGAATTTTATTCCTTTAAAGTTATCAAGAATTTGCTTGAATCTAAAGGATTGCGAGTATTTGATGTAACACTAAATTCTATTAACGGCGGCAGTTTTGCAGTTAATGCGTGCAAAAAGGATGCGAAGTACAAATCAAACTCAACTATTATAGATTGGATGTTACGGCAAGAGAAAGATTTGGGATTAGATACAATAACTCCTTATCGAGATTTTGCGCAAAAGGCATTACACCATAGAAAAAATCTGAGAAATTTGATTGAATCGTTGATTGCCGATGGAAAACGCATAATCGGATACGGTGCATCGACTAAGGGAAATGTCCTGTTACAGTTTTGTGGATTAGGTAGACAACATATTCCGTATATCGCGGAAATAAATTCAGATAAGTTTGGAAAATACACTCCGGGAACTAATATTCCTATCATAAGCGAAGAGAAAGCTTTCGCAATGAAGCCAGATTATTTGCTCGTTCTTCCCTGGCATTTTAAGCATAACATATTGTAGAGAGAAAAAATGTATTGGATGAATGGAGGAAAGTTTATTTTTCCGCTTCCTGTAGTTGAAATAGTGTAAAAACTTAAGGAAGAGGAGAGAGTTGTGAAAATTGAGGCAGGACAGAACTTGATAGACTACATTAGAAGAAAGAGAGTGTTTCCTTTTGATGCTTGTCGTGCGTTTTTCCGTAATTTGAAGTGCTATCTGTATAACTATTGGATAACTTATTTTCCTTCATATCATGTAAGGCATTGGTATTTGAAGCACGTGTTAGGAGTAAAGATAGGAAAAGGTAGTTTTGTGCATCTAGGGTGCTATTTCTTGCCGACGAGGGGGGGTGATCGTAATAGGTAATGATACTGTTATTGGCAGAAATGTTGATATAATAGGAGATGTTGAGATTGGAGATCATTGTTCTGTTACATCTCATTCTATCTTGCAATCGGCTAGTCATTATAAAAATTCACCGACATTTGCCGGTTTCGTGCATCCTATCATTATAGAGAATTACGTGTGGATCGGAAACATGAGCGTTATATTGCCTGGAGTGGTAATAAAAACAGGAACTATCGTGGGAGCACACTCTACTGTATGCAGAAATATAGGAAATTTTGAGATCGTTGCGGGATGTCCTTCAAAGGTGTTGGGAAAAAGAGATGAACAAATATGTAGATACGTTTTAAATTATCGACCACCGTTTAATTAATATGAAACAGTATGATTTTGTTGTTCCGATAGGAGAAAGTTGTATCGCATCCTTTAATTTAAGAAGGCTGGGGTTACAGATGTGTTCCTATCCATTTGATTGGTTAATGGATTTCAAGCTAAAATCTTTTTCTTATTATTTAAATAACAATTTTCTCGATTTTTTGCCTCAAAAAAAATCTAGTTCCCTATTTGGATATTCCTCCTACGAGTTGTTGGCATTACAGAGATGTGGTGACAAATATATTATTTGTGCATTGTTTTCGTAGATCATACCCGTTGGAGAAAACCTTTAAAACAGTAAGAAATCAGTTCGATAGAAGAATTGAACGATTACAAAGACACCTAAAAAAAAGCAAAAACATATTATTAGTGTATGTTTCTAAGAAAGATAATTACAGTGACGATTATCTTATCACGTATCAACAACAATTAGCGGCACTTTATCCAAAATGTAATATAGAATTGTACTACATACTAACAGTAAAAAGAAACGATGTTTATGTGGAACAAAGAATCAATGAAAGATTGCGTAAAATTGTAATGTCTTATTCCACAGAAGATTTGGAATCTGGCAAAGGGGAAGGCAATCGCTGGCAAGGCATTTCTGTTTTGTTTGATAAAGCACTAAAAGATGTTTCAATTCTCCAACATAGGCTTCTGAAGTTAGTGTGTAGAATTTTGTCATCCTTGGTACCGCTCAAAAGATTGAGGTTGATTGTCCGTAATTTTTGGTACGACTATTATTACAGGTAATAATGTGGGAAAGATTTTAATAACAGGGATATCGGGTTTTCTAGGGAATCATTTGTTGAGTTATATATCTCAGAATTGTGAGGAAGATAAAAACCACATATGCCTTTTGACTTCAAAAAGTGTAAATGGGTACAGTTGCATTCTTCATAACAATTATACATATACTACAGATTCCTTACCGGCAATTGATACGATTATTCACTTGGGAGCCTTTTGCCCAAAAACAAGGTCAGATGCGAACAATATACATAAAAATGTAGATAGTATAAGAACCTGTAGCTACTTAATAGAACATCTGCCTAATATTCCTCGAAAAATAGTTTATGTAAGTACGATAAGTGTATATGGCAAAAAGTTAATTAATAATCCATTATGTATAAATGAACAAACTGAAGTCTCTCCTGATTTACTCTATGGACATGCAAAATTAATCAGCGAAAAAATATTAGAGGAATATTGTAAACAAAAAGTGATAGATTTATGCATATTGCGTTTAGGAGTTAGTTATGGCGTAAATGACACACTTAGAAGTGGACTGATTCCTACGGTAATAAAAGCCATAATAAATGGAGAAGAACTGACTTTACATAATAATGGTAATAACCTAAAATATTTTATAAATGTGTATGATATTTCTAGAATTATAATGGAGGCAGCAATAAAAGATATGACTGGTATTGTCAATGTGGTTGACGATAAGTCGATTAGTGTTTTGCGGATCATAAAAATAGCAGAAAAATTTTGTAAAAAGAAGGCAAAGCTAAGATTTGCTGAAGATCGTAATGTTAATGATGATACGTTGTTTGATAATAGGGTTATGGTCAATCATTTTGGAGAATTGCAGATCGATATACAAACCGGATTAAAAGATGTTTGTGAATTTTATAATGGAATTATGATAGATAACGAGATCAATAATGTTCGTTAAAAATAACATCGAGCTTTTTTGCTCAGATTACATGCAAGACAAGTTCCAACGCTTCATGAGTGTTGATTATCAAAAGCATTACGATCTCAAAATTGAAAAGATCAACGAGGGCATCATTTGTCCGCTTGAATTGGCCGACGGACGCAAGTCGTTTGAAGATCGAGCGTATGGAGGCGTTTGCTACAACGATTTGAGCTTTTGCGAATTGTCTTGTCCGAAACGTTTTAAAGGTGATTCTCCCATCGACACTGTCCAATGGTTTATTGGGGCTAATCCAAATTTAAAGAAGTCAGATATTGGTCGTATAGACGAAGAAGTTTTTTCGGAGGAGTATTAAAAAACAATATTGGTCATTTTATGATAGAAAACTTTTCTGTAATGTGGCCGTTTTTAAATCGAATTGATCCAAAGGTTAAGGTCGTTTGTTTGTTGCAAGGGCAAGAAGAACCCAAATGGGATGTTTTTCATCTTTTTTATTCGGCTTTAGGAATAGATGAGAGCTCTATAATTTTTTTGAAACAACCTACAAGATTTAAAAAAGTCATAGTTGCTGAGCAATCTATGGAATTACAGGGAAAATACCACCCTATTTTTAAGCAATTATTTGATAAAGTAAAATTGTATGCAAGACCTGCAAAATATAAAAAGATATACTTTTCAAAACGAATTACGTCATCTTGGACTGAAGGAAGTTTCGGATTATCACGACATCTCGGAGAAGAAATTGCAGAATCTTTGTTTAAGAAGAATGGTTTTTATATTGTTAGACCAGAGAAGATTTCTATGCGAGAATGCATTTCGTTATTAAATGGATGTGAAATATTTGCTCAAACGCCCATCATGCATTTTTATTAGATGACGAAACTCAGTGTTTTATTTTTAACAGATCTACACATGTGCATCCACATCAATTAATGATCGATGAAATGCGAAAACTTCGTACGACATATGTCGATAGCTGTGCTCAAAGTTTGCCTGTTGATTGGAGTCAGGGTCCATTTATCTTTATGTTTACAAAATACTTAAAAGCTTTTTTAGATAAATATAACTTTAAATATGATGAGCAAAAATTAATTTCACAAACATATGATCTATTTTGGGAGTTTACAGCTTCTTGGGCTCATGCAGTGTCGGAAGATTCAATATATTGCCAGCACAAAGAGTTGGCATGTATAGATAAAGGCAACTTATTAAGATTATGCGAAGAATTTAGAAAACCTGTTGCCAAAAAAAGATTGCTATCTTTTTTTGGGAAATAATTGTTATAATTATAAGTTATTGTAATGAGGTTATTATTTTCATGAAGATCTTTTCGAATTTATTTAACAAGCCACAAAAGCTGGAGTTTAGAAAAAATTTCTATTCTCAAGATGGGGAAGATACTTTGTTGACTGCATTTTATGAAGGTCAACCTGAGTACAAGGGATTTTACATCGATATAGGTGCATTACATCCGTTGAGATTTTCAAACACACAGATTTTTTATGAGAGAGGATGGCATGGAATAAATATTGATGCTACGCCGGGATCGATGAAATTGTTTAATAAAGTTCGCCCAAACGATGTAAATATAGAAGCGGGTATATCAGATGCTCGTGGACAATTAGAGTATTATTCATTCGAAGAACCTGCGTTAAATAGTTTTTCAAAGGAAATTTCAGAAGAGAGGATCAAGAATGGTTGGAAACTGAAAGAAATAGTACAAATAGAAACTTTCCCGATCAATGATATTTTGTGTAACTACGTTCCTGAAGGCCAAGTTATAGATTTTATTACAATGGATATTGAGGGGGTGGAATTACGGGTTCTTGAAAGTTTGGATTTTTCAGCATTTGGTCCAAAATTTTTCTTGATAGAAGAACTCGAATTTGTGGAGCGAGATTTTACTGAATTAAAAAGCTCTTCTATTTATAAATTTTTACATAGCAAAGGTTATATTCCTGTTGCCAAAACAATGAGAACCGTCATTTATCAAAAACAGTGATGACTTAATATCGATTGACGATCTTTACTACTTCTTCTACTTCCGCATCCGTCATTACAGGAGAGATCGGTAAGCTTATGATTTCCCTGTGTATTTGCTCGGTTATCGGAAAAGATAAATGGTTCCATTCTTTGTATGCGGGTTGTTTATGCGGTGGTACGGGATAATGTATCACTGTCTGGATATTTTGCTTTTGCAAATAATTTTGAAATGCCTCTCTGTTTTCGGTTCGCACAGCAAAAACATGCCACACATGGGCATCTTCATTATAAGTAGTTGGTAAAATAATTTTTCCATTACGAATGTTTTTACGATAGTATTGCGATATTTCTCTTCGACGTGCATTATCTTGCTCAAGATATTTCAACCTGACACGGAGAACTGCAGCTTGAATTTCATCCAATCGAGAATTAATTCCCTTATAAAGGTTGTGATATTTTTTGAATGATCCATAGTTATGCAATGCCGTTATTTTTTCTGCTAATTGATTATCGCTCGTTGTAATAGCACCTCCGTCGCCGAGACATCCTAAATTTTTTCCAGGATAAAAGGAAAAGCCTGCAGCATTACCGAGATTTCCCGTCAATTTTTCGCAATAGCGAGCGCCATGAGCTTGAGCAGCATCTTCTATAACCTTTAAACCATATTTTTGAGCGAGTTCCCAAATTTTTTTCATCTGAACGGCTTGACCATACAAATGCACGACTATAATAGCTTTGGTTCGTTCAGTTATTTTTCCCTCAATCAAATCAGGATTTATATTATAAGTATTTATATCAGGTTCAACCAAAACAGGCGAACATTCATTATTGGAAATAGCTAATATACTGGCAATGTAAGTATTCGCAGGTACAATTATTTCGTCATTTTTTTTGAATCCATAGCCTTTAATGATTAATTCAAGCGCATTCATTCCATTGGCTACTCCGATAGTATGTTTTACTTTACAATACTTGGAAAAATCTTCGCAAAATTTTTTATTCTCTTCTCCGGAAATATACCAACCGCTATTAAAAACTCTTTCGATAGAGGCTAAAATTTCATCACGAAACCTACTATTAATTTTTTGCAAATTTAAAAAATCAATCAACTCATATAATCCCTAAAAACAACGCTACATACTATCATAGTTTTTCATAGATATTTACTGAAAAAAAATGTATCATCGCAGAGCGGGAGTGAAACTAATGAAAAGAGCACCAATTGTATTGTTTACGTATAATCGCTTGTGGCATACGCAACAAACTGTGAAGGCACTACAACAGAATCTGT
>JAFUZX010000069.1 GCA_017476405.1 Alphaproteobacteria bacterium | reverse complement strand
TTTATCAAGAGCTATGCTGTGAAGGTCTAAAAAATTTTCGTTATTTCCGACAGAAATCGGATACCAATAATTTGAAGTTTCAAAAGTAATTCGTCCTGTTGAATCGCTGATTATTTTTGCCGAACAAATTGAAAAATTTAAACAGAAAATAAACAATGCAACAACTAAAAATTTTTTCATCGCAGTCACCTCCGAATAAACTTTTTTAAAAAATTCTTTCGACTTACAGAAAAATTTTCCTGCAAAAAAATCTCCGAGAAAATTTTAAAAAATTTGGGGCAAAAAAAAATTTCTCAGAAATCCCAAAATCCTGAAATAGTCATTTGAGAATCGAAAAATTTTTTTATGATGTTATTATGCAAAATATATTTTTTTATCGAAGTACTTTTTGTACGAATTAAATTATTTTCAACAAAAAATCAGCGAGAAAATTTTATCTCAATCTTGAATAAGCTGCTTCGTACAGTTCATTATAAAACGGATTATTCACATATTTCCATTCCATAAATTTTGTGTTTGATTTATCCCATATCCAATATGATTGAATCATTTTCCTCATATCCCGTAGCAGATATAAAATTAATTTTTTTGAATCCGTTTTCATTTTTGAATCGAACTATACATTCTTCATGAGATAAATATTTTTTTCTGTAGTGATTCTAAAATTTTTATCGAGAGCCGGAACTTCAATGTAATATCGATTTTTAAAAATTTTCTAGAGCGTGTTGATAAACTCGCTTTTAAGCCATTTATGAACAGTTTATCGAAAAATTTTTGTGATAAATTTTTCTCCAACGAAGTTTACCAACAGCCCCTAACTTTAAATTTCTGCTGTTACATCATTTTTTGCAAAAACGGCGATAATTTCCATCAACTTAGTTTTTTTCGGATCGTAGTCAATGGTGGTTTCACCGTCATGAGCATGAATATGAACGTACATAACACCCGGAAGTCCGAGCAGATTTTTTTCAATTTCTTTCGCGCTGTCTTCGGTGTAACCCGCTGCATTAAATTGCAGACGATTTATTCCGTTATTTTCCCCACAACCACATTCTTTGCACATAAATTTTTCTCCTCGCTTGAATCAAACATTAACGCCGAAATTTCTGCCGAGAGCCGCAAGACCTCCGCTGAAACCGGAACCAATAGCGTTGAATTTCCATTCGCCGTTATGACGATAAAGCTCACCGACAACAACCGCAGTTTCCACAGAAAAATCTTCGCCCAAATCGTAGCGTATAATTTCTTTACCTGTCATATCGTCAACGACTCGAATATAAGCGTTTGAAACTTGTCCGAAAGTTTGCTTGCGAACATCAGCATCATAAATCGTTACTGTGAAATCAATTTTGCTGACATTGGTAGGAACTTTTTCGAGATCGACTTTAATTTCTTCATCGTCGCCTTCGCCTTCACCGGTCAAGTTGTCGCCCATATGTTCAACTGAGCCGCTTTTATGTTTGAGATTATTATAGAAAACAAAATCTTCATCGCCGTTTACTTTGCCTGTGTC